>JBAXCC010000035.1:0-19037 GCA_037141675.1 bacterium | reverse complement strand
ACCTCGGCATGTGTCCCGTGATAGATAAACTCCTCGGTCGCCAGCAAAATGCACCACGTATCCTTCTCCGGCGTCTTCCAATTCAATAGGCCGTCCGTAACCGCTGCATTGATCGGTATCGCTTCTGTTCGAACCAGCTTGCCGTCGCGCAGCGGTAGCGCAACTGCTGTCACCAGCAATCCCGATGGCGCTTTGAAGGAGACCGCTGTTTTGGCCGCCACATTGGTCATGGCCACCAGCAGACCTCGCGCAGCCCACTCCGGATGTCCGCGCAGCACCAAGTCGCGCGCACTGCCAGACGGATAACCGCATTCGTCATAAAGCCAGAGCGCCATCCCGGAAGCCTTGGCCATCTTCACGCCACGGATAAAAGCCGGCCACTTCGTCGGGTCATCCACATAGCCTGTAAAATTGACGTTCCCCGCAAAACCGCCAAAGCCCTGATCTGCCAGTTCTTTCAAAATCTTATCCTGCTCGGCAGGGATATCGTGCTGACTGTGAAGTATGCGCAGGATACGCGCAGAGGCAGGCGGATTCTGGAATCGTTCCGCCAGCGGACGATCCTCGTTGAATTGGCGCGGCAACACAGTTTCAGCCGACACCCCGCAAACGAGACTGCAAATCACCATCACACATTTCATCCAGCTCATTTGATTTTCCATCATTCTAATATGCTCAGTTATCGGACTTGAACCAGAACTCCAGCAGGCGACCGATGATCTGGCAGCCGCGGTCATTGGCGTGGACAGCATCGCCCATGAACCAGCCATAGGTTTTGCCGCTCTCCTGGATATACGACCACCAGGGGCCGGTCATGTCAAAGAAGGCACACTTCTCCTCCGCCGCGACCTTCTGCATGTTGAAGCGGAAGTTGCTCGTGGTCGTGTCGATCTCGCGCGTGAAAGTCCTGATGTGCTCGTCGCGCATGGCGCCGAAGACCGGCGTCAGCAACAACACCTCAGTGTCCGGCTTCTTGGCCCGCACCTGCTGGACCACGGAGCGCACCGCCTCGGCGTCTCCGCCATTGGAGATGCCGCCGATCACCAGAAGGTCAGGATTGTGCTTCAGCACATAGTCCTGGACGCGGTTCTCTTCTCGGTAGTATTTGCAGCCAGTCGAGCTTCTCAGCGAGGCGATCTTGATGATCTTGCATTTCGGGTAATCGCGCATGAGCAGGAGTTCGAAGGAGGAGCTGGTGGTGTTGCCCATGATGCTATCGCCCAGAAGGACCATACGTAGCTCACCGCCGTCGCGCAGTTTCGCCAGGGTCTTGGGGATATTCGCAAAGCGTCCTTTGGGCGGCTGATAGACGATCGGATCCATGGCAGCATAGATCGCGTCAATCCGTTCCAGTGTACTCTTGCCAGCGAAGGCGTCGGTCACAGTGCCATTGAGCAGGAAGCCCCCCATGCGCGCAACGCCGGGAGAGGCGATCTTGAGCACGAGTTCATGCTCCGCGTTCCGATCCAGCCCTTTTGCCAATGAAACCGGGCGCATGAGCGGAGCGGTTACCTCTTTCGGCGCGGCCAGCTTCTTGAATCCTGCGCCATCGATGGCGTATTCATAGTCCGCGCTGTCCTTATCAACAACATCGAGGATTCCGATCTCTGAGCCTTTGAACTTCAGCTTCAGCGAATCGCCGGCCTGATTGGAGACGAGCAGGTGACGGAAGGGTCCGATCGGGCTCGCCTGTCCGGGCTTCCATATACCGGACCGGTTGACCTGCAGATTCTCGTAGGCGATGATGCGTCCATTGTCATCTGTTTGCGGAAAGAGGGGAGCAGGCAGAGCATACGCCTTAGGCTTCTCTGGAACCGGGAAGGCGGTCAGCAGCGCATCGCAGAAGGTCGCAACCGCGTCGGCATAGATCTTGGCGCCGGCATCAGTCGGGTTGATTCCGTCAGCCGAGAAGGCTTCAAAAGATATCTCGCCGGCGATGATCTTGTCCGCCGCAACCTTAGCCAGGTTCAGGCTGGGGATGCTGTAATGAGCTGCAATCTGCTCGCAGACTTGGATGAACGCAGGCGTCTGTCCGGCCTTGTACGCCTGCAGCATTTCAGGGGTCAGCGTGTAGATGAGTATGCGGCTGTGGGTATCGCGATAGAGGGTGACCTGGCGGACCAGCCCTTCCAGCGAGGTCTTGACCTGCTCGATGTCGACGTTTCGGTCATCGGCGGCAAAATCGAGAATCGCCAGATGTCCGCTGCAGATCACCTCACCAAACACGGGTTGTCCGCGGCTGCAACGGAAGAGACCGAACCAGCTACCGCCCGGGTACATGTGCCGCGTCTCATTCATCCCCGCAGCAGGAAAGCCCTTTTTGAACCCCTTCACCATCTGGGCGGAGTAACGGAGGGACTGATCCTTCAGTCCTGTTCCTGCCAATGCGGTATTGCCGATGAAGAACAAGTATTGGTTGCCGACCCTGTCGTTCTTGAAATAATACTGGCTATTGGGAATGCCGCCGCGAATCTGATAATACTCCGCCGGTGCGGCGGCCACTGACCCCGCGATCAACAGAGCGCTCAGAATGATGTTCCTGACAGATATAGTTCCCATAACAGATTCCCCCTTTTATTTCATTTCGCTCAACACCAATCAACGTCGATGTTGAATATTCATTGTCTTATGGCCCAACAAGCGGAAAGACCGCTGCGTTGTCGAACCAGGTTCTCTCACCGGGTTTCTGCTGGGTGCCGAGTAGCAATATCAGTGTGTCTGTGCCAGCAGGCGCCTGTACCACGCCGAATGCGTGACGCCAACCATTCGTCGTTGGCTCGCCAAAGCGAATCATCACGTCCAGCGATTCGGCGTGCCAGCGGCCCTCTTTGTTCCAACGTACGCGGACACGCGGTGTTGCGCCTTGTGCATAGGCCTCGATTGCGTAGCGGCCGCCTGCCAAAACCCGCGCCTTGCCAATAAAGCAACCATCCCCTACACCCTCGGCCCGCAGCGACGAGGAGTCGCCCAGCCCCTTCTGGGTATCCGTCCCGAAGACGCCTTGTGTCTGCTTCTCGTGCTGCCAGCAGCCCCACTCAGCCGGCAACCGTCCTTGAATAAAGGCTGATTCCTTTGGCTTCTCCGTCGACACGCATCTGCCGTTCGCAAGCAGGTTCGTCAGCGTCCCAGCTTGGCGGCGGCGTTCGATGATCGCGCGGGCTTCAGACGGACGCCGCAAAATCCGCAGCGTATCCGAGAACCCTGGCAGAGCCGCCTCCCACGTCGCGTTCGTCCGTGATGTTCCGGTCCAACGGATCCAATCGAGCTTTTCGCCATACACCCACACGTACTCGTCCGCTGCGTCCAGCGCCTGCGTCACATTCAGCGCGAGGTGGTTCAGCCGCGATCCGCCCACCTCGCCAAAGTACCAAGGCGAACCTGTTGGGTTCGTATACATGTCGAAGTAGAGTCCAAAGCCTGCCATCACTTGCGTGCGATACTTGATGCGGTTCTCGGGCGCCACCAGCGCCAGTGCCCGATTTTGCATCGACCACGCTGAAAGATAGAAGTCCTGGTTTGCGGCTTCGTAGCCATAGCCATGCTCGTTACCGTCGACTAGCCGTGCCGCAGGCGGCAGCGCGTCCAGCAGTCCATTCACGAAGCTCGGCCAAAGGTCGCCGGCTTCGGCCACCATCGCGGCTGGCTCATCGCAACCCACATAGTATGAGGGATTCAGACTCAGCAACCAGAAGGAGAGCACCACGATTTCAGGATACGTCTTGGTCATGGCCCGCATCACCTGCGCGCCTCGCTTGCGTGCCAGCGCTGACACGACATCAAAGGGCGGGTCGTCTTTCAGACGGGAATACTGACGTGTTTCCGGATAGTCCTCGGGATCGACCAATATCCCTTTCGCTCCACCCTCCTTGGCCAGCCACGCCAGTACGCCAAGGTTATGCGCGAAGGCTGCCCACGCTGCATCGTCACCCCATGCCAGCCGCTTGCGGGGTGCCCAGAGAGAGGTTAGAAAGTTATGCTTAAGCGAGCGCGATGCGCATTGCTTTACGACTTCCGCTTCCCGCATGAACCATGCGCGCTCCCATTGCGCATCGCCCATGATCGTGTTGTATCCGACATGCCGCCCCTTCTCTGGCTCGACTACCACCGCGAGCGAGAGACCATCCAAGGGAAGTCCCTCCAACGCCTCCACATTGCGTGCCACATCCGCTGGCTGCACCGCGAGCAGATCCCAGCTGTGTGCGATCAGACGCTTTTCGGTCGCACCCGCCTGCAACGCGACTGCGCACACGCCGAGCAGCACGAGACTCCGTCTAACCAAAGTACAGCGGCGAAGGCATGCTTTTCTCATGTTTTTTATTATACCCTGATTGATCATCCGATCACCTCTGCAACTTGCGCGATGGCCTGCAGGTTCTTCTCCTTCCATTCTGGCAGCGTGAAAAACCACGGCGCCATCAGAAACCCTTTGAGCCTCTCTGAAGCGAGGTTCTTTTTACAGAACTCCACCGTGCCCTTGAAGTTGAGGTCGCTACTCCAGTTGGAGCCGGTCGGCACCTGATCGAAGCCTGCCTTGTCGAGGTCGATATACGCCTGCACATATTTCTGCTTGGCTGCATCGAACGACGCGCCATAGTACCAATTGCTCTGCAGCACGGACTTCGGCATGCGATTCAGAAACTCCTCTGGGTGATTCCAGTAGTAATCCGACCAGATCCACGGACGGACACCCTGTGCTTCAACCTGCTTCACAAAGAACAGGAAGTCGTGCCACCAAAGCTCGCCCTGCCGCACCACTGCATAGCTGTACTTCGACTGATGGCCAGCTGTCTCCTCATCGTAGCCAAGGTGGAAAAAACGCGGCTTGTCAAAGATCGCGCAGACTTCGCGGATCATATCCGAGCAGACTTTGTAATATGCTGGCGTGGAGACCTGCCGTCCATACTCCTTGAGCCACGTATCGTGCGCTGTCGAAAAGTTAAGCTTCGGGATCGGTTCGAGGCCCATGGACCTCAGGCGCGCCAGTTCCTTGCGGAAACGTGCGATTGGCCAAGACCCCTTCACTGCCAGCTCGGGGTGGCTCTCATACTGTAGCGCCTCGCCAAGATCGATCACCACGAGGTTCATCTTGGCCTCTGCCATGCGTGCGGTCAGCGCCTGCCACACTGCTTCGTCAAAGCGCAGGTGGTCGGCTTGGCAGACCAGGTCCAACTGTTCCCCCTTAAACGGTCCCCATGCGGTCACAGGAATGTCCGACCACATATTCGTGCCCATGTGCAGCAGTGCGCCCCATATTTTAGGAGGAACAACCGATTGCTGCTGGCCCGAGACCGACAGCCCTGACGCAGCCGCAGCCACGCCAGTCTTCACAAACGCCCGACGCGATATCGTCATCATAGCACGTTCCTCCATCTGGAATATCTTCCAGCAGATTTAGTTCCCGGATGAAAACCGCATCCATTGCCGACTGGCCCTATCGACCGTCCACAATGGTAGGACAACAACGAAGCCTAGAAGCTGCTCACTTAGCGATGGGCGCGTCGTCGCAATCGATATCGCCAAGGGCATACTGAATGCCGCCGAGCATGAACTGCAACAGGGCCGGCTGATCAAAGCTGGCGGGGAAATGCGAAGGTGAGCAGTAAAAGACATGTCCTTTGCCGTGACGCTTAATCCAGGCTGTATACCGTTTCATGACAGGGAGATTAGCGACCTTTTTGTCAGCCTTGAGTTTGCCCATATCCATTTCCAGCAGGGGCTTGAAATTCATCTTTGCGTATGCGCGGCTAAAGAGATAGGGTTCATCTTTGTGGACAAACGGCTTCCCTTCAAAACATTTCGTCAGCGGATGATTGGCATCAACCGGATTCAGCGTGACCTCCTGTGCTGCTGGATGGAAATCAAAACTGCCGCCCAGCAACGCGCTAAAACGGTCATCGCTGTTGAAGTTGGCGATGGCGCCATGCAGAGCAATCAGTCCGCCGCCATTCTCGACATAACTAAGTAGCGAATTGAGAAGAGCCTTTACCTTTGCATCTCGTTCAGCAAGGGGAAGCTCCTTATATTTCGCACCATGCTTGTCGACCAGATTGATCAGCACATCGCGGAAGATATCACGGTCTTTACCCGTGGGACAGTTGTTGTTCAGGACAACTGCATCGTATGCCTTCAAGTTTTCCGGCATGAACTGCTCTATGTCATTGCTCTCAACAACCTTCCAGGCACCTGTCTTCGTTCCCAGCATCTTCACCACCGCAGCTGTCTTGGGTGTCACCTTATGATCAAAGCCGGTAATCAGAGAAAAGACCAGTATTGTGCGTTCCTTCTTTGGGGTGGCCATTGCTTTCGTCGGAGCGATTTTCTCAATCGCAGCCTGCCACTCGGGTGTGATGGTATATTCATCAGCCGCCTGACTGTTGAACGTAAAGCTGACTGCACAAAGTGCTGCCGTTGTGGTACTCATGAACACGCGTCGTGATATCATACTGGAATCTCCTTTAGTTTTTCGTTGCTTATAAATTCAATGTTTACTATTTAACCACAAAGAACGCATAGAACACAAAGAAAAAAAAAGGACCGATTGACGGAGTGACTTATTGACTGATTGAGTTAACCTAGTCAATCCGTCCTAAACCCTCAATCCGTCACACAGTCAACCCGTCAATACGTCCTCACTCGTCTTACAGCGAACCGCTCGAACCTTGTGCCTTCTGCCATTGCTGGAGCTTCGCAGATGCGCGTCCATCTGTTATCGCATTCCGTGCAAGCGCTACGCCCTCTTCAAGGGAGGCGGCTAAGTCGCCGACATAGAGGACAGCCGCTGCATTGAGACAGGTCATGTCCATGCAGGCTTGCGTTCCTAGGCCTGAGAGAATATTCACTAGACGATCGCTCTCGCGCAGAACATCCCCCAGCGCAGCGACCTCTTCAAAGCTCGCCGTGCACAATCCGACATCTTCCGGTGTAATCGAATATTCATGCCGATACGTAGTGGAGAAGGAGATAATCTGCGTCGGACCGGTGATAGAGAGCTCATCCATGCCGCCTGGGAGTTCAGAATCCGTTCCGTGTACGACCATACCCCGTTCCACGCCCATATCACAAAGCACATCCGCAACGAGCGTCAGGAGTCTGGGTGCATACACACCCCGCACCACGCGGTCGGGACGCGCCGGATTGGCAAGGGAGGCGGCGATATTCAGCGTGGAGCCAAAGCGTATCTGACTCAGAATGCGTCCCAAGGCACACGGGTGCACCTTGGCGCTCATGCCATTGAAAAGCCCCAGACCGCAGTCACGAATGCTCTTACGGATGGTTTCAATCGAGACATCCACGCCGATGCCGGCAGCCTCCAGCACATCCACGGTCCCGCACGAGGAGGTCAATGCCCGGGCGCCATGACGCGCCAGTGTCGCACCGCACGCGGCTGCGACAATTGCCGCTGCGGAGCTGACATTGAAAGTCTTGAGCGAATCCATGCCCGTGCCTGAATTTTCGATCAGCGGACGCGGCAAGCCTTCAGAGGCATCCACTGTATCCAGCTCCATGATCGCCTTCCAGGCACCTTCGATCTCGCCGGAGGTCTCGCCCTTGGCCACCAACGCACCCAGGAAAGCGCCCTGCTGAAGGTCGGGCTGCTCACCCTTGAGGATTTCACAGAAGGCGCGATACGACTCTTCCGAGGTCAAATCCGTATGATTAATAAGTCGCTGAATCAGTTTGCCAAAAGGGGCGAGATCGTTCATGGGTAGAGGTGTACTTTCATTCCGGTACGGCAGCGCACAAGGTCAAGCGCTTCTGCCAAAGCCGTCAGCGGCAAGCGATGGCTGATCAGGTCTGCAACGGGTATTGCACCTGACGCAATCAACTGGATCGCCTCTTCACCGTGGCGGAAGGCGCACCCGTATGCACCGACAACGCGTTGTTCAAGATAGTGGATTGAATTAATGCTCAACAGGCTTGGCTCATTGCCCGGCAGGAGCCCTGAGAATGCTACAAGCCGACCGCGCGGTGCCAGTGAAGCAATCGCTTGGTTGTAGGCTTCAACACTGCCCACAGCAGGAATACAGACATCAAAGCGTTCATGAGCAGGAAGCATCGCAACAGCGCCAGAACGCTCACGGCGCGCACCATCCGGCTCAATCTGGACAACCTTTGCGCCGCGCTGTTTGGCTGCGCGCGCCAGAAGCGTCCCGGCAGGTCCTGCGCCCCAGATCGCAACACGTTCCCCAGCTTTTAATTCCGCACGTTCAAGCGCATTGAGGCAACAGGAAAGAGGTTCAGCAAAAACAGCGTCTTCAAAGGAGAGTCCATCGGGTATCCGCAACACGCTCTTTACTGGCGCAACAACATGACTTGCAAAGCCGCCATCCCGATGGAACCCCATAATTTGCATGCCGCGGCAGAGATTATCCGCACCCGCCAGGCATTGCGGACAGGTCCCGCATGCGGTTCCCGGATAGAGGTAGACCCGTGCGCCGAGCCAGGACAGATCCGTCTGGGGGCCGACAGCATCGACCACTCCGACAACCTCTTCTCCGGGGATTCGCGGGAGTGTCAGATCCCGATGTCCATGCTCAATGATTTTCAGATCGGTACGGCAGAGGCCTGTGACAGCGACCTTCACGCGCACTTCATGTTGCGCGGATACGGGTAAGGGCACATCTTCGATCTCAAAGGCCCCTACTTTATGGATGACAATCGCCTGCATATCGTTCGTTAGAAGGGGGGGATTATACAAGAAGCTCCGGCTAAAAACAATACGCTTTCATCAGTAGCGTTTCTTTCGCAGACTAAAATCTTAAAAGGGTAAAGGATCATCTTCAACATGCCTGACAGAATAGCTCAGACTGCGGGTGCTGTTTACATTGCAAACAATAACCTCAGGCAAATCCTCAGGGGTCTACCACCATAATTTGCACTGAGATGACAAGTCCGTGTCTCGTATGCAATTCGAACAGAACATACTAAACTTAAAATTGACTTGATTTACCTGCCCATTAACGAGAAACTAAGCACCTCACTTGTTCGAGTCAGCATCCAAACAGCGAATCAACTTTAAAGTGGCTCTTCGATGCGTATGGAGGAAACTGTAGAGTTAAACATGCAATACCTGCGAGCAAAACTAACACGCGTGCTGATTGAATACTTCGGCGGCGACGACCGAAGGATCAATCACGCCCTGAACGTGCTTCACCATGCCGATCGCCTTACGGGCAACTACCCGGGGTGCGACCCGGACATTGCCATCGCCTCAGCCTTGTTGCATGATGTAGGAATCAAAATTTCGGAAGAGAGGCACGGATACAACAATGGTAAGACGCAGGAGGAATACGGTCCTGCTGTCGCAGAGGCGTTGCTCAAAAGAATAGGATTCCCATCGGATAAAATTGAGATTGTCACGAATATTATCGGCAACCACCACTCCCCTTCCCGTTACGACTACCCGGAACTCGCCCTGCTGAAAGAGGCTGATCTGATTGTGAACAAAGCCGAAGGCCTCCACGAGAGCCAAGCGGAAGTACATGGACGATAACGTCATTGGAATGTTGGAATTTGAAACTGGACGCTTGAAACTTGCTTGGCAGGAGTACAATAACTTAAATTTGACTTGATTTGCCTGCTTAAAAACGAGAAACTGACTCTAATCACTGGTTCGCCTATCAGTAAACAACTGCGAATCTCCATTACACTTTCGAGAACTCAGAAAGGATATACGAACATGAGAATAATGCTGGTATGTGTATCACTCGTAGCGATGGTCGCTCTTTTGGGTTGCAATTCCAAGAGCAACCCGCAGGCGGAGGCAGCGGCTATTGAGTCTGCCAAGTCGTGGCTGTCACTGGTTGACGGAGAGAAGTATGCGGAAAGCTGGGATCAGTCTGCGCAGTACTTCAAGGGGGCTGTACAGAAGGGACAATGGCTTCAGGCCATGCAGTCTGGACGAAAGCCTTTTGGAAAAAACATCTCGCGAGAACTCAAGTCCAAGAACTACAGGACTGCTTTGCCAGGCGCTCCAGACGGGGAATATGTTGTCATCCAATTCAATGCCTCGTTCGAGAATAAGAAGGTTGCCCTTGAGACTATTACACCCATGCTGGACAAAGACGGGCAATGGCGAGTATCTGGCTATTACATGAAATAGAGATGATTAACAAAGAAATAGGATTGTACATCTTCGCCGCAGGCCTGCTCATTATGGGCTGTAAAAAAGAAACCCCTGTTAAGAACGTCACAGCACCGCGCCTCGTTTTTACGTCGGAGCATGGAACAAATTCGCTGGCGTATGTCTCTGCCTTTATCCATGCCTGCACACCTCGTGATGCCATGACACCCGGAGCTGAGCGCGCCGCGCAATGGCTCAAAGATCAGCTCGCTTCAAGCGGGCTGAAGCAAGCGACCATCGACACCTTTATCGACCAGACCCCTCAGGGCGACCGGACCTTCCACAATGTCGAGGCCTTCATCCCAGGGCAAACAGAGCGAACGATCCTCCTCCTGTCACACTTCGATACCAAGAGCGGCATCGGCCCCTCATTTCAAGGTGCAAATGACGGGGCTTCCTCCACGGGATTGTTACTCGAACTCGCGCGGATCATTGCCGCATCTGGCACACCCCGCTACACGATTCAAGTCGCATTCCTCGACGGCGAAGAGTGCAAGATCACCTTTGATGCGCAGGATGGCTTGCACGGCAGCCGGCATCTTGCTAAAAAACTGAAACAACAAAAGAAAGATATTGCGGCCGTGATCCTCATGGACATGATTGGCGATCGCGACCTTCATATCCAGTTGCCTCACAATGGAACCGGCGCATTGCGTGCAGGCGCTTTACGCGCTGCAGACGCAACAGGCGACCGCAATCATATCGCTCTTTACGACGGGGCCATTCTTGACGATCACCAGCCATTCCTTGATCAGGGTTTCCCGGCTGTGGACTTGATTGACTTTGAATATGGAGATGCTCCAGGGAACAATAATTACTGGCACACCCCCGGCGATACTCTCGACAAGCTTTCAGCAGAAAGCTTGTCCATCACCGGACGCATCGTCCTCGAGATGATCAATCAGTTATAGCACCCTTTTCGCTGACGCCGTATTCTCTCAGTTTACGGTGAAGCGTACGGCGACTGATGCCGAGCTCCTCTGCGGCGCGTGTCCGATTTTCATTATTCTTCTTAAGTACGGCGAGGATTTTTTGTTTTTCAGTGTCCGCAAGTGAACCATCAACCAGCAAGGCTTCCGCAGCTTGGCTATCCACATGCTTAATGGCTTCGCGGATGTTGAGCGGCACATCATTCACATCCAGACGCCCTGCCTGTGAAAGAACCACCATCTTCTCCATGGTATTACGTAGTTCACGTACATTCCCTGGCCACGCATACCGCGTCAGCACCCCCAAGGCCTCAGGGGTAATTCCCTCGAGCTTTTTGCCATTGCGATCAGCATACTCTTTTAAGAAGCGGACCGTCAGCAACGGGATATCCCCCACCCGCTCTTTTAACGGGGGAAGCATAATATCGACAACATTCAGACGGAAGAAGAGGTCTTCTCGGAACTTCCCCTGCTTCACATACGCAGTCAAGTCGCGATTCGTTGCAGCGATAATGCGGATGTCAACGCTGATACTCTCTTCACCGCCGACACGCTCAAACGTCCTCTCTTCCAGCACGCGCAACAGTTTTACCTGCATAGCAGGTTCGATTTCCGAAATTTCATCCAGGAAGAGGGTTCCTCCATCAGCCAGCTCAAAGCGGCCCTTGCGCTGCAATGTCGCTCCAGTAAATGCACCCTTCTCATGACCAAACAATTCACTCTCCAAGAGTGTCTCGGATAACGCGGCACAATGGACTGCGATGAAGGCACCCTTGCGTCCGCTCAGCCGATGAATTGCCTGTGCAACAAGCTCCTTGCCTGTTCCGCTAGGACCTTGTATCAGCACAGATGCTTGCGTCGGAGCCGTATACCGGATAATGTCAAAAACAGCCTTCATGGAAGGAGATTCGCCGATGATCTGTTCCAGGCCAAACCGTTCATTGAGTTGCGTCTCCAGCGTCTCAACCTTGCGCTCCAAGTCACGCGTCTTGAGCGCACGCGCCACAAGCATATCCAAGTGGTCAAGATCGACGGGTTTCATCAGAAAATCATACGCCCCCTGCCGCATCGCATCAACGGCGGTTTCAACAGAACCATACGCGGTCAGCAAGACGCACAGCAACTCTGGATAGAGCTTCTTCACTTGCTGCAACAACCCCAGCCCATCAACCCCGGGCATCCGCAGATCCGATAGCATGAGTGCCACATCCGGTTCGCGCGCCAGCACCGCCAGCGCAGCCTCCGCGCTCTCGGCAGTCCGCACCTCATAATGCCGCTGCAACCCGCGTTGCAACCCCTCACGCGTGTTCCTGTCATCATCCACAACGAGTATCATTGGTTTATTCATTTGTAAGGCCCTAAGAATCGTGTTCCATTAAAGTGAATCAGATGGGTCGGCGCATCTGCTACCCACACTTCCGTTTCCCATGCAATACTTCCAATATATTGGCTCATTACTGAACGGCTAGGGAAAGCCGTCACATAAACGATTCCCGTAGTTGAACCCGCAAAGAGATCCGACAATTCTTGATGCCTTTTGCCATCCACAGGTCCATGACTCGTGACCGCCTCCACCAACACGAGCCAATTACGTACAGGACAATAGAGAATAACATCCGGCATTTTTCCATGTTCATTGAGTTGGATGCCAAGTTGTTTTAGCAAGCACTTATCAGTATAACCTTGTTTTTTTCCTGTATCCCCAACATAGACCAACTTGGCTTCGGGAACAAAATACCCAGCAAAATCTTCCACAATAGCTTTTATCAGGTGACTATGTTTCCCGGGGCTCAAATGGATTGCCCCTGAACAGACCGAGATCGGAACCTTTTTCATAAGCCGGGGCTTTGCATACTGATCCACAAGTTTAGTTTGTGTGCTTAAAAAGTCCTTCAATTTAGCATCCCATCCCAGCGTATTGTATGCCCCAAGGGTTGACAATGCAGGAGGACTAATCTGATAAACTGCATGTGGACTATTCACCGCCCGACTGGGATCGTCTGGGTTATAGAGCGCAATTCCAGCAGACACAAACTGGTGCATTGTTTGACGCCGAATCGTCTCGCGCGTATTCGGCATATACATTTTCCGATACGTCGCCTTCATCCAATCCATAATCGGCGTAATGCCCATAAGCGGAGCTTCTGCTTCATGCCACTCTTTATCTGGAGAGAGATGAAGTAACGCCAGAAGCGACAACGCTGAACGCTCATTTTGCTGTTCGCGAGGCAAGCCAAATGCCTTCAATATGGCGAGTGCCTCTTTGACCTTTGTCTTTCTCATAGCAATACCTTTCTTAAGTAGCTTGTAACCCCTGCCTCTGTTAATTCTTCTTGAGCCATAGCCCATTTACCCAGCTTGATGAGTGTTTCCCTCGACGGGTAAAACAATTGCCGCAAGTCGGTTGCATTCACTTGCGTATGTCCATTGAAGCACCGGAAATAATTATCCACAAAAGATGTGTTAAGGTAGACGGATAACCCATGAGCCAATTCTGCTGAAATCCCCTTTTTTTCTTCATGGAAAACATTCAGATGATTTTCAAAGGCAAGCCCTAATACATTTCCGAACGTTTCTGGAGAAACAACGCTCGCCGTAATGCGGCGCTTCTCCTCTTTTGATGAAAACCGTTTAACAACACAATAATAACCAAGAGGGAAGAGCCACTTCTTAGTCTCAATAGATATAATCAATGCATTCGGTTTTTTAATATCCGGTTTGGGCCAAATACATGTATTCAAACCACAGTGAGCTGGATATAAAAGCGGGGCTGTCGAACGCGTGGGCAAACGGCTCAAGAAATCCTTCACCCTGAAATCAACAACAGGGCCTGTTGAAACCGATACACCCAGTTCAGTCAGAGAATGCGTGAGTCCGGGTAACTGGTCGAGCTGGCATGGTGCGCATGATGTAGGGATATGGATAAATTGTTCTTTGTCCAACGGCTTAATAATGTCTGAAAACGCAAACGAACTGACATGATAGTCATGGAAGGTGTCATCTGCGGACATCGATATCAAAACATCACCCTGCTTCGCATGTTTTACAAGCTTGATCACAATATTCTCTTGCAAGACGTTATCATCTTTAAACGCAGATTTCCGCGAATCAAACAGGTGGATTTGCTTGATTGCCGTCTCTTTTAAAATCAGCTTTCTAAATGACTTGTAGTAAGGCCCATTGCAAAAGCTACGCGGAATAATGGCAACGAGTTGGCCTCCGTCATCAAGCAACTTTATACTCAATGCGACAAAAGCTGAATAGAGATTGACCGTCTCGATGTCTACACACCGAAGTAAGTTTCTGGCGGATGACAACGTTGATATTTTCTTGTACGGAGGGTTAAGAATGACATGGGTGAATCGTCTCTCGGGCTCAAACTGCAACCAATTAACAGCCGTCTCAATAAAATCGCTCGTGATGATTTCAGCGTCAGTAGTATCCAATGTTTTGGCCAGATCAAGATGCAGTTTCGCGTCTATTTCACAAGCCGTTATTTTAATGGGGCCTAACTGGAGCTCCTCATTTTCCAAAAATGCTATTGTTAATGAACCAATTCCTGCTCCCGGATCAAGCAACCTGCATTCTCTTTTTCCTCTTTCGTCAAATAAGGATGCAAGAAAATCGGATGTCGCTCGCGGTGTTAAAAATTGACCTAGTTTCGCCTTTTCTTCAGCGCCCGTATGTTTTGACATCTCTTTCCGCCTTTGCTCGACAACACTTTTCCGCTCACTTGAGAGAGCCATAGAGCAACCTGAGCGACGAGCCAACCGATGAGGCACTTGCTCTTCTAGCGGCCAGAGTAGCAGTTGGCCTGATTTCAACATTTTCGGACATTCTTGATCGGTAAGGAACGTGAACCCCTCTTTATTTAATGCGCGCTGCACGGATGGCATGTATTCACTCAGTGCCTCATGGACATCTGATACAGTCACAATTTTTTTAGCATGCGTGGAGACAAAGTCCTGTAACTTCGCTGCATCAATTGCAGCTCTTCTAGGTGAGGGATAACGAAGTGGTCTATTTTTTGTATCCATTATCACACGCTCTGATTTTCTTTCAGCATGCGGACACGGCGTTCATTACGAGGAAGACGGATCTTGAAGCAGGCACCCTGGCCTGGTTTAGTGGCAACTTCAATTTCGCCTTGATGGTCTTCGACGATTCGCTGGACAATCATCAACCCCAATCCGCTGCCTTTCTTCTTCGTAGTGTGGTAGGGTTCAAAGATACTTCCCATATCTTCCTGCGGGATGCCAACACCCGAATCGATGAAGGAGATGTCAACAAACGCATCCCCGATGCCAAAGACAATGCGTAGCGAGCCTCCGTCTGGCATGGCTTCGAGCGCATTCTTGATCAGATTGAAAAAGACCTGTTTGATTTGCTGCCTGTCCAGGCGAACAGCAGGAACAGTTTCTGGAATGTCCACAGAAACAGTGATGGATCTGTTCTTAAACTCGCTCTTTAAAATCTTCAGCGTCTCCTCAAGCACCTCCGCTGGCGATTCCGGCATCAACACGGGTTTCCTCGGACGTATCGCGCCAAGAAACTGCGTGTTGATGGCATCAAGTCGAGCTATTTCGGATCGGGCGACATCCGTCAACTCCTGCAGCGACTTTCTCACCGCCTCGTCCTTAACCTCGCGCAACTCACGAGACAACAACTGCAAATGAATGTTGAGCGCGTTGAGCGGATTTCCGATTTCGTGCGCAAGTCCGGCCGCCAGATTCTTGATCGCGTTAATCCGCTCGGACTCGATGACCGACGCCTCCTGCTTCCGTTCATTCGACACATCGCGCAAAATAATCAAAACACTTTTTACATCCACATCCGATTGGTTAAAGGGTATCGCATAAAAATGAATGTAACGGTGGGTTGGATAGTGCACCTCAATTTCGCGTGTCACCATGCGCATCCATTCACGTTGCTCATGCTCATCCTCGGAGGGCACATCCAAGAGATGCTCCCAGTCCCAATCCCGCAGCAATCTCAAAACAGAGCGCCCCTTGGTCCTGGCAAAATCAAGTCCGGTCATCTTCTCTGCTGCCCGGTTTGCATAGAGCAACGTTCCTTCGTTGTCAATAACCAGAACCCCCTCCTGAATCGTCTGGGAAATAGCTTCCAAAAAAACACGTTCCTGGGACAGGCGTTTCATCTGCGTCTGAAGACTTTCAGAGTCAAGTTTATCAATGCGGGCTACCAGCCTATCAAAAAATCCAGACGGCATATTTACGGCCTCCACCAAAAAAAGGGTCAATTTGTCGCTAGTGTATAAAAAATGTCCCATACAAGGCAATCAAAAATATGTTTCCCAATGAAGGCGTTTTTGTTATAGTCTTCCAAAGTTACAGCGCATCATAACGATACGCTAAAAAAATAATTAAGGAAGGATTGTTTATGATGAAGTCATTGCTTACCGTGGCACTTTTCACTGCTACGATTGTCGGGGCGCAACAACCCGCAAAACCTGCACCTACAAAAGCACCCCCTGCTCCAAAGAAGGAATTTGCACCCCAGCCCGTAAATGCTGAAGACAAGGCAAAAATTGCGGGACTGATTGACGAGCTCAAGCTCACCAAGCCGGCAACCCCTAAGAAAATTCTCGTCTTCTGGCGGTGCGAAGGATTCACGCATGCAAAGGGCATTGAATACGGTAACGGCATGTACGAGATCGCAACTGAAAAGGGATTCTTCAAGGCTGATCTCTCAAACAACTACGCTGACCTTTCAGCGGAAAACCTGGCAAAGTATGACGTCCTCGTGTTGAACAACACAACGGGGCTCAAATTCAAAGAAAATAATCTTGAAAAAGTGTTGACCGAATTTGTTCGCGGCGGCAAAGGATACGTCGTGCTTCATGGCGGAGCAGACAACTTCAAGGGATGCGATCCGCTTTGCGCCATGACAGGCACGCTCTTTTCCGGACATCCATGGGGCGGCGGCGGGACATGGCAATTCAAGGTGGACGATTCCAAGTCACCACTGACAGCACCATTTGGCAAGGCGCCGTTCAAGCTGAGCGATGAAATTTATCAAGGTTCAAAGCAATTCTGTGATCGCTCGAAAATGAACGTATTGGTTTCTTTGGACTTCTCTGATCCAACAACAGCCAAGTCGAACGCTGACAAGCAGAACAACAAGGAGACCAATGATTATCCTGTCTCCTGGACGCGCACGGAAGGCAAAGGACGCGTCTTCTACACCTCGTTTGCACATGATCAACGTGCGTACTTGGATCCCACGCGTTTGGCACACATCCTTCTCGCCACGCAATGGGCTGCTGGCGAAATCCAGTAACACCGCGTTACCTGTTTGAACAAAGACACGAAGGCATAAAGAATACATCCATGAATATTTATGGTTTTCTTTATGCCTTTTTCGTTTGTCGCAAGTAAGCAGCTAACGTAAATGCTTATTCATCAAAAGGATTTTACATGAAACAATTCTATTGCATTGCCGCACTTTCGCTGTGTACACAGTTGATGTTTGCACAGGAGACAACAACGGCTGTCATCTCCGACGAGGTGTTGGCCAAGATTGCACAAGCAGGCGAGATGGATGCTTCTGCCTGCACCATGGCGGGCGTGAACCAACTTGTCACCACCCCGGATGAGGCTATCCGCAAGCAGAGCATTGCAAAGCTCGCCGCACTGCTTGGAAAGAAGGAAACAACCGCTTACGGAAAACTCGTACTCTTGCGCGTGCTCCTCCCGTACGCAGACCAACTAAAGGCCGAAGACGTAGCCGCCTGTCTTGAAGCACCGCTCACCAAGGCGCAAGCTATGCGCATACTGGACGCCAAAGGCGACACGCGCGGCGCGATATCGACCATCGTGCCGACCCCTGAGAATGCTTGCGTCAAGGCCTATCGTGATATTCAAAAGGATCCCAAGACTTTTGCAACCTACATCGTCTCGACAGACAAAAAGGTCCGCGAAGTTGCAATCGCGTGCGCAGCTAGCGTGCCGACAGCCGACTTCATGGCAACCTATAAGGCCGTTTCAAGCGATGACGCGAAAGTGCTCATTCTGAAGGCGCTCGCCACGCGCAAGGATAAGGCCTGCTATCCGCTTTTCGTGCAAGAAGCTAACATTGAGAACGAAGCACTTGCTGTGGCCGCGCTCATGGGACTGACGCCCTTAGCAACAGGCGCAGACATTCCGCTCTTCGTGAAGGCACTTGAGAAATCACCGGACATCGCCAGCGCAGCGCGAACCGCCTTGGTTGTCATGAGTGATCCCAAGACGGAGTCCACTTTACTGGCATCAAAAGGCAAGTTGCCAATCCTGTTGGACATTGTTGGCGACCGTGCGTTGCCAACAGCAGTGGACACACTGATCCCTTACACCAGCAAGGCGGAAGCTGACGACGTACGCGCCTCTGCATGGCGGAATATCCGAAAGGTTGTCAATGAGACACACGTGCCCTTGATCATCGCTCAGTTGCAAGACACGCATGAGAGCGACATCAACAACGCTGAGCAGGCATTACTGTCCGCGTCCAAGGAGATGGATAGCGCAAAACGCAACGCCATTGTTCTGGGATCATGGGGCAAGGCTTCTGACAAGGCGACCAAGGGTGTCATGTTCTCTATGATGCAACGATTCAAAGATGCCTCTTTTGAACCAGAGTTCGTTAAGTTGATCAGCTCAGAAAATGCCTTCTCAGCCGAAGCCCTGCGTACACTGTGCTCCTACACGCCTCCTTCAAAGGATGCTTTCTTGGCCCTGCTGAAATACGCCACAGACGACAAGAAGCAACAATCTATCGCATCACGGCTATACAATGCGAATGGCATTGAAACGTTTGCGGTATTACAGTCTGCCTTTGATTCGACACAAGCTGATGTGGCCAAGAAGATCTATCGCAGTCTTTATGACAAGCAGTTCGAAGGCTTAAAGACAAAGGCAGACGCTAAGCTCACACCAAGCCGCTTCAAAGCCAAGGCTTCGCATAACGACAGGGATGTCAAGAAGGCGTTT
>JBAXCC010000034.1:0-19397 GCA_037141675.1 bacterium | reverse complement strand
GAAGTTTATCGATGACACCTTGACAGACGCAGACAAACAAAGACTCCGCATGGAACGGCAAGCTTTGCATGCTGAGACCCTGAACATCACGCATCCAACCACAGGCGAGCGACTCCTCTTTCATGCCGCTGTGCCGCAGGATATGGGCCGCCTGATCACATCGCCGAGAGACGCCTTGAAGTCGAGAAACGTTGATTCTTAACTGAATTGACGAATACAAATAATGGGTGTATCATTTCCTCGTAGTGTGTTGGTGAATTCAATGGGGTCGGAATCAAAACCGTGTATACCATAGGAGGCAAAAATGAATACGAAAGTTTTTAAATTTCTTTTATTGTGCGTCATTATCGGAGGACTCTCCGGATGTTCCACTACGCCATCTGGCGAGGGCAACTCAAAGGCAGCGGATGAAGGCTATTTCCTGTCGTGGGAGCAGAAGGGACAATTGCTTGGGAGTGGACGAATCAAAGATGCGGACGGGATTTGGTACGATGTGTGGGTTGTGCCCGGCTACAATCAATCGACAGATGCAACGATCAAATACCTGAAAAGAACAGGATCCGATTTTGGCGAATATTTCGGAAGCAAAAAATATTCTGATCTGGCAGATACCAGCTGGGACATGTACTGCTTTGGCTACGATGACTGTCTCTATGATTTTACGATCAAAGGGCTCCCCAAGGCGTGGGGCGAGTATTGGTCCACGGCAGATAAACGGACCAGCAAGCGCGTATTCGGCTGGTGGTTTGCTTATCCCTGGGCCTTGATGGAGAGCACGGTAGACCCTGTCGTGCGTGTACCTCTTGGATTAGGGGGGACAGTTCTGGGTACAGTTTTAGGCACGGCGGTCGTACCTGGCTACTACGCTGTCAATTCTGCAATAGAAGGAACCTGGGATTTCACAATGAACACGGTTCTGCTCCCGACAGTCGCCTGCACGTGGAACACCATCATTGCCCCACCTATGTCCCTCGTGGGCCAAAAACCAGCGCCATCACGGACAGATGGATTCTGGGTGACGCAACTGAAGAAGGAGGATACCCAGCCCCCAGCTGTGGAAGAGCCCATCCTGCCAGAAGATGTAGCGGCCCTTGCAATATGGGGGCGTCTGCTCCTCGACGCGAGCCAGCCCTTTGAAACTCAACTCCAATCGCTACGGAAGCAAACTCAGGCTGAACACGACCTGATCACGCAGAAAGCTCGCAAAGAGGAAGACACACTTCAGAATCAAAAGCAACAAGCTGTCGGCACTTTGATTGCCGATCCCGTCCAACAGAAACCTCTCGACTATCTCCGAAGCCGAAATTTTGACTCCAAGCGGACCTCTAAGGCAACAGAGAAAGTGCGTCAATATTTCAGTGATCAAAAGGAGCTGACACCTGAAGAAATCAACCAGACTCTTTATTTAATCAAGCAATATGCTCCCGCATCAACGCCCAAGCCACAACCCGTTCGCCCCAAGACAGACCCTCTACAACATAGCGCGGATGTGATTAACAAGATTGAGTAGAATGGCCCACTACCACATCCTTAAAATCCTGTTCATCCTGTCAAAAAAACGATCTTCGAATATGCAACTCCTTGAATCAGCCCAGTAAGTCTGCTATAGTATGGCCTTCTTTTTAAGCAAAAGGGATTACTTATGCACCTTTATCGTACACACACATGCAATCAGCTCTCCAAGAAGGACGCTGGCTCAACGGTTAAACTTTCAGGATGGATGTTCCGCGTGCGCGACCATGGCGGAATTCTCTTCATTGACTTGCGTGACCATTATGGCATTACCCAGGTTATCGCCCATCCCAGCCGCTCCTTCTTTGATGCCCTGAGCAAGGCGAAGCTGGAGAGCGTCATTACCGTGGTCGGTGAAGTCACCCTTCGCGAAGCAGCGCAAATCAACCCGGACATCGCGACGGGTGAGGTCGAACTCGTGGCCAATGAGTGTCTCATCGAAGCCTCTTCCGAGCAGACACCGATCTATCTGCCCGGCGAAGAGGATGGCGCGGAAGATGTCCGCCTGAAATATCGCTTCCTGGATTTGCGCCGCGAGCGCATCCACAACAACATCGTGTTTCGCTCTAGGATCATCTCCTTCCTGCGCAAAGCTATGGAAGCGCATGGATTCAATGAATATCAAACCCCTATCCTGACCTGCAGTTCACCTGAAGGCGCACGTGACTACCTCGTGCCGAGCCGCGTGCATCATGGCAAATTTTATGCCCTGCCGCAGGCGCCTCAGTTGTTTAAGCAGTTACTGATGGTCTCAGGCTTTGACCGTTATTTCCAGATCGCACCCTGCTTCCGCGATGAAGATGCACGCGCAGACCGCTCACCCGGCGAATTCTATCAGCTCGATATGGAAATGTCCTTTGTCACGCAGGAAGATATCTTTGCCGTGGTTGAAGATGTCATATCCAATACCTTTGCCAACTTCTCGAAAAAAACCGTCGATGCGACACCCTGGATTCGCATCCCTTACCGCGAATCCATGCTCAAGTATGGTTGCGATAAGCCTGACCTCCGTAATCCAATCGAAATGTTCGACTGCTCGGATGTCTTCGCGAGCTCCGGCTTCAACGCCTTTGCCTCCGCAGTCAAGGCAGGGTCAGTCGTCCGCGCGATTCCAGTGAAGAACATCAAGGACAAAACACGCAGCTTCTTTGATAAACTCGTCGAGCATGCAAAGTCGCTTGGCTCAAAGGGACTTGCCTATCTGGTCTGGGATGGCGACACCATCAAGGGCCCGATCCAGAAGTTCCTCAAGCCTGAAGAACTCGCAACGCTCGCCCAGATGGGCCATGTGACAGACGGCGATGTGCTCTTCTTCGTCTGCGAAGAGGCGGACAAGGCAGCCAAGATTGCGGGCGACATTCGTATTAAGCTGGGCCGCGACCTGGACCTCATCGACAAGAACGTCTTCAAATTCTGCTGGATTGTGGACTTCCCGATGTTTGAAAAGGATCCCGAGACTGGGGCGATCGGCTTCTCGCACAACCCCTTCTCCATGCCCCAAGGCGGCATGGAAGCATTGATGAACAAGCATCCGCTTGACATCCTTGCCTTCCAATATGACGTGGTCTGCAACGGCATCGAACTCTCGAGCGGCGCCATCCGTAATCACCTTCCCGAAATCATGTACAAGGCGTTTGAAATCGCAGGCTACGGTCCGGAAGTCGTGGAACAGAAGTTCGGCTGCCTGCTCAATGCCTTCAAGTTTGGTGCGCCTCCTCATGGTGGTATCGCTCCGGGCGTCGACCGTATGGTCATGCTCCTGGCTGGCGAGGACAACATCCGCGAAGTCATTGCCTTCCCGATGAACCAGAAGGCGCAGGATCTCATGATGAACGCGCCCTCTGACGTGACCGAAAAGCAACTCCGCGAGTTGCATATCAAGATTCGCGGCAAGGACATCATCACGGCACCCGCATCTGATACGCCAACAGCTCAGGCCTAAGAAGATGACCCGCGCATGACATGTGCGAAATATTCGCGGCTTTTGCGTTAAAATTAGGGTAGCCTTGCTTGGGTAGCTTAGAGCCGATTGTCTCTTCCCTCTTGTTCTGTTATGCTTAAACGTAACCTAAGGAGGTGTCATTATGCGCTTATTCTCATCGTTTAAAGTAACAACCCTAATCGTATCGGCTTTTCTGACAGGAGGCAAGACCATGGCTTATGAATCCATCTACCCTCGTACACCCGTTGGGGCCATCGAAATCAAAACCTTGCCGGCACGGACATGCCTGGTCGCCTCCGCGCCAGGTGACGCATTTGAGGATCGTGGAACTGCTTTTATGAAACTCTCTGGTTACATTAAAGAGCAGGAGGTCGCCATGAGTGTGCCGGTCTCCGCCTCTGTATCTACCAATGAGATGGTCTTCTACGTCGGCAGCAACAGCACGAAACGTGCGTTGGCTTCCACGAATGAGGTATCGGTGCAGACACTTCCAGCGCTCACGGTGGTGAGCATTGGGCTCAGCGGCAGTTATACCCGCAAAAATTACGAAGCTGGGCTCCTGCAACTGAACACGTGGCTCGCAAAACAGAAGGAGTGGCAAACCAACGCCGCCCCCTACGTGGTCTACTGGAACTCCCCCTTTATGATCTGGTTCCTGCGTAAGTCAGAGATTCATATCCCAGTCACACGTGCCGCTAACGCCGTACCCGCGTTCTACACCTTCCCGGTGGAGACTATCGATGGGGCCCCGACCACCCTTGCACCCTACAAAGGTCAAGTCGCTCTGGTCATCAACGTGGCCAGCAAATGTGGCTTCACCTCCCAGTATGCAGGCCTTCAAAAATTATATGCGACCTACCAGAAGCGTGGCTTGGTATTGCTGGGATTTCCGTCTAATGACTTCCTGGGACAAGAGCCAGGGACAAACTACGAGATCCAGCAGTTCTGTTCGCTGAACTACGGAGTCACCTTCCCTGTCTTCGGCAAGATCCACGTCAAAGGTAAAGAGCAACATCCGCTCTATGCCTGGTTGACGGACAGCACCCTTCACCCTGAATTAGGGGGGGACATCTCCTGGAACTTCAACAAGTTTCTGATTGATCGCAACGGCAACGTGATTGCGCGTTTTGGTTCGCGCACGACACCCGACGACCCCGAACTCATCAAGGCGATCGAAAAGGCGCTTAACTAATATGCGCTAAAGGAGATTAATATGATGCTCATGCTTCCCGTCTTTTTTTTGTTTTTCCTGTTTGCAATAGTCGGAACCATCTTCTGGATATGGATGATTGTGGATTGCGCCTGTAATGAGAAATCAGAAGGTAACGACAAACTTATTTGGATTCTGATCATCCTACTCACCCACTGGATCGGCGCACTTATTTATCTACTCGTGAGACGCCCCAAGCGGAAGCAGGAACTCGGAAAGTAGCATTGACCTGAAGGAGATTGAATCATGAATGACAGTGGATCCCTTGTTGGCTTCGGCATTTTGGCTGTCGGCATTGTTTTGTCACGCATCCTGAGTGAGCGGGCATTTCGCAAACTCGACGACGAAATGAAGATCGCGGTCATGAACGAATTTTCCGGCATGCGAATATGGAATATTGTCCCCATGCTCGCACTCGTCATAATTTTATTCGCCGGTAAAGCGCTCTACGCAAAGAATGAGCTGATTGTATTTTCCCTCTTCCTCATGGCGCTTATTGCCTACTTCCTCATCATGCATCGCGTTATTCGCGCAAAGCTACTGAATGCCCATGCCCCCGAGGCCTATATCCGCTCGACCCTGGTCGCACGTTGGATATCCTATCTGACCATGCTACTCATGCTAGGCACGATAATGGGGACACACCTGTTCTAGCCCGAACTATCCCAGCGCCTAGAGGACACGATTGAGTTGTTCGAGCGATTCTTGCCGGACTGCATCAAATAGATTGTTTCCGTGGGCATCAATGCCGACGACGGCTTCAAATTTGACCACATCAAAGACCCAGACAGCCTCAGCAGCGCCGAACTCTTCAAGCAGATAGACACCTTCTACGCGCTGAATACGCTGGGCCAAGAGTGCAGCGGCCCCGCCGACAGTCTGCAAATAGACACACCCATGTTCTTGACAGGCCTTGCACGTATCAGGCCCCATGCCACCCTTCCCGATAATGACACGAACCCCCTGCTCGGCAATAATTTTGGCCATATAGGGTTCTTCTCGGATGGAGGTGGTCGGCCCAGCGGCCCCCACATGCCATGAGCCATCCGCCTCTTTCGTGATGACGGGACCGCAGTGATAGATGGCCCCATCCTTCAGGGAGACTGGCGAGGCATGGCCTTCTGCGAGATATTTGTGAAGACGGTCCCTGCCTGTAAAAATGCGTCCGGTGACGCACACACGCTGGCCCGACTTCAATTCACGAACAACATCCTCGGCAAAAGGATACTGAATCTCTTTTATGATTTCATTCATAGGAGAAGAAAGTAACGCATTCAGCGCCATTAGTCAAAACAGTTTTAACTTCTTTAATTGCAGTATTGCACTTGACCCCATCACATGCGATAATTAAACATCTTTTTTTGGGATGGGAAACAGGTTAGTTATGGTTATAAATCATGATCCACTTTTATTGTTTAAATCACCGTGTTTATGGGCCGCTGTTTTGGGCTGGGGTATTGCACAGCTTATAAAAATGTTACTGGGCTTTTCACGGACGCGTCAATTTGACTTTCGCTATTTCTTAAGCACAGGCGGCATGCCCAGCGCACACTCCTCACTCGTATGCGCGCTCTCCACCTCTATTGGCTTAACCAATGGCTTTGATACGCCCGTCTCCATTTTGAGCTTCTTCTTTGCAGCCGTCACCATGTTTGATGCTGCGAGTGTGCGCCGTGCAGCTGGGCATCAGGCTATCGTACTGAATCAGATGATCCAGGAACTCTTCAAGGAACGCCGCCTCAGCCAGATGCACCATCTCAAGGAACTACTCGGTCACACACGCAAAGAAGTCTTTGTGGGGATGTTATTAGGTATTACTGTTGCGCTGGTGGTTGTTCACTATTGGTAACCGAGTATATTGAGAAATTCCCCTAACCATGTTATATCTTCAGCTTGTTGTTAATCTATTTTTATTGCTCTTCTGGGTCCGATTCTGGGTCAGACCTGAAAATGAGTTTTATTTTAACCCTTTCCTTTCAGGCACTACGCGTTTTGTTGACAGCATATTGCAATTCCTACGCCCGGTACTCATGCTTCCGGATCAATTAGCTGCTCTGGCGCTTCTCTCCTTTTTTTGCGTATTCAAAACCATCTTCTTCATGCGTTTTGGCGGCGGGATTACCCTCTCTTATGGCACGATCTTCTCGTTTACACCAGATCTGCAACAGGCGTCATTTGCCTATCAGCTTCTCTATGGCGGATTGCAGTTCGGTCTATTTATTGTGCGCCTCTGGACGCTCTATTTCATTGTCTGCATCCTTGCGCGACCCGCACGGTTAACGCGCGCAGCAGAGGCTTTCGCCTTTTTTGCGAGGCCTTTCTCCCAGATCCCCTTCCTACTGCAACCCTTTGTGTTGATTGCCCTTCATTTTTGCATCACGGCTGTTATCGTCAGTATTGGCTTCGTCCCGACTGCACTTCCGGCGCTCATGCCGATCTCTGATACTCCGACCACGGATATTTTCCTGTCTGGTCATCCCATTGCCGTCTTGCTAAAGCTAGGATGGCTCTCCATGATGTCCTGCGGGGATGGTTTGATGTGGATGAATAACGCCCTCTTACTGTTTATTCTGGGAAACTTCATCTCCATGATCTTCGGTCTCAAGACCGTCATGCTGATTTGCGCGGAAAGTGTCGATGTGCTTCTGGGCCGCTTCTCTCGCCGCCAAACAGCCACCAGCGGCATTGACTTTACGCCGATGATATTCTTCTTTGTCGTGAATTTTATCTAC
The DNA here is from genome assembly GCA_037141675.1 of bacterium. Lineage (GTDB taxonomy): Bacteria > Verrucomicrobiota > Kiritimatiellia > RFP12 > UBA1067 > CAIZQW01. The sequence goes on along the minus strand of JBAXCC010000034.1, from coordinate 12,001 downwards.
GGCATTATCCAGACAGGCCTTTACAAACTGATCATGTCCCCCTTTGTCAAATGAGCTGGCTCGTGACAACAGCAGACAGTGTCATCCTGACACTCAAAGTAACTCCACGCGCCAAACGTACGGAAGTGTCAGGATTTGACCCCGACTGGATGCGGCTACGCATTCAAGCTCCGCCTGTTGACGGAAAAGCGAACGAAGCCATCATAGCCTTCTTTGCAGAACAATTTCGCATTCACCGCCGTGCAGTGGAAATCTGCACCGGCGACACCAGCCGCCTAAAGCGCATCAAACTGCATGGCGTGGCCGAAGCTGCGGTACGCGGATGGTCGGCGGGGTTATAAGGGGCGAGTAGCAGTCGGCAGTAGCAGTTTTCAGTTCCAACATTCCACTACTATGCCGACCTCGTCGCTCTACAGCGTCTGTTCGCGGAGGCGCTGGGCGACTTTGCGTAGGCGTGCGCAGGCGCGGTCACGTCCCAGCAGCACAAGCAGTTCGAAGAGGCCTGGGCCTTCGGTCAGGCCTGTCGTGGCCATGCGCACGGGATGGACGATGGAGCCCATGCCTGTGCCTTTGGCTTCGCCCATGGCCGCCACCTTGTCATGCGTCGACTGCACATCAAAAACTGGCAGTGCAGCAAAGGCATCAGCAACCTCTTCCAACAACGCAGGAACACCCTCCGCCTTCAAGCGTTTTTCAACGCCCTTAGGATCAAAGGCATAATCTTCCGTAAAGAAATAGGTGCATGTTCCAGGGATCTCCGAATAAAACTTGGTACGGATTTGCATCTGGTCCATGATACCATTCAAATCAACACCCTCTGTGGAGAGCCCCGCGTTCTTCACACGTGAAACAAATTCCGTCGCATAAACTTCACGCGGCGTATTGCGAATGTATTCGCCGTTCATCCAGATGAGCTTCTTATTGTCAAAGCGCGCAGCACTCGACTTGCAACGATCCAGAGTGAAGAGTTGAATCATCTCCTCACGCGTCAGCACTTCGCGGTCATCGCCAGGCGCCCAGCCCAACAACAGCAGAAAGTTGAACAATGCTTGAGGCAGATAGCCCTGCTCTTTGAATTCGCCGACAAAGGCGGCGCCGTCACGCTTTGAATAGGGCTTGCCCTGATTATTGACGATCATCGGCAAATGCGCATACTGCGGAATTGGCGCGCCCATGGCCTTGAAAAGTTCGATGTGCTTAAAGGTGTTCTCCACATGATCATCCCCGCGGATGACATGCGTGATCTTCATATCGACATCATCGACGACATTGGCAAGATGGAAAACAGGCGTGCCATCGGAACGCACGATCACAAAGTCCTGGGTGTCCTCCGCCTGCTTCTTCATGGGCCCCTTCACAAGGTCTGTATACTCCACCTTGCCCTGCTTCGGCATACGGAAGATGACGCACTCGCCGCCGCCGCCCTTATTATCGCGATACGCCAAGCCGCGTGCCACCAGATCTTCGGCAACAGCGACATGACGTTCCGTCTGCTTACTCTGATAGAGTTCAGGTTCATCATAATCAAGTCCCAGCCACTCCATACACGCCAGCAAGGTCTGGATCGCCTCTTGCGTGGAACGCTCACGGTCGGTATCTTCGACACGCAACAGGAACTTGCCGCCTGCATGACGGGCAAAGAGCCAATTGAAAATAGCGGCGCGAATATTTCCGATATGAACATTGCCGGTGGGACTCGGAGCGAAACGAACACGAACTGACATGAAATTATCCTCGTAATTTTTAAAAGTGAAAGTGATAGTATACGCTACTTAGGCCTTACAGACAAGCCGCAGGTTAGACTTGGGACGTTGGACATGGGAGAAAAATTCCTGCACGTACCTAGTCTCAAGTCCCATGTCCTTAATCACGGCCTAGCCGCGCTCAATTCGCAGATGCTGCTTGAGATGAAGTGAGGCGCCTTTGATGATCACCTTCTCTTCTGGTCGACGAAGATCGAGCGGATCACCACTCCAGACGATCATGCCACGCGATGCTGCGCGGGCATAGAGATGTTCAAGGGTATCCGAAAAGCGCTCCTGCCCACGCCAGAAGGGAAGCGGGCCCAAACGCTGGAGAAGGGGCGCATCAATACCAGATGCAGGCATTTCACCAAATTCCGTCATGGGGGACTGCGATTTCCCGTAAAACGATTCCAACGTAAGAGGCGTAACGGCCGTTTTTGTTTTTCTGACAGGCTTAACAGGCTTTATTATTTCATCAGCGTCTACAAGATCAACACGGGCGATCCCACGCAAAGCAAGTAGCAACATTGGATTCTTACTAATCGTTTCGCCAAGCAGACAGTAAACTGCGGCAAGGTGTTTACACGGATTCGCCCAATCAGGGCAACTGCACGAACTTTGGATATCGCCCGAGCGACGGGGAAACAACGGAGCGTGCACCTGTTCAAAGAGCATCTCCACTTCATGAGGTAATTCACCGGCAATCAAACGAGCAATCAGCATCGGCCGGGCTTTCAAGGCCATAACGACTTTTTCTTTTTGTACTGCATCGAGAGACGCGAAACGTATTGAACAGCGATACGGATCCGCATTCGCACCTTGCACTTCAGCTGAAACACAACCAGAGGTCATCGTGAGTTCAGAGACTTGTCCGCTAATCGCATAATGGCGGCCACGTCCCAAGCGAGGTCCCATGCGGAACCCTTCGAGCACGTCTGTCCATCGGCGACTCCACCAGACACGAAACGGCCCCGCGTGCGCAGTCTGAGCACGAATACCGCCCTTGATGGTCAGCGGTGCACGCAACTTAAAGCGCTTTTTAATTTTGCTCATATACTCTCACTTGTAAACGTTGTGACAATACCACTGCTGGTTGCCACAAGTCTGACAGGCTGGAGTAGCCAGACGACATCTCTCCTGCACATCGGGACAACGGGGTCCAAATGCACAACCAGCAGGCAACGCATCCGGGGAGGGGACAGTGCCGGGGATATCACACAAATGCTCACCGCGACGCGCATCGAGTCGAGGAACTGCCGCCAGCAGTCCACGCGTATAGGGATGGTGTGGACTCAACAACACATCCTCCACGCGCCCAGACTCCACAACGCACCCTGCATACATCACATTGACGCGTTGCATGCGCCCCGCGACAAGGCCCAGGTTATGCGTAATCAGCAAAACCGCCATCTGAAAATCACGCGCAAGTTCATCAATCAAGTCCAGCACTTGCTGCTGAGTCGTCACATCAAGAGCTGTTGTCGGCTCATCCGCAACCAGCAACTGTGGACGCGCCGCAAGTGCCATAGCAAGCATGACACGCTGCTGCTGCCCCCCACTCATTTCCGATGGATAGGCGCGAAAGGCGCGAGCAGGATCAGGTATCCCAACACGCGCAAGCAATCCTTTGATATACTCCGTTGAATTCTCTGTGCCTGGAGGCAATGCTTCAACAATCTGAGCCCCGATGCGCATAACAGGATTCAAGCTGGCAGATGGATCCTGGAAAACATAGGCAATCCCTCGTCCTCGAAAAGCACAGAGAGCCTTATCTGATAGTGTTAAGAGCTCCTCGCCTTTAAACAAGATGCTGCCAGACAGACGTGCACGATCTGTGGGTGACAAGCGGACCAGCGATAATGCGGTCAAGCTCTTGCCACAGCCACTTTCGCCTACAAGTGCAACACGTTCACCTGCTTTGACATCAAAAGAGACGTCACGTACAGGCAGGGTAACTTGACCTTCACGCGTGAAAGCAACAGAGAGATTACGGACCTGTAAGATGGGCAAGGGCATAGGCGCCCCAGTTACTTGCGGGTGCTCAGAATACACGCAAAGTCCGCTTCAACGGCAACTTCACCATTCACGGTCGCTATGCCATGCTGCTTGACCATGCGTGTCCCCTCTTGGGTGTTTTTCACCTCAATATGGACCAGCTCATCCGGACCGACCTGACGTCGGAACTTTGCATTGTCGACGTTCACGAGGAAGAAGAGTCCATCGATAGGAACCGTCCCATTCGCTATGAGACCCGCCCCTCCGCACTGCGCCATCATCTCAACGAGGATAACGCCCGGGACCACGGGATGATTCGGGAAGTGACCTGCAAAAAATGCCGTATCAGCTGGGAAGATTGCCTCGCCGATAAATTCCGCCTTCCCAACCTTCAATAATTTCTTTACAAAAAGAAAAGGATGACGATGTGGAAGCAGCTCCTCCATCGGACCGGGATAGGGTTGGTTTTCTGGCACCAGGGGCACTCGTTCTTTAATGGTTTTGCTACTCATATTGTTTAACCTTTGCCTGATGATTAAAGAGCCTTAAACACAACGACGCCATTGTGTCCGCCAAAGCCGAGCGATGTTGAAATCGCAGCGCGGATCGGCCCCTTGACACCCTTATTAGGGACGATATCCAAATCGCATTCAGGATCAGGATTCTCGTAATTGATGGTCGGAGGATAAAAACCATCGCGAATAGCCAGCGAACAGATAACGGCTTCCAGTGCGCCGGCAGCGCCCAGCAAGTGGCCTGTCATGCTCTTGGTTGAAGACATCTTGAGCTTACGGGCATGTTCGCCAAAAGCACCCTTGACGGCCTTTGTCTCCATGGGATCATTGAGGGGGGTCGATGTTCCATGCGCATTCACATAATCAACATCTTCAGGATTGAGGCCCGCATCCTTAAGTGCAAGCTTGATAGCCCGCACTGCGCCTGCAGCTTCTGGATCCGGAGCAGTCAAATGATAGGCATCCGATGATGCGCCATAACCTGCGAACTCGACATACGCCCGTGCACCGCGTGCCTTAGCATGTTCCTCAGACTCGAGGACCAACATGGCTGATCCTTCGCCCATCACGAATCCGTCACGGTCAGCATCAAACGGACGGCATGCCTTCTCAGGCTCATTATTGCGCTTGGTACTCAACGCCTTCATGGCTGCAAAGCTACCCACACAAAATTCAGCGATAACCGCCTCTGTTCCGCCCACCAGAACAACATCTGCGCGGCCGGAGCGGATCATGTCGAGGGCAACGCCCATCGCATCTGTGCCAGAAGCACACGCCGTGACAATCGTATGCGATGCGCCTTTGATGTTCAGCACGATGGAAACATTGCCTGCTGCCTCATTCGGAATCAACTTTGGAATGGTCATGGGGGAAAGACGGCTCGGCCCCCTCTGAAGCAAGGTCACATATGCTTCATGGTCGACCTCTTTGCCGCCAATGCCATTACCCATCACCACTGCAGCACGCTCAGGATCCATATTGGTTTCGTTCAATCCTGCATCAGCCCATGCCTGTTTGGATGCGGCAACAGCATATTGGGTAAAGAGCGCCATACGCTTCGCATCTTTGAAATCCACATACTTCGTAATATCGAAGTTTTTCACTTCCGCAGCAATCTTTGCATCAACACGGGAAGCATCAAACTTTGTTATTGGCCCAATACCGCCAACACCATTCTGGATGTTCGTCCACATTTCATCAACTGTGTTACCAACCGGACTGATGACGCCTAACCCTGTAACTAAAACGCGTGTTTTATTGCTCATACTCTTCTGTTTCTCCTTAAATAGTGATTACGGCATCATGCTCGTATTACACCCAATAATCCTCAAAGAATGCTCTATATTGACAAATATTGAGAATATGTCAACCATATTCCGATGCCATAACAGATGTTTTTTCGTTCTTTTTCGGAAAAGTTTTCTGCTTACCCTTTCAATCCATGCAACGCAAGGAAATCATGCTGGTATCCGTCGAAATCTGTGACTTCCCAGACGTTCTCATTGTTCACAATTTTATAAATTTCAAGGACCTTCTTCTGGACATCGTCGCGCAATTCCCAGTCATCAATACGAATACGTCCTTCGCTGTCCACCAGGATATCCCCATCGGTATAAAGACGCTCACGGAAGAGGCGGTTGATCTGCGCAAAGCAATCTTCATGCAACCCCATATCCTTCATCACTCGGAAGAGCGCAGCAATATAGAGTGGCATTGCCGGGATGACTGCACTTGCGCGGGTCACAACGGCTTTGCAGACTGCGACACATGCAACACCCATGCTGGACTTCAAAAGGCTTGTCAGTTCATGAGCCGTGGCCTCCAGATGCTCTTTAGCCCGCCCCAGCGTTCCTGAACGATAAATATCCCTGGAAAGCGCAGGACCAATGTAGGAAAAGGCGACTGTCTTGACGCCTGGGGCCAAAAGGCCTGCCTCGTGAAGTTTGCTGATCCACAACTTCCAGTCCTCGCCACCCATGACCTTGATCGTACCCGCTATTTCCTCTTCTGTAGCAGGAGCGAGTGTTGATTGCTTAAGCTGGCCCGTGGCAAGGTTAAGCGAAAGCGCCACCGCTGGCTGACCAATAGGCTTAATCGTTGTCCGATGCATAACACCCGTCTCAGGGTCCGTACGCACCGGTGAGGCAAGGCTGTAGATTACCAAATCAAAGGGTTCAAACTGATGCTCGCGTGCGACCTGCACAACCTGGTCCTTAGTTGCCTCACTAAAAGCATCACCTTGAAGAGTAACCGCTTTAATTCCGGCTTGCTTCGCAGCCGTATCAAAGGCGATATTTGAATACCAGCCAGGCGAACCTCCCCGCTTCTCACAGGGAGCACGTTCCAATGAAACGCCCAGAGTCGGAGCACCTATTCCAAAAGCTGACACGATACGCGCGGATAATCCGTATCCGCCGGACGCGCCCAACACAAGCACGCTTCGAGGGCCTTTCCCTAAACGCGTCGTCTGACCCATAGCCTTAATCTGATCCAACACCAGTCGTTCACATCCGGCTGGATCCACATCCAGGCAGACACCATTTGATATTCGAGCTGTAGCACCCATAGTTATATCCTAATTCTCCAATGTCCAGCGGCCTTTCATCTTTCAGAGACAAAGCCTTGAACACCAAACACCCAAGTTCAGTTGAAGATGGGAAAGAGTATAGTAAATGAGGGGCCCTTTTTCAAGATGACATTTTATTTAAATATGTCATTTTAAATAAGCTATTGCAAATTAACGCTTTAGAGAGTCAAATTCTTCTTTGGCTACTTGTCTGTCATCAAAGGGGAAGACACGTCCGGCCATTTCCTGGAAGGCTTCGTGCCCTTTTCCAGCGATTAACACGACATCATTTTCACGCGCGAGTGAGAGCGCAAGATGTATGGCAGCCCGACGGTCAGGTTCGACACAGACATCCGTCCCTTCAGGAATGCCGGCGAGAATCTCCTTGATGATGGTATCCGGATCTTCTGACCTCGGATTATCCGATGTGACCACCAGCACATCCGCCCCTTTTGCGCACGCCGCACCCATCAACGGACGTTTCTTGCGATCGCGGTCACCCCCGCAACCAAAGACAACTAAGATGCGTCCGCTCCCCATTTCACGAATGGCAGAAAGCACTTGCGTCAACGCATCATCCGTATGCGCGTAATCCACAAAAATACGAAAGGGCGCCTTGACAGGCAGGCGTTCAAGCCTTCCCCATTGGGGATGAACCTTTTGCAGTACCCCCGCAATGGTTTCAGGGGGGACGCCTGCTTCAAGCGCCAAGGCTGCCGCGCACAGCATATTGGCGATATTATAGCGTCCAGCAAGATGACTCTTGATCGGAATTGAAAAGGGACCTCGGCCATGGGGGGCGTCGCCTGCAAATATAAAGGTTGTTCCGTCGGGGTTGAGCGCAATCTGCTGCGCGCGAATATCAGCGGCATCTGAAAAGCCGCAGGTGATGCGTTTGAGCGGCAATGTCGAAATGTAATCCGCCATCTCCTGTCCGTATGCCGCATCTATAAAACTCACAGCAGGTGCACCTGGATGATCCTCGGCAAGCATGGCAAAGAGTCTCTTCTTTGTCTCCCAATAGTCTGCCATTGTAATATGATAATCCAGATGATCTTGCGAAAGGTTCGTGAAGGCGGCTCCGGCAAAACGCAGACCTCCCACACGATGCTGGTGTAACGCATGCGAGGAAACTTCCATCACAACCGAATGACAGCCTACGCTCGCCATGGCAGCCAGTTGGGCCTGCAACTCACAGGCGTCCGGCGTCGTCCTGACCGCAGGAATGACGCGATCTAAATACGATACCTGCACCGTGGTGATTAACCCGACCTGCTGACCATATTCGCTTAACATTTCATGCAAGAGCCAGGCAGTCGTTGTCTTGCCATTTGTTCCGGTAATTCCGAACACCTCCATCTTGCGACCAGGCCAGCCGTTAATCGCACAGGCTAGAATCGCCTGTGCCTGTCGTGCATCCTTAACGAGGATCGTGGCCTTGCCGCAATCCCGTAACGGCACCTCGGAGACTATACCGACAGCACCCTTTGCAAGAGCTGCGGCACCATATTTAGCACCATCATCACGACCGCCCGTGACTGCAACAAAAATATCGCCGGGGCGCACGCGGCGGGAATCACACTGGATACCTGTAAACTGAATCGCAGGCGGCTTATCCACCAACAAGGGTTCCAGTTCTGGAACATCTGAAAATTTCATATTGATTTTACCCGTTAGATTTTTTTGGCATCTGAACGCAACTTACATTCCTTTTGCATCAACTTCGGCATCCTCAGGCACATCAGGCGGAATCCCCAAATAACGAGCCGTTGTGGTTGCAATTTTCGAAAAAACAGGTGCAGCCACTGCGCCGCCTGTACGCTGCTTCTTGGGATCCGGCCGATCAATGGTGACCAACACACAGAAGACTGGTTTACTTGCAGGAACAAAACCAACGAATGACGCCCAATAATCTGTACTCGAGTACCCCCCCGGCCCGACCTGTTGCGCCGTACCTGTCTTGCCCGCGACGGAATATCCTTTCACGCCAGCCTTCTTGCCCGTGCCGCCCTCCTCCGTCACACCGACAAGCATGTCACAGACCATGCGTGCCACCTCCGGCCGGACCGGACGCGCCAGCACAGTAGGCTGATTTTTCATAATCACCTGCCCATTGGCAGAAACAATCCGATCAATCACATGCGGCTTCATCACCTTCCCGCCATTGGCGAGCGCGGAATACGCATTGACCATTTGCACGGCCGTGACGCAAACCCCTTGCCCAATAGGGACGCGCGTAATTTTCAACTTGTCCCGATCCCAGTCTTTACCACGCAACAATATACCGCCCTCTTCGCCCGGGAGATCCAACCCCAACGGACTACCAAACCCAAACGACCGAAAATAGGTTTCCAACCGCTTGGGCCCCAGCAGCAACCCTATCTTTGCGCAAGCAATATTACTTGATTTCTTCAGTGCGGTCGTGACATTGAGGCGCCCTGTCACATGGTCGCGCAGAGGCTTTCCAGCCCAGAAGAAAATACCCTCTCCAACATCAAACATCGTATTCGGCGTTACGAGGTTCTCATTCAGCGCCGAGGCCACGGTGAAGGATTTCATAATGGAGCCCGGCTCGTAAATTTCAGAGAAGGCCTTATTACGCCAGACATCCTTTGACTCATCGTTGTAGTTCACAGGTTCAAAATCAGGAAAGGAGGCCATCGCTAAAATCGCACCCGTCTTCACCTCCTGAACAATCGCCCATCCCGATGGAGCCTGGCACTTTTCAATGCCCTCGCGTAGCGCGCTCTCCACTTCATATTGGATGTTGTGGTCAAGAGTCAGATGCACATCGGAACCCGCGATAGGTTGCACATCTATTTTCCGCCGGTCACGAATTTCCGCCTGCATGGCATCCTTCTCGCCTTCAATCAGCCCCGCAATGCCCTTAAGATAGCCATTATACTTCAGTTCAATGCCTGCAGACCCGACCCCCTCCTTGTTCACAAAACCAAGCACGTGCGACATACGGCGTCCCTGCGGATACGAGCGGACAATCGTCTCATCCGAGCCCACACCGCTCAAAAGCTTATTGGTCGACAACAGCGCAAACGCATTGTCGTCACACGTAGGGATACCCAGCTTAATGTACCGAGAGTTTGTCCGGCTAAAGCATTCCGTCACTTGATCAATCGGAAGCTTGAGAGCCGATGAGACAGTCCGAATAATATACTGCTTATCATGGATCTTTTTGATCGACCTCGGATCAACAAAATATTGCCGAGCCGTCAAACTGATAGCCATCGGAAATTGCGTGCCGTTGCTGTCGAAAATCCGACCGCGCATGCCCAGTAACTGACGACTATATTCAAAGTCATTCAGCTTGGAATGATCGGCTAAATGCAAATAGGCCAACCTTCCACCTAAGCTAAGCAGAGCGCAAAACAACAGTGCAGCAACAAACCAGACGCGATTGTGTTCCGGGCGCTCCTGCATGGTCTACCATCCGCATTACCGTGTATTGGCGACAGTGGAAACCGCGCCTTTCACTTTGTTGATACGAGCCAACGATACCTGGCCAGGCACAATACGCCCTTTAGAATCCAGTCGCACGACCTGCGACGCCTTCGGATAATCCATCGCAAGCCCGCTCTGCAGCATGGCATGCTCGAGTTTTTCCGGCGTCTTTTTCTCGTCCCAGCGCAAGCCTTCACGGGCACGCGCATTTTCGAGACCATCATACTTGGTCTCGTACTTACGAATTTCCTGATTCAGTTGCTTGCACTTTGAATCCATGAACCAGTAGCCAATAGCGACACTGACGACTGCCACGATCCATGCGACGAGCAACTTCGGCATAACATCCATACGGACATGACGCTTCCTGTTCCTCTTCATTGTCAAATTTCCTTTCCCTTAAAAATTCTGATTCTCTTTCCGTAAAATCACGCGCAACTTTGCTGAGCGCGCACGCGGATTGAGCTCCATCTCTTCATCTGACGGCAACACCGCATGTCGCACCGCCCATTCGGCCACTGGCAAGGTTCCAATCCATTCTTCGCCGCCTTGCTGCAACGACCTCCATTTGCCCACATGTGCGGCAAATGTATGCTTCACAACCCGGTCGGTCAGACTCTCAAACGTAATCACTGCAAACCGCCCCTCGGGCTTGAGCAAGTTTATGCCATCTTCCAACGCCTGCTCCAAATCCTCGATCTCGCGATTGACCCGCATCCGCAACGCCTGAAACACCTTCGTAGCCGGATGCCTCGGCCCCTTCTTCCCTCCAACGGCTTTGCTGACCAACTCCGCAAGTTGCGCCGTTGTCGTAATCGCGCCTCGCTCCCGCTCATGCACAATCGCCTTTGCAATCCGCCGCGACTGCTGCTCCTCTCCAAGCGTCCAAAAGATCGTCCCGAGCTCCTGTTCTCCAGCCTGCGCGATCACATCTGCCGCAGACTCTCCTCGTGTCGGATCCATCCGCATATCCAGCGGACCGTCAAACCGGAAACTGAATCCGCGTTCCGGAGTATCGAGCTGATCCGATGACACGCCCAGATCGAGCAAGATCCCATCCACAGACTCAAACCCATTCGCCTTCGCAATCCGTAGCAGGTCGCCATGTGCACCGTGAGACAGACAGACCGTCCCGGGAATCTCCGAAAGCCTTGTCCTCGACCGCGCCAACGCCTCTGGATCACGATCAATCCCGAGCAACCTTCCCGTCGCGCCGGCACGCTTCAAAATCTCAGCAGAATGACCTGCGCTTCCCAGCGTGCCATCGATGTAACAGCCGCCTTGCTTCACAGCTAATGCATCGATGCTTTCCTGCAACATCACCGACAGGTGCATGACAACCTTTCTTTCAAATAGCTACTAACTGCACGTGCTCTGCGACAAAAACTAGAACTGCAACAGGTCGACCGCATCTGCCAGCGTCTTCTGGTCCACAGCTTCCACATCCGGACGCATTGCCGGCGACCAGATTTGTACGCGGTTAAAGGCTCCGATCATCACAACCTTGTCATCAATGCCGGCAAAATTCAGCAACCGGTCACGCACACGGATGCGCCCCTGCACATCCACGGTCAACTGCTCAGAGTGCTCACCGATGATGCGCATCGCTTCGCTGGCATGCTTATCAAACAATGCTTTCTCGCGCAGCTTTGCGAGACGCCCTTCCATTTCGCCAGGAGGTACTAGATTCAGACATTTCTCGCGTGGATCGGGCATGACATAGA
>JBAXCC010000033.1:0-19507 GCA_037141675.1 bacterium | reverse complement strand
GTATGCACGAGTCTTGCTTTTCCGTTGGCATCGCGGTATTTGCAGTTCAGGCGGCGCGCTTGGAAATCTTCGAAGTTAGAACAACTGGAGACTTCCAGCCATCCTTGCTGTCCAGGCGCCCACAATTCAATGTCGTAGCACTTGGCTGCTGAGAAGCTAATGTCGCCGGAGCAGAGTTCCAAAATGCGGTAGTGAAGCCCGAGGCCTTGCAAGACAGCTTCGGCGTTCTTGACTAGCGACTCTAGTTCGACGTAGGAGGTTTCAGGCTCAACAAACTTGACCATCTCGACCTTGTCAAATTGATGAACACGCAGGATGCCCCGTGTCTCCTTGCCTGCGGAGCCCGCTTCACGACGGAAACAAGGTGTGTAGGCCGTCAGGTAGATCGGCAACGGACAGTCCAGTATCTCATCGCGATGGAAATTGGTCACCGGAACTTCAGCAGTCGGGATGAGCCAGAGATCATCAATTTCGCAATGATACATGTCCTCTGCCATTTTGGGAAGCTGGCCCGTGCCGCGCATGGAGGCACTGTTCACGACAAAGGGAGGCAGCAATTCCGTATAGCCATGTTTTTCAGTATGGAGGTCGAGCATATACTGAATCAGGCCGCGCTGAAGCTTGGCGCCCACGCCCTTGAGGAGCGGGAAGCCAGAACCTGTGATCTTGACGCCGCGAGGAAGGTCAAAAAGACCTAACTTCTCACCGAGCTCAATGTGGTCCAGCGGCTTGAAGGCGAAGGCCGGAGCCTTGCCCCATGTAGAGGCGACACGGTTTGCTGATGCATCAGGCCCTGTGGGTATGGTCTTGCACGGCACGTTGGGGATGCGCAGCATGGTGGCCTCAAGAATCTCTTCGGTCTGGCGGAGTTCTTCGTCTAATGCTGCAATCTTATCGCCGATTGCACGGACTTCAGCTTGAACAGCATCTGTGTTTTGTCCAGCCTTTTTGAGTGTGCCGATCTCCTTGGAACGCGCATTGCGCTGCGTCTTGAGATCATCAGCTTGCGTGACGATGGTACGACGTTTTGCGTCTAAGTCACGTGCGGTTTCAGCCATGGCGATATCTATGCCACGACGGCGCAACCCTTCCGCCACTTCATCAAAGTTTTCACGAATGCGTTTAATGTCTAACATGATTTATCCCCTTGTCAAGAATGGTTTGAAACAAATGCTATTCATTGGTCTCGCTGGTCTCGGTAGGAGTCTCTGCATCGGGTACCGAAGCCTCCAATGAGGCGACGGGAGCAGGAATGTCAGAAACCTCTTCCGCGTCTGCGATACTGACGGAGACGAGCGTTGTACCTTCGTCCATCCGTACGAGACGTACACCTTGCGCGGAACGTCCGCAGACACGAATGTCGCTAATGGGCGAGCGGACCATCATGCCTGATGAGGTAATGATGATGACCGACTGATCGTCTTTGACCGCATGGGCGGCAACAACCTTGCCGTTGCGTCCAGAGTCATCCTTGATGGCGATCATACCCTTGCCGCCGCGGTGATGCGGCGTAAAGCCCTGGAATTCCGTACGCTTGCCATAGCCGTTTTCCGTGGCGACCAACAACGTGGCGTTATTATCCACCACGTCAAAGCTGCGGACAACGTCATCGGCTCCGAGGCGGATGCCGCGTACGCCCGTTGCGGTTCGACCCATGCGACGGACCTGGCCTTCGTTGAAGCGCATAGCCTGTCCATTGGCAGTAATAAGTAACACATCGTCACCGGTATGTGTGAGGCGGACTTGAATCAGTTTGTCACCTTCTTCGATGTTCAGGGCGCGGATGCCGTTGCAGTTGATATTCTTGTAATCAGCAAGTGCGGTCTTCTTGACCGTACCGCGCTCGGTTGCGAACATAACATCGACATCTGCCGCAAAGGCGCGAATGGGCAGCAACGCTGCGACCCGCTCACCTTCCTGGAACTGGAGCAGGTTGACGATGGGCTTGCCAAATGAGGTGCGGGGTGCTTCGGGAATTTCAAATGCGCGTTCCGCAAAGACACGTCCCGTGTTGGTGAAGAACAGAAGCGTATCATGCGTATCAGCTACAAAGACCGTCGTGATAAAGTCTTCTTCCTTGATGGCGGCGCCCGTGACGCCACGTCCGCCGCGCTTCTGTTCGCGGTAGACCGTAAGCGGTACACGCTTGACATAACCGCGATGGCTGAGGGTGATCACGCAGGGTTCATCAGCAATCAGATCTTCCATGTTGACTTCGTTTTCCATCGGGACAATCTGTGTGCGGCGGCAATCGTCACTCTTGCTGGAGGTGACGAACTTGGCCTTGATGTCTAAGAGGTCCTGCTTGATCAGGGCATAAATTTTCGAATGATCCGCGAGCAGGCTGTTCAGGTAAGAAATTTGCTCAAGGATCGCGCGCATCTCAGCCTCGACTTTATCACGTTCCAGTCCGGTCAGCTGATAGAGTCGCATTTCAAGGATTGCATCTACTTGTTTCTCGGAGAACGCGAAACGTTCCACAAGCCGTCCCTTGGCTTCGTCACGGTTCTTCGAAGCCCGGATGATGGCGACAACTTCGTCCATGTTGTCGAGCGCGATGAGCAAGCCTTCGAGAATGTGCTTGCGCGCTTCTGCTTTTGCAAGGTCGAACTTGGTGCGGCGCGTAATGACTGTAAAGCGATGGTCAACATAGCAGCGGAAGAGTTCCTTCAGGTTCATCACCTTGGGACGTCCCTCGTCGATGGCCAACATGATGGCGCCGAACGTGGTCTGGAGCTGAGTGTGCTTGTAAAGGTTATTTAATACAACTTGGCCAATCGCGCCGCGCTTCAGTTCAATGACCACGCGTATATCGCTCTTGGACTCGTCTCGAATGTCGCTGATGCCTTCGATTACCTTGTTATTGACCAGATCCGCCATCTTCTCGATCATGTTCGCCTTGTTCACCATGTATGGAATTTCGGTGATGATGATGGCTTCCTTGTTCTTGTATTCCACGACTTCAGCTTTGCCCCGGACCATCATTTGGCCGCGTCCGAGCTTATACATGGCTTCAATCGCACGCGTTCCGCAGATAGTCGCGCCGGTGGGGAAGTCCGGTCCCTTGACGAAATGCATCAGGTCGTCGATGGTGCAATCGGGGTTGTCAACATAGTGCGTGATGCCATCCACGAGTTCACGGAGGTTATGCGGCGGGATGTTTGTGGCCATGCCGACGGCAATGCCTGTGGAGCCATTTAAGAGCAGGTTGGGCAAACGGGAGGGAAGGACGACCGGTTCAAAGAACTCCTCGTTGTAGTTGGGCTTAAAGTCAACGGTCTGTTTCTCGATATCGTCGAGCATTTCATCCGTCATCTTGTCCATGCGTGCTTCGGTGTAACGCATCGCCGCAGGGGAGTCACCGTCGATGGAGCCGAAGTTACCCCAGCCGTCAATCAACGGAT
Organism: bacterium; assembly: GCA_037141675.1. GTDB lineage: Bacteria > Verrucomicrobiota > Kiritimatiellia > RFP12 > UBA1067 > CAIZQW01. The sequence goes on along the minus strand of JBAXCC010000033.1, from coordinate 16,103 downwards.
AGCGCATCGAAAAGTCCTGCGCCATACGGACAAGGGTGTCATAAATAGCCTGGTCGCCATGCGGATGGTATTTACCCATGACGTCACCCACGATACGTGCGGATTTTTTGTAAGGCTTATTATGGACATTGCCGAGTTCATACATCGTAAAGAGTACGCGACGATGTACAGGTTTGAGTCCGTCGCGCGCATCCGGTAAAGCTCGCCCGATGATCACACTCATGGAATAATCAATATACGAAGAGCTCATTTCCTCTTCAATATTAATGTTTCGTAAACCTTGCTCCGGTACTGGCGTCAATTGATTTTCATCGCTCATAAAAAACGTCTTTCTGGGAAGTCAAATTTGAATTGATTAGAATACCCTTTTTTGCCCAAAAAAGCTACCCCAAAAACTCAAAAAACAAACAAAAGAAAATATTGAGAATTGATGTTCCCCCACTTGAATAATAAATGAGTAGAAGGGTGGATGGGTCGGTATATTTAGAGCTTCCTGCTTCAATACTCCAGCACTTCCGTATTTCATCCTTCCAAGCTGAACGTGAGGCTTGTCCACCCCATCTTAAAATGAGTATAATCTAACCGTTGATGATAAGTAGCGCAGCAACCATATTTGAACATTCGATAAGTGACGTAAACAATGTATCGCTGAAAGGCCGTTTAGGATCAGAATATGGTTCGGAAACATAGTTTCTTTTGTTAAGACCGTTTAGCTTGTTCGCGTTGCAGATGATTTGCCGCGCAAACGAGATAATACGATTAAAGGCAGATGACGAAATTGTCATTCTGGCCTGATAAATTCACTAAGCTAAAATTTATGCGTGAGATTTGGGGTAGGGGATGGTAAAATACACGCCCTAATCTATTTGAACGACTACAAGAGGTAATGATCATGAATAGCGACCAAGTCAAGAGTGGGTTTCAACGAGCTCCGCATCGCGGATTGTTTATGGCGACGGGTGTGAAACGGGACGATTTCAAAAAGCCATTTATCGCGGTCTGTAACTCCTACGTGCAGATTATCCCTGGACATTGCCACCTGAACAAGGTCGGTGAGTGGGTGAAGCAGTGTATCACAGAAGCGGGCGGCGTCCCCTTTGAGTTCAACACGATCGGCATCTGCGACGGCATCGCCATGGGCCATGAGGGAATGAAGTATTCCTTGCCAAGCCGGGAACTTATTGCGGACTCGGTAGAATCCATGGTCAAAGCACATTGCTTTGATTCGATGATCTGCATCCCGAACTGTGACAAGATTGTACCCGGCATGATCCTTGGCGCCATTCGTGCGAACATCCCGACGATTTTTGCCAGCGGCGGTCCGATGAAGGCCGGACAGCTTGACGGGAAGCCTGTTGATTTGATCACGATCTTTGAAGGCGTTGCAAAGCTTAAGAATGGCTCCATGACTGAAAACGAGTTGAACCGCGTGGAAGAGGCAGCCTGCCCTGGGTGTGGCTCCTGTTCCGGCATGTTCACCGCGAATTCCATGAACTGCCTCTGTGAAGCCATCGGCCTTGCGCTTCCTGGAAACGGAACGATTCTCGCAGAAGATCCGGCGCGTCTTGACCTCTGGAAGCAGGCTGCGATACGAGCCGTCGAGATGGCCAAGGTAGAGGGTCCACGTCCGCGCGATCTTGTGACGCTCGATTCGATCGACAATGCATTTGCCCTCGACATGGCCATGGGCGGCAGCACCAACACGGTCTTGCACACCTTGGCGATCGCAAAGGAAGCCGGCATCGACTACAACTTGGACCGTATCAACGCGATCTCCAAGAAGTGTCCGAATGTCTGCAAGGTGTCGCCCTCATGTGCCTACCACATCGAGGACGTGGATGCAGCAGGGGGCATTTCAGCGATCTTGAAGCGGGTTGCAGATATCCCTGGGTTGCTCAAGCTAAAAGCAATGACTGTAACAGGTAAGACATTAGGAGAGAATATTGCTGCTGCAACCATCATGAATGACCAGGTGATTCGCACGATCCCCAACGCCTATTCCCAAGATGGCGGATTGACGGTGCTGCGTGGCAACCTCGCAGAGCAGGGTGCTGTAGTAAAGAAGGCGGGTGTTTCAGCCGCGATGTTGACCTTTGAAGGCACGGCCATTTGCTTTGACTCGCAAGATGAGGCTTGTGAGGGCATCCTGAGTGGCAAGGTGAAGTCCGGTCACGTAGTCGTGATCCGTTATGAAGGACCGCGTGGCGGACCTGGCATGCAGGAGATGCTGGCGCCGACGTCCTATATCATGGGCGCAGGCCTTGGCGAATCTGTCGCGCTTATTACGGACGGACGTTTTTCTGGAGGCACGCGTGGCGCCTGCATCGGGCACATTTCACCCGAAGCCGCTGAAGGCGGACTCATAGGTCTTTTAAAAGATGGGGACCGCATCAAACTCGATATCAACAATCGTACCCTTGACGTGCTTTTAGATTATGCGGAAATCGCGCGGCGCCGCGCGGCGGCACCTAAATGGGAACCACGCGCAACGTCTGGCTGGCTCAAGCGGTATGCGCTGGTTGTCGGCAATGCAAGCTCCGGTGCTTCAATGTTGGCATAAACTATGTCTAAACCCTTTGTCCATCTTCATCTGCATACGAAGTACAGTATGCTGGATGGTGCGTGTCACATTAACCAACTTGTGAAACGCGCCCAAGAACTTGGCATGACTGCCATTGCCATGACCGACCATGGCGTGATGTTTGGGACCATTGAGTTTTATAAGACGTGCAAGAGTGCCGGGATCAAACCGATCATCGGTTGCGAAGTTTACATCAATGCCAAAGCGCCGCGCTCCTCGCGTGATCCCAAAGTGCCTTATCACCATTTGATCCTTCTGGCGACAAATCTTGAAGGCTATTACAATCTGTCGAAGATCAACACGATCGCGCACATGGAGGGGTTCTACTACAAGCCGCGCATTGATAAGGAGACCTTGCGGCGCTATTCAAGCGGGCTGATCGGGTTGTCGGCCTGTCTGCAAGGCGAAGTCAATTTGAATTTGAGCGAAAGCCATTTTGACGTAGCAGAGGCTGCTGCGCTCGAATATATCGATATCTTGGGTAAAGAGAACTTCTATCTCGAGTTACAAGATCATGGGTTAGCCGAACAGAAGCCTATGAATGAGGGGCTTCGTCTGTTAGCCGCGAAACTCGGCCTTCGCACGGTCATCACCAACGATGTGCATTACCTGCATCAGAGTCATGCACGGGCGCATGAAGTGATGCTCTGCATTCAGACCTCGACGACCATGAGCGACCCGAAGCGCATGAAATATGGGTCGGACGAGTTCTATTTTAAATCGCGCGAAGAGTTGGAAAAACGCTTCCCTAATGACACAGCCTCGCTTGACCTCTCGCAGGAGATTGCTGATCGCTGCAACGTCGAGCTGACGTTTTCAGACGGAAAAGCCGAGAGCTTACACTTCCCGACGTTTGAAGTGCCGGAAGGGTTTACCGATGGTTTGAGCTATTTAAAGTATCTGGGAAAGCTGGGGTTGCAAAAAAACTACGCGTTGGATTATGACCATCCTGGCACCCCGTTTGAAAATGAACTGGTCAAGCGGTTTGACTATGAAGTCGACACGATCAGAACGACTGGTTTTATCAACTACTTTTTAGTGGTGGCTGACTTTATCAACTGGTCGAGGACCCATGGCGTTCCGGTCGGGCCTGGGCGCGGTTCAGGTGCAGGGTCTTTGTTGGCCTATTCACTGGGCATTACACAGATTGATCCATTGCGCTTCGACTTGATTTTTGAGCGTTTCCTTAATCCGGAACGTGTTTCGCCGCCGGACTTTGATATCGACTTTTGCCAGACGAACCGAGGGAAGACCATTGAGTATGTGAAGCAAAAGTATGGCAAGGACCGCGTAGCACAAATTGTGACGTTCGGACAGCTTGGAGCAAAGACAGTGATCCGGGATATTGCGCGCGTACTTGAAATTCCGTTATCGCAGGCAGACGTGTTTGCAAAGATGATTCCGGAAGATCCCAAGATTACGTTGGCCAAAGCGCAGACGGATAATCCTGAATTTTCTGCGGCGTGTCAGATTGACCCGAATTTACGCGAAATTATGCGTTATGCTGAAGTGCTGGAAGGTCTTTTCAGAAACGTGGGCGTGCATGCAGCAGGTGTGGTGATCGGGGACAAGCCGCTGATCGAGTTGGTGCCTCTTGCGCGTGACAAAGAGGGCGAGCCTATTACGCAGTACGCAAAAGAGGCCATTGAGGAATGCGGCCTGCTGAAGATGGACTTTCTGGGTCTCAAGACTCTGACGGTATTAAAGGAGGCGACTGATTTAATCAAATTGATTCATGGGGTTGACATCGAGCTTGAGAAGATTCCTCTGGACGATGAGAAGACCTTCAAACTCTTCCAGGCGGCCGATACAGTAGGGGTCTTCCAGCTTGAATCTGGAGGCATGCGAAAAGTGTTGCTCGATTTGCAACCTACGAAAATAGAAGAAATTATTGCTGTTATCGCACTTTATCGTCCGGGACCGATGGACCAGATACCGTTGTTTGTTAAACGAAAGAAGGGTATTGAGAAGATCACCTTTGACCATCCATTGCTCGAACCCTTCCTGACCGAAACCTACGGAATCATGGTTTATCAGGAACAGGTTCAACGTGCAGCGCAAGCACTTGCGGGCTATTCGTTGGGGCGTGCAGACACACTGCGTCGAACGATGAGCAAGAAGAAAAAGGATGTAATGGCCCAGGAGCGTACTGATTTCATTGAAGGGTGCATGAAGAAAAATAGCATCCATGAAGCGCAAGCCGGGCAAATCTTTGACAACATTGAAAAGTTTGCTGGTTACGGCTTTAATAAGGCTCATGCGGCTGCTTATGGGATCGTGACCTATCAAACCGCATACCTGAAAGCCAACTATCCGGTCGAATTCATGTGTGCTCAAATTTCATCTGAAATTGGCAACTTTGATAAGTTGCCAGGGTTTGTTGCAGAAGCTGAAGATATGGGTCTTAAAGTTTTGCCCCCTGATGTGAATCATAGTCTTGATCGTTTCAGTCCGGAAGAGAACAACGTGCGGTTCGGTCTGTCTGCCATAAAAAGCGTAGGGGCTGGGGCAGGGGAGGCTATCATGCGGGAGCGCCAGGCCAATGGCCCCTATACGAGTCTCGCTGATTTTTGTACGCGCGTTGACGCCTCCGCGGTTAATAAGCGTGTTCTGGAAGCGCTGATTAAATGTGGTGCTATGGATTGCTTCAAGATGCATCGAGCGCGTTTGTTTACTAACATTGATGTTGCTCTGTCGAGGGCGCAGGAAAAGCTTAACGAGAAGAGTAGTGGCCAGAGCAATCTTTTTGAAATGTTGGATTCAACGTCTGCTGGTTCAGCCGATAGTTCGTTCCTTCCGGATTGCTTACCTTGGCCAGAGAAGGAATGCCTTGGTTTTGAGCGGGAGTTACTTGGCGTCTATATGACAGGCCACCCATTAACGCGTTACAAGCGAATCATTAAAGATTTCCAGACCTGCTCTTTATCAAAAATTGCTGGTTTTGCAGATGGAAAAGAAATACGAATTGCCGGACTTTTGCAGTCGGTTACACGGCGTATTAGCGCAAAGACTAAGGAGCCTTGGGCTGTAACGGTTCTTGATGATGGAGAGGGCACCATTGAGGCACTCGTCTTTGCTGATTCGTATAAGAAATACGAGGGGGCCTGTCTACCCGATGCACCTGTGCTTCTGTGTGGTACGCTGTCCAAGCGTGATGAGCAGCCAAAGATTGTCGTTCGTGAGATTTTCCCTCTGAGTGAGGCTGCTCGTCATTTTAGTGACCGTGTGATTGTGGCTGTGAAGGCCGATGACCCAGCCATATTTGAGCGACTGAAAGGGATTTACCAGCTTGTCAAGGAACACCCAGGAACGGTGCCCCTGTTGATTTGTATCCTGTATGCAGGGAAGAAACGTGTTATCATTCGCTCAGGGACAAACCATAATGTGGATCCATCCGGAGATTTCTTTGATTTAACGGAGAAGATTCTTGGACGTAATAGCATGAAGACGATTGCTAAGAGCGGAATCTATAAGGATCCTCGGCCTGAGCGCCGTTGGCAACCGAGACAAGAAGGTGCTTAAGCTGACTCATTAGACATGCAGGAATGTATTATCAGACCCGGTAGCTACGTCGCATAATATGCGTTATGTAAAGTAGATTAACACATTCCAAACAAACTGGTTGCAGAAGATACTGACTACATCCGCTTATTCATTTCAGCAATCTTGGCCAGGATAGATGACTCCTCTTCATGATACATCTCCTGAATCATTTCATCGTTGAAATAATAGACGCGTTCATGGAATGTACTGGTGGCGATGCGGTTAAAGAGCCGTTGTTCAGCCTGCTGGATATCCTTGCCATAAATATGAAATGAATCCGCTTGCCAATTCATGCGTCCCAGCTTCACGGTCTTACCTGTCCGCTTTTGAATTTCATCCGCGATGATGGTTCGATTGAACATGGTAAAGCCGAACATATTCATGAAGTTTGCGCCCCAGGCGTCATTACTGCGGAAACGCACATTGCAATTCAGCCACTGCACGCCCTGGTTGTCCTCAAGGATGCGGTACCAGATGGATTGCAAACAGGGCGGATCATAGCAGGTCAGGTCAAGGCTGGGCATCCACGTAATCATCTGTGCCTGGCGAGTAAAGGGTTGCTTGCACAGTTTATCAATAACATATTCGACCTGATCAACTTTGAAGGGTCCCGCAAATTCAGTCTGTCCATCAGCCTTTCTTTCTTTCCATTGTCCATAATTCTGAAGGCGTCCATGATAGGTATATTCCCACCGTGTATCGTCGGGATCATTAATAGCTTTCACCCAAGAATCCTTGCGGCCTTCCAATTCAAAGACATATTCACGCAGATCCGCGATGCCTCCGGGGAACGCCTTGTGAATCATGGGGTCTGACATCGGATCAAGGATCGTCATATTCATGGTTGCATCTACACTAAGTGGGTCACCTTCTTTGTCATACTGTGTACGAACGCGGACACCTTCAACATAGAGCGCTGTCAGCGCCTTCTCAAATGTTTCAGCTAATGATTTGCCTTGGATTGTTAATACGGGGATATTCATAATTCAGTCTTCCTTTCGTTTATAAAAACACGTTTACTCTTTTACGAACAGGATCAACAAGGTTCCTGGACGAATACCAAAGAAATTACTCTGTGCATTTTTCCCAATGCATGATTCAGTCTGATCGCCCTGATCTGCGGAAACAATCAAAATATCCGGCTTGAAGGCTTCAGGGATATCTGAAACCTTTGTCCAATACCCGACGTTCGAATACTTCCGCAAATACCACGGCAGTGGCCAGTAATCCGAAGCAGGCGACGCAATGGCAATGGAGACCTCATACATCCCCTGCCCCTTCTTCATCATGGCTGCATGTTCAATAGACTCCACCAGCTTCATGGCATCCATACCCGTGTGCGCATACACATAAGGATTTCGTATATCGGCTGAATAAGTGAAGCACGCTTTCCTGGATTGATCCAAGCGCAGACTCAGCAGGTACCCGAGAGCACCATAGAGTAAAAGAACGCCGATCGTCCCGACAACAAAACCCCACTTTTTCGAATGTCTCAATTCGTAGTGAAGAGTATCAATGCCTACAGCTGCGAGAAGCAGAAAGCCCTGTAAAAAGGATAAGATACACCAAGGGGTCTTATAAGGTATGGCGCTGTACAAGAAGGTCAATACGAGTGTGTAGCAGGCGACAAAAAGTGTCCATATCATCTGGGGCGTGAGCACAGCCGGAGATCGATATTTCTTGGCGAGTCCCCAACGAATCACGGGAGCCAGGACTGCGACACAGATGGGCACAACCAGTACCCCTACCTCACTCCAGACTGGCCCTTTGCCGTAGCGCCACCCCAAGAGAAACTTCAAATAATAATTCCAGGCATGCTGATGCTCGGGCACTGCTGTGGCCCTTTTAAAATAGGTGCCGATCGTAGAGAAGACGGCATCATAAGCACCCTTGGGATAGGTCAAGAAAGAACTATAGAAAAGAAACGCCACACCCACTGCTACGCCGAGCATAATCAGGACATCGCGCCAGCACCACGCATCTCGGATGCGTTTGAAGCCGCACGTCAGCACCAGTGCAGCAGCGCCTGCAGCGATGAGAGCACCACGGTTTCCTTCGTGGCCAAGGCAAGACCGAGTGAACAGCCAAGTCCCCCAGCATAGGCCATCTTTGCACGTGACGAAATGGGGCCGACATAGCGGACAGCGCATACAAGGATGCCGGTCAGAAAGGTGACGAGCATGGTTTCCTGAATAAAAAAGCGGCTATAATAATTCATCGCCGGAGAGACCGCCACAAGCGCGACAGCAATGAACGCCCCCATGGGCGTCGTGAAGAGGCCTCTGCCGTCTGAGCGGTAGAGCCCCAACATCAGCAGCAGCGTCAGTATGCTGAAAAAGAGAGGGACCATTCTGAAATTAAACTCCGTTGTTTCGGAGAAGACGTGTGTTGACGCCCGGCAAAAAGGGAGTGCCGCATAATAAAGAACCGGCCCGTGATGATCTGCTGGGTCATAGTGATAGACCCCCTGCTCCAACAAGGTACCTGCGCGCACCGCTTGATTGGCCTCATCGCCATGCATGGGACGTTGCTCAAGCTGTGCAACGCGCATTTTAAATATCAGGCAACAGAAAACCGCAACAAGAAGGCACGTCAGCCACGAAGTGCGCAATCCAGTAGAATGGGGTCGATCCAATAACATGCCGGATAGTTTAACGTTCCATCACGTGTTTCGCAAGCGTCAAATATTTCAATCCCCTATTGCATTTCCCATTCACAAGGAACCCATTTTTTGATATATTTATGCCCTTTCAAAGCAGGGTGTGCATCTATTGTGTATGTATCGTGCCAGCAGATGAACCTAAAGGAGAAAACAATGAGTAATGGATTCCAAATCGTAGTTTGCGGAAGTCTTGTGCCTGACCCGCTGCAGACGCTTGAACCTGTGACAAACCCGCAAGGTCCTGGATTGAAGAATGAAACCATGTTGCCATCCGTTCTTGACCCTTGGTCGGCTCATGCACTTTTTGAGGCCGCTAATCTGGCGAAGCAGGTCGCCGGCAGCAAGGTCTGGCTCGTGAGTTTAGGTCCGAAAGCCAAGTTGCAACAACTGATGATGACTGTTGCACAGAAGGTCCCTTTTGAATTAGTGGCTGTTGATGGCAGTGCGAGCGGATTCACAGATGCGCATTTAGTTGCAGCAGCACTGGCGGATGCTATTCAGGCGATACCCGGGCTGGACAAGAGCAAGTTGCTGGTCTTTGGCGGTTGCGCCTCGGCTTCACGTGATGCAGGCGTGACGATGCAACTCGTGTGTGAACGTCTTGGGATTGCTGACTTCTTTGCAGGCGTCGACGAAATTACGGTTGCGGCAGACGGGTCCTTCCGTGTGCTTGAACGTATTGAAGGCGGGCAGTATCTGGATTCCACCTGTGCTGCGGCTCCCGCAGTATTGGCCTGGGCAACCGGCAACTTGCCAGAGCCCCCGAATAATCCACAGGTTGGGATGATGAATATGCGCGCAGTGATGCCGGCGTTGCAGAAGGCGAAACCCGCAGCGATTGGCGTGGGAGGACTCGTCTATGAAAAGGTCGAGATCCCTGCACAGAAGCGTGCGACGCGCATCGTTAAGGATGCAACAACAGATGAGATCGCAAAGGAAATCGTCGAGTGGCTGAAGGCATAACCGTGCTTCACACCTGTGAACAAAAAGGAAACACACTATGAAAATTTTAGCTTTATTACACACTGACAACAATGCTTTGCCCAAAGCCGCCCTCGAAGTGTTGACGGCCGCCAAGAATCTGGGAGGCGAACTGGTTGTGGCCATTCTCGGCTCAAACGCCGTCGCAGCAGCGGACAGCATCGCAGGATGTGGCGCAGTTAAGTTTTTGGCTGTTGAAGGAACCGCCGTTGAAAAGCCCCGTTATGCAACCGATGCAGCAGCGGCAACCGCGCTGATTCAGGCGGCTGGGGCGGAGATTGTGCTGGCCCCCAACAGCTCACGCTTTGCTCGCGCACTGCCTGGGGTTGCCCATCGCGTCGGTGCACAAATCGACACGCATGTGATCGCCCTGACTGCGGAAGGCGGCGCCATCAAGGCGCAACGCTGGTTCTATCGCCAGCGCATCCTTTCAACCTTCAGCCGCACGGCACGTCCGTGGATGGTGTTGGTGGAGGGTGGCGTGAATGTACCCTTTGAAGGCCAAGCAGGGTCTGCACACGCGGAAGCCCTTTCTATCACAATGGGTGACCAGCGGACCACGATCACGGGTATACAAGCCCCTGCTGCTGATGCGCAGACGATTCGTCCTGACGCGCACATTTTATTTGTCGCCGGTGCAGGCTGGACAAAAAAGCAGAAGGATGGCCAGTATCATATCGGTGAAGCAGGCGCTTTGATTCAGGGCTTCCTGGCAAAGGCGAAAGCCTCGCTGGGCAGCAGCAAGTCGCTCGTCGACCTAAAGAGCGAAGGACAGGAGACACTCAGCTTCATGTCGCACATGAACCAGGTTGGCCAGACAGGTTCAACACCCCGGCATCAGAAAGGCTTCTCAACGTGTTGTCACGGTGAAGAACCTCATGCAGTCGGCTGGCGCTTCATCAATGAACGCCGCGCTGTCAATCTCGATGCCAACTGCGGATGGGCACAGGGTAAAGCCGATGTTGTCTATGTGGCCGATGCCTTCGAGGTTGTGATGAAGGTCAACGCTTTACTCGGTTAAGTATGAATTATTCAGACGGAGCGGCGTAGTCCGCTCCGTCTGCAACGAACACGAGAACTCTCTATTATGAAAACGAAAGCACCTCCAACCCCTGATACACCTCAACAGCCCCCACCTCAGCGTTCTGGCGCGCAATGTGTCATTGACGGCCTTGTCGAAGCTGGTTGCGATGTGCTTTTTGGTTATCCTGGCGGTACAGTTCTTGATATTTTTAACTGCCTCTATGATGCCCCGTTCAAATTTATTTTGACGCGTCATGAGCAAGGTGCGGTCCACATGGCGGACGGTTATGCACGTGCGACAGGCAAAACAGGATGTTGCCTTGTGACATCTGGCCCTGGCGCAACAAACACTATAACAGGTCTGGCCACCGCGAATATGGATGGCATCCCTCTCGTCTGCATCACGGGTCAAGTCGCATTGCATCTCATTGGCACCGATGCGTTCCAGGAAGCGGACATCATGGGAATCACACGTTCCGTGACCAAGCACAACTTCCTGGTGCGGGATGTCAATGAACTGCCGGATATTATTGCGAAAGCGTTCTATATAGCGAGCTCAGGAAAGCCTGGTCCCGTGGTCATTGATATTCCGAAGAATATTCAGCGCGCCTTAACAAGCGCGCCAACAATAGATCCTGACAAGATTTCGATGCGCGCCTACAAGCCCGATGTGAAGGTTGCAAAGGCTGACATCGATAATTTGGCTGAGCTCATTAACAAGGCAGAACGTCCGCTGATCTATGCCGGCGGCGGAGCAATCAATGGCAATGCATCTGAATTACTCACGGAGCTTGCGCGCAAGGCAAACATCCCGGTCTGCACCACGATGATGGCTCTTGGCGCATTCCCGGAAAATGATCCGCTCTCCTTAGGCATGGTCGGCATGCATGGAACAGCTGCGGCAAACTACGCAGTCGACAAGAGTGACTTGTTGATTTCCGCCGGCGCGCGCTTTGATGATCGCGTGACGGGAAAAATTGACGAATTTGCTTCGAAGGCGATTACCGTTCATATTGATATCGACCGCTCTGCGATTGGCAAAAATGTCTCAACGCACTTCGGTATTCATGGCTATCTTAAGCCGGTGTTGAAATCCCTGCTTCCCCTGGTCAAGCGTGCAAAGCATGATGATTGGATCAAACAGGTCACGGGGTGGAAAAACAAATTCCCCCTGGGTTATCCCCAGCCAGAGGGCGTACTCATGCCACAATCGGTGATCAAGATGATCGACCGACTAAGTCAAGGGAAGGCAATCATGGCCACGGACGTGGGGCAGAACCAGATGTGGTCCACCCAATACTTCACCTATACCAAGCCTCGTAACTGGATCTCCTCGGGGGGCCTCGGGACCATGGGCTTTGGGTTGCCGGCAGCCATTGGCGCACAGTTGGGCCGCATGAAGGAGCTAGTAGTCTGCGTCTCAGGGGACGGTGGCATCCAGATGAACTTCCAGGAGCTTGTGGTGGCTGTTGAGCATCAACTGCCCATCGTCGTCGTGATCCTCAACAACGGTTTTCTGGGCATGGTGCGCCAATGGCAGGAGCTGTTCTACAGCAAGCGCTATTCCGGCGTGATGCTCAGTCAGCAGGGTCGCCGTCCGAATGAAGAGATCTCGGAGAAAACAGTCTATTTGCCTGATTTTGTGAAGCTTGCTGAAGCGCATGGCGCAACGGCTTGTCGTGTGACAACGGATGAGGAGGTTGAGGTTGCACTCAAGGAGGCCTTCAAGCGTAAGAAGACAACCGTGATTGAATGCATCGTATCGCCCGATGCAAATGTGTATCCGATGATTCCGCCTGGCGCGCATGTGTCTTCGATGATCGGTCATATAAAAAGCTGAGGCCTGTTCTGTCCTGCACCCCTTTCGTAAAAACAGAGAATTTAAGGAATCATTTTATGAAGCATATCATTAACTGTCTTGTTGAAAATCAGCCGGGCGTGCTCGCTCGTATCGTTGGATTAATTTCTGGACGAGGCTATAACATTGACACGCTCAACGTAGGGCCAACGGCTGATCCGACGGTGTCGAAGATGACGATTGTTGTACCGGGTGATGCGAAGATCATTGATCAGGTCACCAAGCAGCTCTCCAAGCAAGTTGACGTCATAGACGTGGTGGAGCTGACAGACCGGCGTCATCTCGAACGCGAGCTCGTGCTGGTTCGCGTGGGGGTTGCTGACAACGCACAGCGTGCTGAGGTCTTGGACTTGGCCTCAACATTCAACGCAACGGTCATCGACATTCAGAAGGACTCCATCTCCTTGCAAGTAGCCAGTAACCAAGGTGCGGTTGCTGAATTTCTAAAACTGCTTCAACCGCATAAAATTTTTGATCTTTCGCGTTCAGGCGTCATTGCAGTCGGAAGGGAGTGTGTTTAACAGCATGTATCGTTTTGGCATATTTGGACATCCGATTAAGCATTCACTTTCACCGCGTATGCATGCTGCATCGTTCAAGTCGTTGGGCTTAGATGCAACCTACGAAGCCTTTGATGTGGAGCAAAATCACTTGGCTGACCAACTTGACTTTTGCAAGCAAAACGGTTTTACAGGCGTCAACATTACCATACCGCACAAGACAACGATTATTCCGTTTCTTACGCGAGTCGATTCGTTGGCCCAGCATGTTGGAGCCGTAAATACCATTCACTTTGAAGCAGACGGTGTAATGACAGGATATAACACAGATATAACGGGTTTCCTTAATGATCTTAAGGGAAGCTGCGGGATTACGCCAACAGACAAACGTGTTCTGGTGTTGGGGTGTGGTGGTGCTGGACGTGCGGTCTCTTTCGCGTGTACGGCTGCTCAAGAGGTTTTTCTTGCCGATCAATTGGTTGAACGGGCTGAATTACTTGCGCGGGACATCCAAAGCGAAAAGCAACATCATCCCAGTACAGCGAGCATTCATGTTCTTACTGCTCATCATCAATCCTGGATTGATACGGCTCAATCTTGCGATCTCATTATCCACTGTACACCAGCTGGATTGAAACCAGAAGATGTTTCCGTTTTACCGGCTTCGGCCTTCAGCCCCAATCAAACGGTTTATGACATTGTAACCACCCCAAATCCCCCTACCCTGGCGATGGCTCTATCTGCCGGTGCAAAGGGAGTCAATGGTATAGGGATGCTCGTGAGCCAAGGTGCGGTCTCTTTCAAAATCTGGACGGGCATCGATGCTGATATTGCTGCGATGCGCAGTGCCATTACTAGCTAGAATTGCTCCTGTCGAACCTCCACGAGAGGATAATCATGAATAATGTGAAATACCTGCTTCAGGAATTAAAATCCTGGACAGATGAAGGTATTGTGGATGCTGAGACCGCCAACAAGATCGCATCCCGTTATGCACATGCGGATATGAAATCTGTCGCATGGAGTCGCATCATACTGGGATCAATCGGAGCCCTTCTGATTGGATTAGGTGTTATCGCGCTCCTTGCGGCAAACTGGGATGATATTCCACGTGCTGCCCGAGTGGCGATCTCCTTTATGCCGCTCGCTGCTTGCGTGTTCACCTATATCATGGGCGCACAGAAAGGATGGGTGTCGCGCAGCTTTTTTGAACCCTTAGGCATTTTCTGGGGACTCTCGGTTGGCGCTGGAATCTCACTCATTGCTCAGACCTATAATATCAGCGGTGATCCTGAGAGTTTTGCGCTGACATGGACATTGCTTTTGTTGCCTGTCATTTATGCAACACGTGCAGTCGCTCCCTTTATTGGCTATTATGGTGGTCTTCTCACTTGGGCGAGCTTGTCACAATTCTCGAATGGCATTACGGTTTTGTATTGGCCGCTGGCGATATTGGCATTGCCTGCAATACTGAGTGTGCGCAATGAAAATCCCAGATCAATTCGCACAGGGCTGATAACATGGGGGGCGGCACTTTGCTCCACCGCTGCGATAGGTGTCACCCTCGAGAAGACATTGCCTGGATTATGGATGATTATCTACTCAGGAGCCTTCGCAACGTTACTGCTTGCAGGACTCTCATACGAGTCAAAAGAGGACCCCATCCTTCAAACCCCGCTTCGCACCATTGGCGGCTGTGGTATGGCAATCCTCCTTTACTTGCTTATTTTCAAATGGCCGTGGGATGAGATTGGCTGGAATCATTATCATGCGGACATTGAGTATAATCCCCTGCTCGCCTATTTTGACTACTTGTTGGCGTGTGTGCTTCCGATACTTGCCGGGTTTATGCTGCTCGTCGCGAATCGCAAGATGCCGGCAGCCACATGGAAGGGCATCCCGCTCGTCTCGATCTGGACGGCATGGGGAATCGCTCCGGTTGTTGTTGCAGGGGCTTACATTGCGGCTTCGTCGCTTGAAGAGGCCTTTCTGGCGTCAATGATTATCACCATCTACCTCGCGGGACTCGGGCTATGCACATTGGCTGAGGGGCTCATTCGTCGCAGCATGCTGCTCGTGAACGCAGGTATTTTAGTTCTGATTGCCATCATCCTTGGCAAATTCTTCTGCAGTGATTTAAGTTTCACGACAAAAGGAATCGCCTTTATTGTATCCGGTTCGCTCTTCTTCCTCGTCAACTCGTATGTGGGACGTTGTCTCAGAAAGGAAGAGAACACATAATGAAAAACAAATTAATCGCTACTTTTATTTTTCTAGGTATTGTGGCTCAATTTGCCGTCTTCTCTGCTATTATTATCAGACGCGAATGGACCTTGCGCTATGGCGAAGTCTGCCGGTTTGAGACAGCCCCTGTTGACCCCTTTGACGCTTTTCGCGGACAGTATGTCCAGCTAGATTATAAAGCCTTCACGCGTGGTGTCGTGTCAGATAGAAAATTCAGCCGGAACAACTGGTGTTATCTCTCTCTATCAACAGACACCAATGGTTACTCAATTGTCTCAGCAGTATCGCATATGAAGCCAACCTCTGGAACATTTATTCGGTCACGTGTTCAATGGTGCATAGAAGAGTATGTTGAGAAACCTAAGCCAGACAATAAATACCACCGAGAGGGAACCGGCAAGTGGACGCTTCATTTGGAACTTCCCTTTAGCCGCTACTACATGCCTGAAAAATTGGCTCCGCGAGCAGAAGATGCTTACAGACGTGCGAACCGTCGAACCCCAGGAGAAGCAAATAATGCTGCTGCGCGTGTGCGTATCTGGAAAGGGATGGTCGTGATTGAGGATATTGAAATCAATGGAAAGCCAATACGGACTTTTATTGAAAACCATAAGGATATTAAGCCATGAAAAACGTATTGATCCTGACATCCAGCCCGGTTGCCAACGGGAACACCAATGCCATGGCGGATGCCTTTGAGAAGACAGCCAG
>JBAXCC010000032.1:0-19580 GCA_037141675.1 bacterium | reverse complement strand
AATAATTGCGATGCCATAAAATCATTTCTCCTTTCGGGCAACCCTGAGGCTGCCCCTGCGATTATTCATGCCGAGGGTCGATGTACTTCACGGCGCCGTCTTCCTTCGTGAAGCGACCGTACGAGGCGGTGCACTTATCGAGGGCTTCCTTCGGGTCCGTCCCCTTCTTAATCAGTTCGAGGAACTGACCGAGGCGAATGAATTCGTAACCGATGACTTCGTCGTTCTTATCGAGCGCAAGGCGCTTGACATAACCTTCTGCCATCTCCAAATAGCGCACACCCTTTTCAGCGGTGCTGTACATGGTGCCAATCTGACTGCGGAGCCCCTTGCCGAGGTCTTCAAGACCTGCGCCAATTGGAAGTCCACCTTCGGAGAAGGCGCTCTGCGTACGACCATAAGCGATCTGCAGGAAGAGTTCGCGCATCGCGGTATTGATAGCGTCGCAAACCAGGTCGGTGTTCATTGCTTCGAGAACAGTCTTGCCAGGCAATACTTCAGCAGCCATAGCAGCCGAGTGGGTCATGCCCGAGCAACCGATTGTTTCGATGAGCGATTCTTGAATCACACCATCCTTGACGTTCAGGGTCAGCTTGCAAGCGCCCTGTTGCGGTGCACACCAGCCAACGCCATGCGTCAGACCGGAAATGTCGGTTACTTGCTTGACCTGCACCCACTTGCCCTCTTCAGGGACGGGAGCCGGACCGTGCTTGGCGCCCTTTGCGACGCAGCACATTTGCTCGACTTCATGCGAGCATGGATACGGACAACTCATGCGTGTTACCTCCAGTAGTTAAAAAAGAAGCTAATAGTATACTGAAACAGTTGCCTAAATACAACAAACAAGACGGTAAAAGTGAAAGAATTATACACCGAATATCCACGCAGAAATATGTAAAAAAGGCCTGTGGCGAACCACAGGCCTTTAATTTCAATCACGACAAAAAACGGTTACTTGGTGTAAATTTTCTTGGAGTGATAGTGGTTATGGAGGAGGTGATGCGCCTTCTCGCTGAGCGGTTTGCCGAGGTAGTCGGCATACAGCTTCTGTACGTCAGGATTGAGATGAGACATGCGCAGCATACTCTTCTCATCATCCGTATAGATGCCAGCTGTGCGTAGCTTGCGGACTTCGTCTGTCGCCCCCGTGGGCTGTCCGCCGCCGCCAATGCATCCCCCGCGACAGGCCATAACTTCGATGAAGTCGTACCGAGGCTTGCGGCCAGCAGCGCGGTCTTCGCGAATGGAGTTGAGCACTTGCTCGACGTTACCCATCTGATGAGCGATCGCGATACGGACCTTGGTCCCCTTGATATCGATTTCCGCCTCCTTGACACCCTTCATGCCGCGGGTCATCTCAAAGTTGATGGTCGGGGGTTGCTCATCGCCTGTAATCAGGCAGTAGGCTGTACGGAGCGCAGCTTCCATGACACCACCCGTGACACCGAAGATTGTTCCAGCTCCTGAGTAGTTTCCGAGAATATTGTCAGCGCCTTCAGGGACTAAATTCGTGAAATCGATTCCCGAACTCTTGAACATGCGGGCAAGTTCGCGGGTCGTAAGCACCACGTCTATGTCCTGGTGTCCGCTGGCGAACATGTTGTCGCTGCGCGAAATTTCGTACTTCTTTGCTGTGCACGGCATGATGGAGACCATATAGATCTTCGCAGGATCAATGCCCATCTTTTCCGCGTAATAGGTTTTGGACAGCACGCCGAGCATCTGTTGGGGCGACTTCGCAGAGGAGAAGTTATCTATGAAATCAGAGGCATACTTCTCCATCCAGTCCGTCCATGCAGGGCAGCATGAGGTAATCAGCGGTAATGCGCCATTTTTAGTGAAGCGTTCGATGAACTCGCTACCCTCCTCCATGATCGTCACGTCTGCTGAGTAGTTCGTGTCAAATACAGCCTTGAAGCCCAGACGCCGCAGGCCCGCGTATGTTTCGCCGGTCATCAATGTGCCCGGATCTTTGCCGAAGGCCTCGCCGATAGCGACGCGGACCGCCGGGGCGATCTGGACAACACAATACTTGTCTGGATCGCGTAGAGCGTCCCATACCTTACGCGTCTCGTCGTTCTCGTAGATTGCACCTACAGGGCAGTGTGCTGAGCATTGACCGCACTTGATACACGGAGATTCGTTCAGCGTAACATCCGCAGCAGGAGCGATGCGGGTCTTTTCACCGCGTCCGATGAATTCCAGTGCCCAGACATCCTGCATGCCTTGGCATACGAGTACGCAACGGCCACACTTGATACACTTTTCAGGATTCAGCACGATCGAGGTTGTCGAGTTGTCCACGGGGATACTTGGAACATCTGGTGGGAAGGGATTTTCGCGGATACCGAAGTCGGCCGCAATTTTCTGCAATTCACAGTTGTTATTCCGAGGGCACTGGAGGCAGTCGTTCGGATGATTCGCGAGGATGAGTTCAAGAACTGTACGACGCACACGCACAATGTCAGAGTCGTGCGTGGTGATTTTCATGCCCGGCGTCACTTCCGTGCAGCATGCACGGAGAAGCTTCGGCGAGCCAGCTTGACGGACAACACAAATGCCGCACGCAGCCCATGCCGGAAGGTCCGGGTGATAGCAGAGCGTGGGGATTTTAACGTGAACCGCCTTCGCGGCATTCAGGATGGTGGTTCCCACGGGTACTTCGACTGGGAGACCATTAATTTCGAGTTGAAGCATATTAGCCATAATAATAAAACCTTTCCAAAATTACGCACGTGTTACTGCATGGAACTTACAGACATCGAAGCATTGGCCGCATTTAATGCACTTCTGCCCATCGATGGTATGCGGCTGCTTGCGTTCGCCAGAGATTGCGTTAACCGGGCAGACGCGTGCACAGGCCGTGCATCCGACGCATTTTCCTGCGATAATGCTGTAACGAAGCAGGTTCTTGCACTTGCCGGCTCTGCACTTCTTCTCTTCGATGTGTTCCTTATATTCATCAAAGAAGTAACGCAAGCTTGAAGTGACGGGATTCGATGCTGTCTGGCCGAGACCACAGAGTGATGCACGGCACATGGACTCGCTGATCTCCTGCATGTTCTGGATGTCGAGATGAGTACCTTCGCCTTTGCAGATCTTTTCCAGGTAGTTCAATAACTTACGACCGCCAATACGGCAAGGCGCGCACTTTCCGCAAGACTCGTCAACCGTAAAGTCGAGATAGAATTTCGCGATATCAGGGATGCAGTCATCTTCGTCCATGACGATCAATCCGCCCGAGCCCATGATAGACCCAATTTTTGCCAAGTTGTCATAGTCGATTGGCACATCAAGAAACTGAGGAGGAATAATCCCGCCGGAGGGGCCGCCAGTCTGCGCTGCCTTGAATTTCTTCCCGCCGCGGATGCCACCGCCAATGTCGAAAATGATTTCGCGCAGGGTGGTTCCCATAGGGACCTCGATCAGTCCAGAATTGTTGATCTTGCCCGTGAGCGCAAAAACTTTTGTTCCCTTAGAGCCATAGGTTCCAATTTTACTAAACCAATCGCTACCCTTGAGGAGGATGATGGGTATGTTTGCCAGCGTCTCGACGTTGTTGATGACTGTCGGACGCCCCCATAGACCCTTGACTGCAGGGAAGGGAGGACGAGGCGTCGGCATACCGCGCTTGCCTTCGATGGAGGCGATCAATGCAGTCTCTTCGCCGCACACGAACGCACCTGCCCCGAGTCGAATTTCGATGGTGAATGAGAAGTTACTGCCAAGAATGTTTTCGCCCAGCAGACCATATTCCATAGCCTGGGCAATAGCGGTTTCCAAACGTTGGATGGCGAGCGGATATTCCGCACGGATATAAATGAAGCCCTTATTTGCACCGATTGCATAACCTGCGATGGCCATAGCTTCCAAGACGGAGTGGGGGTCGCCTTCAAGCGTGGAACGATCCATATAGGCCCCTGGATCGCCCTCATCAGCATTGCAGACCATATACTTCTGCCCGGCAGGTTGCATAGCGGCGAATTGCCACTTCTTGCCCGTCGGGAAGCCTGCGCCGCCGCGTCCGCGGAGGCCAGACTTCAGGACTTCGGTGGTGATCTCATCCGGCTTCATTTCAAAGAGGGCCTTTTCGAGCGCCTTATAACCGTCGCGAGCGATGTATTCGTCAATCTTGTCAGGATCGATCACACCGCAGTTACGTAAGACGATACGGAACTGTTTCTGATAAAAGTCGATCCCTTCGATGCTCACATTCGTCTTGCTCTGATTTTTGTCATAGAGGAGGCGTTCAACGACGCGTCCCTTAACGATGTGCTCTTTAATAATTGCATCCGCATCTTCAGGTTTCACATCAACATAGAATGTATCCTGAGGCAGCACCTTGACAATAGGTCCCTTTTCACAGAAGCCAAGACAGCCTGTACGTACGACTTGTACATCGTTCCCCAGTTTATGAGTTTCGACTGCACTCTTCAGCGCGCTGAATAGAGCGACACCTTTGTTAGATTCACAGGCCGTACCGCCGCAAACCAAAATGTAATGTTTATAAGCCATGGGATTATTTTTCCTGTTTATTTATGAATGATATCCATTGCGGGCTTGTCGCAAATATGATTGTCCAGCAATTTCTTGCCGATGAGGTGCTCTTGGACAATCTGTTTTGCAACATCTTTGCTGACGTTACCATAAATCACGACCGGCATTCCCGGAACAATGACTTCAACGGTAGGTTCGGAGTGGCATAATCCCATGCATCCGGTTTGACGGACCAGCACGTTGGTTATGCCCTTTGCATCGAGCTCATCAATGATTGTATTAAATGCATCCTTTGCACCCGCAGCAATCCCGCATGTGCCCATGCCGATGATAACGTGAACATCCTTGTTCGAAGGGTCGCGCTTCACCATCGTTTTTTGTTGCTCTTCGCGCAACTTGCGCAAAGCATCTAATGTTAACTTAGCCATTTTAATCTTCCTTTTTAAACGTGGGTCAATCTAATCAGTCAGATTGGACTGATCTAAATCGTTTTCCTGTGACTCGAGGTATTCCTTTGCCAAAATAAGTGCTCCTGCTTCTTCTAGGTTCCCAAGCGCATCGATCAAGTCGTTTCGTGAAACCTCATAACTGTCTGCCTGCGTCTTGCGCGTTAAAATCAAATTTGTTGTTTTTCCGAAGGTCATCAGCCCAAGAACCGTCTGTGCCAGGTTTCCCAGCGGCGGCGTATCCCAGTGCTTTGCATCGAAGTGGAAGCGCACAGTTGTGCCTCTATTGGGTTTGGATTGGATGGTGGCCGCGCCTCCCGCCGCTTCTGCGGTCTGAATCAGCAATGGCAACCCCAGTCCAACGCGACGGTGGTCATGTTTGCCTGGTTCACTGTAAAAAGGTTCTACAGCCTTCTTCAGCGTGATCTCATCCATGCCCTTCCCGTTGTCGACGATGCAAACTACAATTCTTTCAGGGTCTGTACTAACCTCCAGTGTCACCTGCGACGCACCCGCCTCAATCGAATTCTGAACGAGGTCGGCGATGATATCGCAGACAGTTGCGTGCACAGCTTACTCCTTATTCGCGCGTGTTCGGATTGTTTGAACGAGTCCCTGCAAGTCTTTTGTCAGGAGCTTGCCGAACACTTCACCGTTCACGACGAGAACAGGTGCGAGACCGCAGCATCCCAGGCAACGGATAGCTTCAAGCGAGAATTCTCCGTCCGGTGTCACGGTATTCAGGCCAACGCCTAAAATACCTTGCAACTCTTGAATAATGTCTTCTCCGCCCTTGAGATAACACGCTGTTCCCATGCAGACTTGGATGTTATTTCGGCCAGGCTTCTTCAGTTTGAAGAAGTTGTAAAACGTAATGACACCATAGATCTTTGCCAGTGGCGTATCCAGTAGCTCTGCTACTTCAAAGGCCACCTCACGGGGAATATACCCAAAAGTCTGCTGCACACGATGCAGGACCATGATCAGATTGCCCGGTTTCGATTTCCATTCGGCGATAAAAGCTTTTAGTTCAGGCGTTAGCGTCTGAAGGCCTTCTGCCGGTTTTGAGGCATTACTCACGGTTGATCACCTCCACATTAGATCCAGCCTCGTACCGTAAGCAAAGCTGGAGGGGTTAAAAAAAGATCATATAGTATCGCACATTGATTATCGATTGCCAAGTCTGAAAGAGAAGTTTTGCGATTTTATTGATTATTCACGGTAGTTGAAGTCTAGGGATTCTTCACCGTTTTTTGGCTGAGAGCCATCTTTAGATGTGTCGTTGTAAACTGGTCCATTTCGGCTTCGTTCCACATCCGTCCGATCGCATTCAAATGGTGTGCATCGGATGAGCGAAGGATTGGGAGTCCATGTATTTTGTCGGCCCAGTCTGCCTTTGCAGCATGACAGGTCAATTCAACCGCATCAAATTCCTCATTGCCAGAAAGCCCCCCTAATTGCGAAAAGATGCTGAATACCGGGCGGTCGATGTGGGAGGCAATAAACAGTCCTCCGAGTTCATGAATTTTTTTTCCAACCTCGTAAACACTTAAAGAGCATGGCGCGCTCAGCATGCGCCATTCTATTGACTCGATCTCGTCATCCGCGTTGACAATGGGTTGATCGCCAAAAACCTTTGGCTGATTGATACGTTTGGGGAGTGCTGCATAAATGACTTCCGTCATCTGCTGCGCTTGGTCGAGCGTGTCAAAAACGGCTAACGTATGGAATTCTTCTGCTGTCGCTATCTCCATTCCGAACAGGCATTCAAGCCCTTCTCTTTTGCATGCCTCTGCAAAAGCGGGGCAATTCCGTGATGTGTTGTGATCAGAAAGCATGACTCCGTTGAGGCCTGCTGCCTTCGCTGCCTTGGCAATTGCGGAGGGTGAGCAGTGTAAATCGCCGCAGGGCGAGAGACACGAGTGAATGTGAAGGTCAAATTTATAGAACACGACTTAATAGCCTCATGTGCGCAATGCGTTCGCGATCAGACAGGTCGCATGGAATTGGTCCAGCGGGGTTCGTAATAGGGTAACCTGCTCTGCTCTGGCGGCCTCAAGCATCTCTGTTGGAATATCACGGTTATGGGTCACCAAAATGGCAACAGCGCCCACAAGTGTGCAAACGGCGACCGTGTTTTTATGGTTCTGGACGGTAATCAGTATGGACTCTTCGGGGCAATGCCCCATGACATCACTCAACAGGTCGGAGGTATAGCCTGCCTTGATTTCAGCCGATGGATTGGGGCAACTCATGACCTCAACCCCTGTAGTGGCAACACATGCTGATATGCGCATTTAAGTCTCCTGGTTCTCAGACGGTGTCCCAATATTCACGACGGAACGTACGGTTGTGCCTACGCCAACTGCTGACGTGATTTCAAACTCATCGGAGACACGCTTGACGTTTACAAGCCCAAGGCCCGCTCCAAATCCGAGTGAGCGTATCCATTCGTTCGCGGTGGATGTTCCATCCCTGCAGGCCCATGCAATATCCTCAATGCCTGGCCCTTCATCTTTTGCCACAATCTCCGAACGGCCATTGTTGATTTGCCAGGAAAGGATGCCCCCATTCGAATGGACACAGAGATTGATTTCGAGCTCATACGCTGCGACTGCGACACGTCGGACAACCTTTGGAGAAAACTTCCGTTCGATCATGGCGGTCTTGATAGCATTAGCAGCCTTACCAGCATTTTCAAAGTCGTACTTGGCTACAGGAAAATCACGCAGCATATAGGTGCTGGTGTCTAGCTCTTGCTGCATCGAGCGTGCAGAAGACTTCTCCATGCGGTTAAACTCTTCGCTCAACTCGTCCAGCAATGCGCGATTGATATCTCGCTGACAGATAATTCCTACCAATGCGCGTTCCCGATTCAGAACAGGGAACCGACCGAAATGAAACCGATCAAAGTATTGTATGGCGAATGACAGGGGCATGTCATCTTCCAGGACAACTAGTTTGGTGGTCATATAGTGCCCGCAGGGCTGAGCAATATAGCCTCCTTCAATCGCACAGATAATATCATCTGTACTGATAAGCCCGTAGAGACGTCCGTCTTCAACCACCGGGATACCACTGATATGCTTCTCTTTCATGAGACGCTGAGCTTCCCATAGCGGGATACAGCGCTCAAGGCATATCACGTCACGTGTCATGACATCACGTACTTTCAGTCGCTGAATCAATTCCAGCAAAACGAGTGGCTGATGTCGAATGTCTGCGGGTGATGTCTTCCCTGCCGACTTTTCGGGCATGATAGGCGTAGCGGTCGATTGGGGTGCAGCGTTTTCCATTATTTGGACATAGCGTGGTGTATCGCAATACAGGCATCAAATTTTGACTGCTGAGATACAGCGAGGGTCATGCCAAGGTCTGTGGCTACTTGTTTCATGGAGGAGGGCAGTGACTTACCGTTTACGACTATGACAGCAACGGCTCCAACAATTTGAGCGGTGCGCAGCACCTGGTCGCTTGCAAGAGACGTAAGAAGCAACATGTCGTCCTCATCCACCAAGAGGACGTCGCTCATTAAGTCAGAAGCTACAACATGTTTGATGTCTTTTAAGAATCCATCTCCACGGACCATCAGTTCGGCATTTAAAACAGAGACAGCGTCTTGCACATTCATCACGGAAAATCCTTTTTAGTACAAAGTAAGAAGGCGATATCATATAGGATTCCACTTGCAAACTCAATGGCTGAGTAAAAGTTACGTATTCGTTGACAGAAGGTATATCCAGTTAAGAAGAGTCACGACAGTCAAAGCTGAGAGAAGAACTATTTTTTCCGTGCGGGAGAGAGAAACCATGAAGAGGCGTTTATGCAGAATGGCCGTGCAGAGGCTGAACAGGGCGATAGGCGCTATACAGCACAGAAGGGAAATGATCAGGGGCTGAGTGAGGAAAGCGGTTTTGAGGTCGCCCGATACGAGCGCAAAAACAGCACGGGTACTACCGCAGGTGAAGCAGGGGATGCCCGTGTATCGCCGTAAAGGGCAAAGCGTGATTCCACAGAGCTGGCATAAAAGAATGAGGCCCCCTATAAGACATAGGGAGCCCATCAGGTAGAGGATTATGCGGGGACGATTGAGCTGAATCCAGTATAGTTTCATGGTGAACCAGCCGTCGTCGCCCTGCGCCCGTTCGGTTATTTCAGAAAAACGCTAGGATCGGGTACAGATGACTTGTTTCCGTAGGTTGCCTGATAGCAACAAACCATCATGCAGTAGGATATGGGCACTGTGAAAAGGGCTCCAACACCGCACAGTAAGATTCCTGCGCCTGCTATGAGGTTCGCAACAAGTGCGAAGAGGAGCTGGTTGAAGAAGTTTCCGCTTGTTGTCTCATTGATGATTTTCTTGACTGCATCAATCGCAGTGAGGTTTTCGAAAGCAATAAACATAAAGCCCCACCACAGCAGGGTCCCGAGTGCCATGGAGAGAAGAGTTCCGATGACGGGGATAAATGCTAAAACCGTATTACAGACCATAAATATGAGCCAGAACAGGAAGGAATTGAGGAAAAAATCGAAGCCTTTAAAGAGGTCGCCGACCTGAGGAGCCGGATCGTCCTTCTTCATCAAGCGAGCAATAATGAGCAGTACCCCAATATACAAGGGGCCCATTAATACTGTGCAGGTCAATATTCCTAGCAGGGATGCCAGAAAGGACGCAAGGATCAGTAACCCCATGTTTTCCTTGAACAAGTTAAATCCGTTGCTCATCTCTGCGCCAAAGTCAAATTTCGCTACCATATCGTGATTCCTTTCATGATTCCTGTTGTTGAGTAGTATTTAACGCCTACTCTTCAAAAAAGTCAAGAAACAACCATAAATTTGTAACATGGGCATCTCATTTTTGCATAAATCAAAAAAATAAAGTTATTTCAGTTATGAATGCCTGGAGCAAAGCCGGACCTGCACATCATTGTGCAATTTGCGTGGGGCACAGCGCTTCAAAAATCGACAAACTCGCTTCATTACGGGGTCTCCAAATCGAGCATGTTTGCTAATGGGTAGTAAGGTTATTCTCCTCATTGTCCTCCATTTCAAAATCAATCGTAAGGTCATCTACGAGATATTGAAAACGTTCGGGGACTTTCAGGTTTTCGAGAGCAGCACATCCAGTAAATACATAGTTGCCGATGAATGTGACACCTTCAGGTATCGTCATGGTCGTGAGCGATTTGCAGTTCGAAAATGCCTTATCGCCAATGGAGATGACATTCTCTGGTATGACGATGTCGGACAACAAACTGCACGACGCAAAGGCGGATGAGCCAATGGAGACCAAGGTGGATGGGATGTGTGCGGTACGGAGGGATCGGCATTTTGCGAATGCGGATTCCTCGATGACGGTGACACCTTCCGGAATGATGATCTCTTCGAGCGATTTGCATTTGGAGAAGGCATATTCACGAATGGCCACTATTCCAGGGGGCAGAGTGATGTCCCGGAGTGATATGCATCCAGCGAAGGAGAAGCCGTCAATATTTTGTAACCCTTTTGGAAGTCTGACACTTTTCAAGTTGATGCATTTTGAAAAGGCACCTCCTTCAATCGTCGTCACCGTGTCGGGAATGGTAACGCTGGTAAGGGATGTTACGCTTGAGAATGCGTTAGCGCCAAGGACGGTCACGGGCATCCCGCCTAAGGTGCTAGGTACACAAAAATCGTCCAACGACGTTTGTGGCAGCACGTCCCTGATGGTCGCACCGGTATGGTCGCAAATGTAATCATAGATACAGCGTGTACCACCTTTTGGCTTCATCGTGTCAGGCATAAGTTACTTCCTTAGCTGTCATATTTTTATAAAAGAATTTTTTTGATGGGTTACTATACCAAGAAGGGGTATTAGGATAAAGGGTTATCTTGTTTCGATAAGGGTGCTATTGGGGGAAGGTCTGATAAGCATGCGTCACAGATGCATTTTGTCCCCCTGGTTGTTCCATGTCAGGCGTTGCTGAGCGGATATAGGAAACGGTTGCCTTAGAGGGGGATACTTCGACGCAAAGGAAGCCCGAGCTTGGATAAAATACGCCTTGCTTATAGCCATACTCTTCAGCAAAAGTCTTTCGGTTGTTGCGCGCCCCGGGTTGGGGAGCAAGCTGATAAATAATACCATCCAACTCTTCTCGTGCATAAAAATGGTCGTGCCCATGGAATACGATGTTAACCTTTGTCTTACACAGAAGCTGATGGATGTTCATGGGCCAGTTCGGACGATGCTGCTTAAACTCAGGGGACGTGTTGCCCCATTCGTGGAGTTTTGCGGCTTCTGCGCCGCCGCGTGCGGCAGAATCACTGGAGCCAGTCAGTTGGTGGATGAAAACAAATTTAAAGGGGGCCTTTGAGGACTCAAGCGTCTTCTTCAGCCAAGCGTATTGGGCATCTCCGATGGTGAAATTCCAAGGGTCACGTCCACCTCGAAGCGAATAGGAATACCAGTAAGGGGAGAGGACGACAAAGAGCGCGTCCCCCCACGTCCATGCGAAATAGTCCTGCTTCCCATTTTGGTTCCCCGTAAAGAATCCGTTGGGTTCGGGGTTCGGGAAATACTTTTTGCGCTGAGTGAGGGACCATTCCGCACGTGATGCAGAGCCTTTGTCTTTCGACCGCTTTTGTTCTTCCCCGTCGTGATTGCCCAATACCAAGAGTACAGGCATGGATAGAATGTCCATGTAGTGGCGCTGGGCAATGTATTGCGCTTCCGCTGCTTCTCGAGAGGGCAACTTCCCCGTCATGAATGTATCACCCAAATCAATCAGAAAATCTGACTGGGTTGCTGCTGCATTCCTCAGAGTTTGGGTATAAAGATTCGTGTCGGTATTGTTGTCGAGATGCGAGTCTGCCTGGATCGCGAAACGAAACGTCTCGCCAGGTTTCCTGGCGGCTGCAGGGTTCAGCAGCACACCTGCGAAAACAGTCCCGGAAAGAAAGATAAGAAGAATTTCTTTCATGATCATTTTTTAACTCGATACGAAAAGGCAATATCTCCGTCTTTGCCATATTGGGTGTCTTGTAGCAGGAGGTTCTTCACGAAATCGACCTTCACCTCTGTGGGTTGCACAGAGACGCAAAGGAAGCCGGAACCTGTGACGGATGTGCCACTGCGATAGGCTTCAAAATTCTCGCGGCTCTCCGCGGATCCTGCTGGTAGGGGGCAGGTCTGGTAGATGACACCATCCAGTTCCTGCTTGCAAAAAAGGTGGTCATGGCCCTGGAAGAAAATGGTGACCCTGTTTTTAATCATCAGTTGATGGATGGGCATTTGCCAAGCGGGTCGCATTTGGGCGAGGGTCTCATTGTCATTGCGTCCGCGCCCGCCCCACTCACCGTTGGAAGCGCACTCGACACCTCCACGCCCACGGCCCAGCACATGATGCGTAAAGATAAACTTAAATGGTGCATGGCTCGTTTCAAGGGTCTTCTTTAACCATTGATATTGCACATTTCCAAGTGTTGGATTCCATACATCATTAACCTTGTCACGGCTGCCCAGCACATTGTCAACCGCTTTGGTGGAATGCCAATAGGGGTCGATCACCACAAAAAGAGCATCTCCCCATTGCCAGGCATAGTAATCTCGCAGGAAGCCAATAAATTCAACCTTCTCGGCGTCCCCAGTATAGATGCCCTGCGGAGCGGGCTGAGAAAAGTATTTTTCACGTGTATTCTGTGCCCAGACTGCCACATTGTTTGCTGTCCCATCCAGATTGCATCGGGCTGCCTGTTCATGATTGCCATTGACGAGGAAGAGGGGCCCAAAGGCGCCGACGAAACCCAGAAATTCGCGGTGTGCGCGGTATATATTGTCGACAGCGGCGGGTGTAATTTCGCGAAGTGTGTCGACGCTAAAATCATCGCCAAGTGCAATAAAGAAATCGGGTCGTTCCTGGGCGATGCGCCTCAGGGCTTGTTGATACAGCTCTGGGGAATTCTGGTGTCCTCGTTCAGGATGGGAGTCCCCCTGTACAAAAAATGTGAAGGCACTGCCGGGTGCGCGTTGCGTGTTAAAGGAGTATTCAGGGCTTTTCACGGCTGGCGAACATTCAAGCCAATACTCATATCGGCTGTTGCCCTGGAGATTCTCGATATGGATTACGCTGGGCGTTCCTGACTTCATACCGATTTGGGCGCTTCGCTGAATCATGTTGTCGCCGGATTTTCGATAGCAGATGGTACCTTGCACATCAAGCCGAGTAAGAACGTTAATATCAACAGTGGTGTCTGTTGTGCGTGCGACAATCAGTGATGCTGTCGGCCATATGCCTGTTGGCAGTGGAAGAAAATCGCCGTTGTTCTTGCGTTTTTCAAAACCTGGCTTGGATTCGTTTTTTTGTCGCTTTAGAGATTGCTTTTCTTCTTTTGTCAGGGGCTGGTCATTTTTTGCAAAGAGGTCCGACGGCAGTGCAATCATGCAGATGAGATAGGGGAGCCATAAAAAAGGTGAAGTTTTCATAAAATTCTTAATTTCTTTTCTAAAAACATGGTATTTTAAGCTACACGATTTTTCAAAACACCGCAAGTTATGATTCTTAACAATATGCAAAAAAGAGTACTATGCTTTTTCATCTGCATTTTGGGATGTCCATGCAGAGAGGGCTACGGCAGATAGGATGATCAGGCCGCCGCCTATTTCCCAAGTTGTCGGCCATTCATGCAAAAGCATTGTTGCAAACAGGATTCCATAGAAAGGCTCTAGCCCTACGGCTATGCTGGCCACTTGCGCGCGTACAGTTTTCAGGGAGGTGATAAACAGGCAGTGGGCGAGAGCTGTGCAAAAGGCCCCAAGACAGAAGAGTAGCCCCAAATCAATCGTGCTCGCTCCCGCCAAAACAGGCGCAAAGGGAAGTGACACAATGGCAGCCCAGAAGTTTTGAAGCATCCCCATGTTGATGGGGTCTTCGTGACGCACGCGATGCTTGTTCCAAATGGTCAGCAGTGCACAGGTAAAACCTGCTAGTATTCCCCAAAACACCCCTGCAACTACAGCATGTTTCGCTGGATCCTCCTGCAATACGATAAGAAGTCCGATAAAAGCTAAGCCAGCAAAAAAGAGATCGAGCAACCGAAAGCGAGTCCGGTTGAAGAGGGGCTCTAAGATGGCGACAAAGACCGGATAAGTTGAGAACGAGAGGAGCCCAATGGCTACGGATGACACCTGAATGGAGTGAAAGAAGGTGATCCAATGAACCGCCAAGAGTAACCCGACCGGGAAGGAGGTCCAGAAACTTTTCCTGGATGGCCATGGATGGCCCATAAATTTGATGACAACAAGCAGTAGCAGAACAGCCACAGCTGTACGCCCAAACACGATAGATGCAGGCGATATCTGGACATATTTCCCAATAACGCCTGTCAACCCCAACAAAATAATTGAAAAATGAAGTTTAAGCATGAAACAAGATAACCAAGAGAGAGCGTTGACATCCGCTGAACAATGACATATTATCACAACTCATTATGAGCTTGCCATTGAAACTGCTCTTCATCATTTTCTTCTCACTGAGCCTTCGCGCTCAGGAAACGAATAAAATCGTCTTGGTCCATTACATGCCTTGGTATGCAACGAAGGACGTCAGCGGAGCGTGGGGCTTTCATTGGACCATGAACCGTTTTGATCCTGAAAAGATCGGTAAAAATGGACAGAGGGAGATCGCCTCGCATGATTATCCGTTGATCGGTCCGTATGATTCCAATGATCCGCACGCATTGGAGTGTCACGTGCTCTTGATGAAATTGGCAGGCATCGATGGCATGATAATCGACTGGTATGGCGTGTCAGATTTTTGGGACTACGGGATGCTCCATCGGAATACACAGCATGTTCTTCAATATGTTAAAAAAGCGGGATTGAAGTATGCGATCTGCTATGAAGACCAAAGCATCAAACATAAAGTTGAGAATAAGTATATTACGGCGGAGGCGGCGCTTGAGGAAGGCGCGAAAGACATGCAATGGCTCGACGGTCATTGTTTTACCGATACTGCGTATGTCAGCCTTGACGGACGTCCCATTCTTCCTATATTTGGGCCTCAGTACTTTGGGGAACCGCAATGGAACCAACTGGTTTCTCGCCTCGTCAAGCGCCCGCTCCTCTACGGATTGCCCCATGCACTTCATAAGGGGATGGACGGTGCATTCGGATGGCCTCCTGTTGAAGGAGGCCAAGAGATCGCTCACGAAAAATGGATGACGTATCTTCAGGATCTCCAAACACGGACAAACTATCTGGCTGTCGCTTTCCCTGGGTTTCATGACATCTATCTGAAAAGCTATGGGACGATCGATGCGCAGAAGGGCAAGACCTTTGAGGAGACGTTTGACCTTGCGCAAAAGGGGAAATCGCCCATTATTCAAGTTGTGACATGGAATGACTATGGAGAAGGTACCGTGATTGAGCCTACACGGCACATGAGCTATCGATACCTTGAGCACATCCAGAAGTCAGCACTGTCGCGCATCACGTATACTCCGGACGACATGCGACTGCCTGTTCGTTTGTACGAGTCGAGAAAGAAACATGCGAAAGATGCTTCGGTCAGTAATCGCTTAGAACACGCATCACAGCTTCTGTTCGCAGGAAAATGCAAGGATGCAAGAGGGGTGCTTGAATCACTCGGCAAACGTTCAGTGGTGACCAACCGGTCCTATACTGCCTCGTCGGATGACGCCTATCGGATGGAACGGTGCAAGGTGGATGTCTCGTCGCCTTTCGGCGCAACGAACCTGCCAGTGCTGGTCTTCTTCCACGGAGGTGGCTTGACAAGTGGCAACAGACATTTTCCGAAGGTAAATAGAGATGCGATGGTCATCGTTACTGCAGGCTATCGTCTTTCGCCTCAGGCAACCTATCCAGCCTTTGTCGAAGATGCGGCAGCCGCAGTGGCGTGGACGTTCCAGCATGCGAAGCAGTATGGCGGTGATCCGAAGAAGATTTTTGTGAGCGGTCACTCTGCAGGCGGTTACTTGACGGCTATGATAGGAATGGATCCCCGCTGGTTGAAGCCGTATGGGCTTTCGCCGAATGATCTGGCCGGTCTCATCCCGATCAGTGCGCAGGTAACAACTCATTTCAATGTCAAGAAGATGCTAAAGATGGAGGGCGAACAATATCGCCCGCTCATCACGCCTGAAGCGCCGCTCTATTACTGTTCATCCAACCTTCCGCCGATCTGTATTATTACAGGTGATCGAAAAATAGAGTTCCTTTGTCGTGTCGAAGAAAATGAATTAATGGCCGCCAGCTTGCGTGCGCTCAAACATCCGTATGTTGAATTCCATGAGCTTCTAGGAAAGAATCATGTAACCGTCGCCTCCGGCGTCGAGGACATTGTCAGTCAATTCATGAGTCGGTAACGTGTCCGTCAATTTGGATATTTATCTTCTTTCTCTGAGTTCTCTGCGTTCCTTACGGTAAAAAATCGTCCAGCGTTTATTTCAGTTTAGTTGGTTGTCGACCTTACAGGACGCACATGGTTGTAAATGCGGATAGCGTCGCCTTGTGGACCACGGCCTTTCGGGAAGTTTGCTGGATTTCCTGCTTTGGGGTCACTGCGCTGAGCTCCGGCGCCATGCACATCTGTCCACTTTCCGAACATAAATCCCATGGCACGGCCGAAGGCAATGTAAATACCTGCGCTGCCGGCTGGACCTGGACGTGGGATTGTGCCGTGTGTTGTGGATGTCCAATAACAAGGATAATCTTCCTGTCCCGCCTCGTTCGTAATTTTGGTTACGTTGAACAAGGGATTTATAGCTGCTGATTTTGAGGAGTCCGGGGAGCGCGAATAATCCACGATGCTGTGGAGTTCCTTGCAGGTCGGCAAGCGCCAATCAGTAAAACCGAGGTGCTTGCTTGCGTTGAGCCCTTTAATCCATGTTTCAGCGTCTGCTATGTTCATTCCCTTTTTGCTGTCACCCTTTGACCACATCAATCCTGTGGCGTTGTCCGTGATCGTGCCATTGGCATTGCTGATGAAATCATTCTTCCCGTACTTTGGATTGCCGCGTACATAACGCGCATACAACTTCAGGGGCATTCCGGCTCCTCGTGGCGACGTGTCTGAATATCCTTTTATGCGTCCATCAGCAAAGTTAACGCCGAAGATTTTTCGTGCTCCTCGAAAATCAGGTCCGAGATAAACGTTCGCTGACCAGTCCTGGCAATCGATGACACGCTGGCCTTTGCTGATGTCGCCATAGATGAAGCCAAAATAGTTGGTGTTGATATAGGGGATGAATCCTTCAGTTGTGTTAAATCCAAGTCCGTCGTTTCCTGTGAACAAGATCAGAGAATAGAGTTCTTTAATCGTGGGCATACGCCAGTCTGAATAATTGCCAACTTTGCAGGTCTTCGCTCCAGCCACGGCATCATTCCACGGCAGACGCTCGCTGCGCTCCTTCACCCACATCAGTCCAGTTGAAAGATCAGAGATCGTCCCATCCTTGTTGTCCTTGTATGTCGCCTTTAAGCCAATTCCCTCCTGCCCCGTCTCAACGATGGGATAAGATTTGGATTCGATTGCTTGTGCGGTAAGACTCAAGCAGATGCAGGAAGTCATGAAGAAGGGGAAATAGGTCGCGTGTTTCATATTACATCTCCTTTTGATGTTTGCTTTACTTTATTAAACACCATCAAGATGACAGTTACAACGCTTTTAAAATGACGATCTTGTCATTAATTATGACTCAAAAAAAGGGAATTAGCCTTTTTGAGGCGAGTGTGTTATTCTTAAACCCCATGAGCGCCTCAACAGAACCCGAGGGATATCCACAATCATGAAACACGTTTTTAGCTGGCAATTTAGGTTTGCACTCGCCCTTAGTGCATTGTCCATAAGTATCTATGGTCTTCATTACGCAATCTTTCAGGATGCCCGAAACATATTTTTTTATCTCATCATGGATATTGCATTTCTTTTTTTGAATGTCCTGATTGTCGCACTCATCCTCAACCGTCTTCTTGAACACAGGGCAAAGCAAGTGATCCTTAATCATCTGAATATGGCAATCGGTACATTTTTCAGCGAGGTCGGGATGGAGGTCATCAAGCACTGCATCGCCTTTGATCAAAGCAGTGATGAGATTCGGGAGAAGCTGGCGCACCCCAACACGTGGAAAGAACCAGACTACAGCACAATCAGAATGAACATCGTGAAGCATGAAAGTGGAATCGACAGTACCAAGGGCGATCTGGAAGCACTGAAGAGAATGTTGATCGGCAAAAGGCCCTTTTTATTAAGCCTTCTTCAGAATCAGAATCTTCTGGAGCACGAATCCTTCACGGATATGCTATGGGCAACCTTCCACGTCACAGACGAGCTTGCGCACCGTAAGACAACTAACAACTTGA
Organism: bacterium; assembly: GCA_037141675.1. GTDB lineage: Bacteria > Verrucomicrobiota > Kiritimatiellia > RFP12 > UBA1067 > CAIZQW01. Next base: position 1,280 of record JBAXCC010000032.1, on the reverse strand, counting down.
GTGAGGCTGACTACAAGCATCTGAGCGGGGATATCAAACGGATGTATCAGCTCATTCTGGTGTGCTGGATCGATTATTTGAAGCATTTAGCCCGTGATTATCCGTATCTGTATTCGCTTGCCATTCGAACAAATCCTTTCGATGGACAGGCAAGCGTCGAATTGAAGTAATGAGGAAGTAGGCGCTCTCTAATAAGGAGGAATCACCGTGACAAATAGACAGCTGACAGCGGTAGCCATGAAGGTCATCGCCATTTACATTTGCTATACAACATTCGTGTATATTCCATTTTATCTCAAGACACACTGGCAATATATGGGGGACAAAATATGGTTCGCCATCACCCTCTCCGTTTTTATCAGCATAGGGGTTATCTTTGCTTGGCTGGCATTCAAATTTGCAAAGTCCCTTGCTTCTGATATCTGTAAGTCTGAACAAGAGTCGATCGTGACACAAATCGATAAGGCGCAACTTGAACAAGTCGTATTCAGGGTCCTCGGACTTTATCTGTTTGCAACGCATCTTCGCCCTGCTGTTGACAAAGCCGTATACATCCAACATAAGGTCTATGATGTGATGGGGAGTAATCCCGATCTTTATTCGCAGCGTGTCTCATTGATCGTTGAACTGATACTGATTGGAATAGCAACATCATTTATTCTGAAACCTCGATTCTGGCAAGAGAAGTTTAAGTCATGGGACGCAAACAAAATGACTCCACCTTCCCGGCCCTTTAATGCGACTTCAACTTCCATGCAAAACGAAGACTCCTCATCGCCACAAAGTTAGCGTCAGTATTCTTCTCCTGTGGAGTGCTTTGTTATTGCTGGATAACCGAAAAACAATCTTGTTTTTCGAGGGTCAAAAGGTTTATATTATCTTTATGAAAACAGTTCAAGAAATAGAAAAAGCAGTTCAGGGCTTGCCTGAGAATGAGCTCTACTCTTTTCGTGCATGGTTTGATGAGTACGCTTCAAGTGTATGGGAAAAGAACTTTGAGCAGGATGTCCAAAGCGGAAAACTGGACGTATTGGCTGCCGAAGCCATTAAGGACTTGAAAGCCAGCAGGTGTACACGTCTGTGAACCACCACGCAAGTCCCCGATTCTGGAAATGCTATTTCGATCTGCCGGTCGATATTCAGAAATTGGCAGATAACAATTTCGAGTTGCTAAAGACTAATCCCCTCCATCCCTCGTTGCACTTCAAGAAAGTTGCTCATTTGCAATCTGTTCGTGTTGGTCGAAAATATAGAGCCATTGGCATCGAAAAGGATCAAGA
>JBAXCC010000031.1:0-19679 GCA_037141675.1 bacterium | reverse complement strand
TGCCACCTGTCTTGCGACGCCACTTAACGATTCCAACAATGAGCGGAATCAGCCACCCAAAACACACGCTGACCATCACAGCAGCGGCAATGATTGCAATAATAAAAAATGACATTCCCATGCGCACCTCCTAAGCCCACAATGTTTCAAACGACCCTAGACAACAGATGCCCTGTTCTTTGCACCCTGTGAGCACTGTTACTTGAGCGTAAGCTCCAAGACACGGCCGAAGGTCTTTTTCTCAAACGTCAGCCATACATATGCTTTGTAGTCGCCAGCTTTTGTCACCTCACCGAGGTAACCACCTGCGCCTGATCAGGACGGGCACAATGCAGACATGTCTTCTTTTTTCGCGGTAACGATCTTTCCCGTGTCATCTACCACGATAATAGTAGCCGCGCCCTCAAAAACGTTTTGTGATTCCACGCCATCTTCCGTCTCTATCTTCTTCAGTAGTTCAACAGAAACGGCAAAGGGGATTTTTCCTTTTGAACGATAGATTTCCATTGAACGCGCCGGAAGTATTGCAGGCTTAAAGAACGCATTGAACTGAAACGACGTCTTGCTGTCCGGCTTTTCTTTTGCCGTTGTCACAAACGTCTTGATAGCCTCCGCGGACGGGACTGTAAGTTCCTTCTTCGTCCCCTCCTCCGCTATAACCGCCATGCTTGCCACCAAAGACAATGTAAGCGGCAACCAATAATGCTTCATAAAACTCATAAAATCCCTTCGCTGTTTAGATGAGTATTAAAATACTCCAACTCGTCCTGCAGGTCAAGTATAGGCTTTATGCGTCGATCATATTGCTGATAAACAAAAGTTGAAATAAGGAAAACCAGATGTTTTTGTACTTGCATCTTTTCGAGGAAACCAGTAAAGTATCGCCCTTCTTTTACCGCTCGGGTGGTGAAATGGCAGACACGCTAGCTTGAGGTGCTAGTGGGGAAACCCTTGCAGGTTCGAGTCCTGTCCCGAGCACCATATAATGAACACGGAAAGAAGCGTAAGTCGCGACTGCGGCTGACAAAATCAAGGAGAAATACGTCATGGCAATCAAAGTGGGTATCAATGGTTTCGGCCGTATCGGACGCATGGTGTTTCGCGCGGCAGTGAAGAATTTTTCAAAAGACATCGAGATCGTCGGCATCAACGATCTGCTGAGCCCGGATTACCTGGCTTATATGTTGAAGTATGACTCGGTCCATGGCCAGTTCCAGGGCGAGGTTTCGGTCGAAGGCACCAACCTGATCGTCAACGGCAACAAGATCCGCCTGACGGCTGTGAAGGATCCGGCCGAGCTGAAGTGGAACGAAGTCGGTGCAGACATCGTCATTGAATCCACCGGCCTGTTCCTTGATAAGGAGACAGCGACCAAACATATTACCGCTGGCGCTAAGAAGGTCATCCTGTCAGCCCCTTCGAAGGACGACACCCCGATGTTCGTCTTCGGCGTGAACGACAAGAAGTATGCTGGCGAAACCATCATTTCGAACGCCTCCTGCACGACCAACTGCCTGGCTCCGATCGCCAAGGTCCTGAACGACAAGTTCGGCATCGTCAAGGGTCTGATGACCACCGTTCACGCCGCTACAGCGACACAGAAGACGGTTGACGGACCGTCTATGAAGGATTGGCGCGGCGGACGCGGCATCCTCGAGAACATCATCCCCTCCAGCACCGGCGCAGCCAAGGCTGTCGGCAAGGTCATTCCTGAGCTCAACAAGAAGCTTACCGGCATGGCATTCCGCGTTCCGACCTCGGACGTCTCGGTTGTCGATCTGACCGTAGTGCTCGCAAAAGAAACCACCTACGATGCCATCAAGGCAGCGATGAAGGAAGCTTCCGAAGGCGAACTCAAGGGTGTCCTCGGCTATACGGAAGAAAAGGTTGTCTCGACTGATTTCCGTGGCGAAGCCAAGACCTCGATCTTCGACGCCGAAGCTGGCATCATGCTGGATTCGACCTTCGCTAAGATCGTCAGCTGGTATGACAATGAGTGGGGTTATTCCAACAAGGTTCTGGAAATGGTTCGCGTCATCGCGAAGTAATTCCGCTTGTCTCATCAAAAAAGACGCACCGCCTTTGGGCCGTGCGTCTTTTTTATTTCTTCATGCCCCACTCAATCCCCCGTTTCACGCCATCAGCAATGGAAAGGCCTGTTTGCTGATAGGCCTGCCTCGTACGGAAAACCCAGGAGTCGAAAAGGAACCGCGGACTGACTGACATCGAACAGACAATCCAGAGTGCGATGCCGGCAACATTCAGCAGGTAGATGAGCGAATACGAAAAGAGACGGCCATACTCTTGAATATCAGGCTGACTCGTCAAGAGGCTTTGAAGCGTGAAGGTGAAATGAAAGGCCCATGTAAAGCCAAGAAAGAAGAGCCAGACCAACGGATAGGGAACAGAGCCCATGAACAGTTTCACCAACAAAAAGATACCAATTAATATCATGGTGTAAAAGGGGAAGAAGTACGGGGCCAATGTTATCCAGACGTTCGACTTGGTCACCTTCACACTGCCGCCAGAGGGCGTGATGCTCAAATTTTTAGCCTTGCCTCCAAAGAGAATCGCCCACAAGGCATGTGTCAGCTCGTGGCCTAAAATATACACGCGAACCGGTTGCGGCAAAAAGAACCAGCAGAGTATCCAAACTCCATAACCTAAAGCAAGGCAGCCGGACTCAAGCGAAAACATCGACCCGCGACTATCCGCATTACGCAACACATCCAAGACCGTCCATGTCATGGCGACACACAACGGCAAGATCAGGAGGCCTATTATAAAGAGAAAAAACTTCTTCATTCGTCATTGAACATCATGTTGCCACGTTACGTCATGACCACCTTGCTTCGTTCTGCAAGCCATGCATGTACTGCGCGCATTATACTGGTTTTGAGACGGGCTGGACAAGTCCCAATTTCATTCATCAACAAGCCTTCGAACGGCTTAGTTTAGCTGAAAGAGGACCTCTTTAAGGAGAAGGGATGCGTTGCGAAAAGTGCAATGAAATTTGCGAGAAGTACAATTGCTTTCAAAGCGCAAATCGTGTAAGATTCTAACACTAAACGTCAGGAGGAACCATGTTCAATTCGTACTGCATTGCAACCGTTGTCCCGTCTGCCCCAACCCTCGCCGGCTTGGACTGGCTGATGATCGGCCTCTATTTCTGTGTGCTGCTGGGCGTCGCCTGGTGGGTTGTCAAAAAAGGCAAGGACACGGCCGACGACTATTTTCTGGCTGGCCGCAACCTGAGCTGGTGGGTGATCGGCGCCTCCATCTTCGCCTCGAACATCGGGTCGGAGCATATCGTGGGGCTGGCCGGGTCCGGCGCTTCTGACGGCGTCGCCATGGCCCACTACGAATTGCACGCCTGGTGCTTGCTGGTGCTGGCTTGGGTGTTCGTGCCCTTCTACATGCGCTCGCTTGTCTTCACGATGCCTGAGTTTTTGGAAAAGCGCTTCTCGCCAGCATCCCGCTACGTGCTCTCAATCGTCTCACTGATCACCTTCATCGTATCCAAGATCGCTGTCGGCATCTTCGCAGGCGGGGTCGTGTTCGCCACGCTGCTCCCTGAAATCCATCTGCACGTCGGCAGCCATCTGATCGACAGCTTCTGGATCGGCTCGATCGCGGTCATTATTCTGACCGGGATGTACACAGCATTGGGAGGCATGCGCGCGGTGGCCTACAATGACGCCGTGCAGGTGGTGGTGCTGATCGGCGGCTCTGCCCTCCTAACCTTTTACGGTCTTAACAAGCTGGGCGGCTGGCACGAATTGCGCTCGATCTGCGGGTCCGAAATGTTCAACCTTTGGAAACCGCTGATCCCAGCCGGCATGGAAGGCACGTGGGAGCCTGTGAAGGAGACTGGTCGTATCGCCTGGTATTTCAATGACCGCTTCCCCTGGCTCGGCATGGCAATCTGCGCGCCTGTGATCGGTTTGTGGTATTGGTGTACCGACCAGTACATCGTGCAGCGCGCCCTGGGCGCCCCAAATGAGCGGGTAGCGCGGCAGGGCAGTATTTTTGCAGCCTTTCTCAAGCTCTTCCCCGTGTACCTCTTCATCATACCTGGCCTGATCTGCTACGCGTTGGCCCAGGGCAACAAGATCCCCGAACTTTCAGCAGCCTTTGCAAAGCCTGGCGCGGCACAAGGCGCATTCCCTCTGATGGTCCAGTATCTGCTTCCTGTGGGCTTGCGCGGCATCGTAGTGGCGGGCCTGCTCTCGGCACTGATGGGTTCGCTGGCCGGTGTGTTCAACGCCTGCTCGACGCTCTTCACTGTGGATCTGTACGCAAAGATGCGCCCCTTGGCCACGCAGCACCAGCTGGTCAGAATGGGACGGATCGCCACCGTGGTCATGGTCGCCATTGCGCTGGCATGGCTGCCGGTCGTCAAGGGCGCCCACGGCCTCTACGGCTACCTTCAGTCTGTCCAAGGATATCTCGCGCCCCCCATCTTCGTGGTCTTCTTCCTCGGCGTCTTCTGGAAGCGACTGAACTGGCAGGGTTGCCTCTGGGCCATGATTGTCGGGTTCATCGTGGGACTCTTCCGCATGGCAGTGGACACCCCCATCACGCTGGGTGTCTTCAAAAGCTATCCTGAAGGCTCCTTCCTGTGGATCGTCAACAACATCAACTTCCAGTACTTCAGCATCCTGATCACGATTATCTCGGCCATCACCATGGTCGCGGTCAGCTACCTGACGGCTGTCCCGGATTACACCAAGCTGAAGGGGCTCACCTTCGCCACAACCAGCGACGAGAACCGCTCTCAGACGCTGGCCAGCTGGGGCTGGCAGGAAGTCTTGGCCTCCGGGATCATCATGGCGTTTATCATCGGGGCCTACGTTTACTTCACCGGATGATCGTTTCGTGCGCTATGCCGGTGAGTATCTGTTCGCATGAAAAATCCGGCAGTTGGCGCACGATATATTCTGGGTTGCTTAACGAGCGGTCACAATAGTGGGGCAAGGTGAATTCGACTTTTGCCTGACAAAGTTTGACGAGGTCGTAGTTTCCTCCAGAGCTAGGCGTGTCAATCGTTCGCCAACTGAGCATATTTCTATTCGCGGAGACACATCACGTCTCATAAGCGAATGGATATTTACGTTTCTGCCAACGCTTCGACAGTCACACGCTCCCAGCCGGGCAAGGTCAGAAAATGCTCCAGCAGGACTGCGCAGGCGACAGCATCGTAGAGGGCGTCATGGGCTAATCGTCCCGGACACATCACATCTACACGCATGCGAAGCCCTAGCGCATCAATCACATCTTCCAATGATTTTGATTCCAGCGTGGGATAGGCATTTCGCGCCAACTTCAGCGTGTCAATCCACGGGCCGAACTTATGCAAGGGCGCCATGGCGAGCAACTGGCTCCGCTCTGTTCCCATGTTATGTGCAACAACAGGCACACCAAACAAGCGCTGGACAAGCTCTGGCAACACTTCGCTGGGTGTCGGAGCAACAGCAAGCTGGTCGCGTATCAGCGCATGACGTCCAGGCGCGCGCACATTAAAGGGTCTGTCATCAATTCGAAACAGCGATTCGTATTGCGTCTCGCCTCGGACAACCCCCTGCTCCACGCTCACTATACCGACCTGCCATGGCTCAATCCGATAACCGGCCACCGAGCCGGTTGTTTCAAAGTCAATCACACTGAATCGTGCGTGGCAGGCAAGTGTATATGAGGAATTCATCTCAGAGAGTTTGAATACGGATCTGATCGACGGGTAAGCGTTGCGGGGTTCCAAGGACCGTGGCGACCTCCCCCACGTACACGCCTGTGCGGATGGATTCATAGACATACGCCTTGCCCTCAACAACGGCCGTGAGCACGTCGTTTCCGCAGGCCATGGAAGCTGTAATCGCCGCACTCAAGGAGCAGCCCGTGCCATGTGTTGACAAGGGTTGCTCAATACGCGGACTGGACACGAGTGAGAGCTTTTCGCCATCGAACAATACATCTTCCGCGCATATCCCAGTGCCATGTCCGCCTTTGACCAGCACCGCACATCCGAACATATCCGACAATCTCTGCGCAGCATCGCGCTGCTCTTCAGATGTCGAGACGGTCTTGCCCAGCAAGACAGCGGCCTCAGGCAGATTAGGGGTCAGGAGTGTCGCAAGAGACAACAATTGTTTACACAACACTTCAACGGCATCCTCCTCCAGCAACGATGCACCGCTGGTCGCTATCATCACAGGATCAATGACCTTGGGAATGCGGTTATGTAATGACAGCCGGTTCGCAACGACTTCGATGATTTCTGCTGTTGCCAGCATCCCCGTCTTTAGAGCGCCTATGCCATATACATCGAGCACGGCATCTAGCTGTTCCCCCATAAACGCGGCATCGGCAACAAGCACGGAACGTACGCCAAAAGGATTCTGAGCCGTCAACGCTGTGATAGCGGTGCATCCATGCACGCCGAAGGTGCGAAAGGCTCGCAGATCAGCCTGGATGCCAGCATTCCCGCCACTGTCGCTCCCGGCAATGGTTAAGGCGACGGCCTGCCGGTTAATTGTATCCATCTCATTCATATTATTTATGCGAATAAATTTCTAGCGTTGTGCTGTTCTGGCCAAAGGCTTCGATCGTTTTCGTCGGCGTGTAGTTGCGCAATAGAGCCTCGCGAAAGAGCTTCTGATCTTCAGCGGGCACTTCATCCATAACAGGCGAGCGCACGGCAAAGCCATATCCGCTCACAGCCGCCATGGAACATGGCGCATGCTCCAGCACCTCCAGCATGCGCGCTTTGTTCATGACATGATACTTTGCAGCATCAGCATCCGATAATCCGGGGAAGTAGCAGAAAGGTCCCATCTCCAAGCCTTGCGGTACTTTCTTGCCTGACTCGACAGCCAAGTAAATATCCTGAGTGAAGAGCTGTAGCTTGTCCTTTGAAAATTGCTCGGCAACAACGGTGCGTAACTTCAGCACGTCAGGTTGCATCTTTTTGATTGCCCAGAAGCGATCCTGATGCGCAACAAGCCATTCTTGCGGCAAGGCTGAACCAAAGGTGGCGCCCAACGAAAGGACAGTCACAAAGAGGCAGACGCGGCCACATAACCCCTCGGGGACGACTTGCATGACCCAGCCCACAACAGCCGCGATCAGCAGCCCCATCACCGGCACCTGATAATCATCATACGGATAGGGACTCAGCAACTGAACCACAAACACACCAATAAACGCGATACACCAAATAAAGGGCCAGTCATTCAATCCTGGACGTGTTTTAGAATGAACCGCATGCTTACTACGAAACACCTGGAACACGATCAATGCGGAAGCGAGCATGGCAACAGGCAAATAAAATCTCACAATACGCGAGACAGAGCCCACCATAAAAAAGAGATCGCGTCCGCCACGCGAGGCATGGAATGTCTGAGCGAAAATAAATTCATCGCGCGCGTACAACACGGCAGGGAGATAGACACATACAAGACCCAGTGCACCTCCTATCGAGAACCAAAGCCAGGTCCTTCCTGTCTGGCGCCACGTAATCATCATGGCCACGGCCGTAATGGGCAACAGCATTCCCATGGAGAGACGCGTTCCCGCTGCCAGCGCAATCAAAAGGCCTGAGGCCAATGAACTGGTCGCCAGCGCCCACGCAGGATACTTGGCGCGTCCACGTGCACCAACAGCCAAGAGCACATATCCGACCATAATCAGACAGGATGCCAACGCATACGTCTTAGGAATGGTCGTAAAATAGACGTGATACACATTGCAACACGTTAATGCACCGCCCATGACCGTTGTTGCAAATGCACGATCTCGTGACACCGCGCAACGAGCCAGAAACGCTGTGGCTATGCAGCTAAAAACGCCAAAGAAGACGGTGAGCAATCGCCCTCCCAGCACTCCCATCGGGGCCCACACCCGCTCCAGCGCGCCATACACATAAGGCATGACAGGTCCCTGCGTAAAAAAGAAATCCCGATACGGCATTGCACCCTCGGATACCTGCTTTGCCGCATACAAATACCAGCCTTCATCCTGGTTCAAGTTGCCGAATAGTGCGGCGAACGCATAAAGCAAGATACCTGCGGGCACTGCGAGCAGCAACGACCACCATACAAAACGTCTGCTTCTATTTATCATCGTCTTTTCTCCTCGCCTCTAAAACCTGTCGCACAAAATCCGGTTCGACACGATAACCCTTGCCGCACATGTGGCAGAATATCTGGACCGGCTCAGCCTTTTCAAGTACCGCCTGCAGATCCTCTGTCGGGAGGCCGCTCAGCATGCCTTGCACGCGATCAACAGAACACCGGCAAGCGAAACGTAATGGGTAAACCTCTTCAATCGTGCAATCATCCAACCCGAGCGTTGAACAAATTGTTTCAAGAGATGATGCGGCATCGAGACATTCCAGAATAGTGCCGTCTGTGAAGAGTTCTTCGATACGCCGAAATGTCACAACATCACCGTCTGGCAGGCATTCGACCAACAAGCCACGGGCAGAATCAATAAATGCCCCATACGCAAGAGCACTGGTCTGAACCCATACCTGGCGCTGCAAGGATTGCTTGTAATACGCCTCTACGCTGCGGGAAACAGAGGCGGGGGTGACATCAAGAGACGCACTCGACAAAATTTTTCCTGGCGACGAGCGAATAACCTGCACCTCCGCCTGATCCCCCATCGCGGCTGACGTATCAAGCTCCTCAGCAGCATCCAAATCATTCATGACCTTGACCTGCGTATACCCACGCAGATTACCCTCAGTAGAGCTCTCAACCAGCAAACCGACCAAGGGCCCTGTTACACGCATTCCCAATGTCACAGTCTCATTCGGCTCTGTCAAGTCCATGCCCAAAAGTGCAACGCCTGCAAGGGCCTCAGCCTGAATCAATCCAGCGGTTGGCCCGCACAAATGACTGCGCTCCAATTCGCGTGCTGAATCTGTGACCTCAACCTGGATCACCCGTAGTTTCTGAGAAGGTGAAAATGCGCATCGCCGACCATCGGAGGTCTTTGACATAATCATGCCTGCTCCTTCACCATCAGTTGGCTCAGGATTTCAAAAAACTTGTCGCGCAGCTTCTCAAGATATTTTGCCTGTAAATACAAAGTCCACAAAGCAAACTTCCACTGTTCAGAAAAATGGTATTGCGCACGAACCCCTGGATCAAAAGCATCGAATTGTTCACGCCTCACTTCATAGTTCCGTTGAATTTCGCGCGTTTTCAGGGCAAATCCATCAAAGAAACGAGACGCGAGTACATCCATCGTAACAGCTTCGCGATGTTTCTTCCAATACTGTACAAGCACCTCCGCATAGCGTGTCAAATAAAACGCAGCAATCGAATCAAGGTTCTTCTGATTGCGCGACAAATCTGGCCATCCCAAGGCGCCCCGTATCGAGCAGATGCTGACATGCGTGGGCATTTCACGGCGCTGCTTAATGTCATACTCAAACTCAAAAATCTCTTTCCCTTCGCCAAAACGGCAACTATTCAGATCCGGCAAGTATTTTTTAAGGACCATGTTCTGTCCAGCCGCGCTCCCCAGCAATGCACCCAGTGCGAGTACCACATCAGGATCTTCCCCGGTCGTCCCATGCCCCATGTCATCCAGTTTGACAAACAAGCGGGCAGGAATGTCTTCGAGCGAATCGCCTGGATAGCGTGTTCGAATAAAGGAATTCACCTCACTACCCGTAGTATTCTCCATCCACCGCAACAGCTTGTAGTCGCCAAAATTGACCCCTAATTCCTTAAAGGCGTATACACGCGCAAGCATATAACTGCCATACCCAAGCTTCTTTAGCTTCAATCGTTTCTCGATTAAACTTGTACATAAGGGGCGACGGTTCGTCTTGAAGACAATTTCGCGTGTCACGCCAGAACCTAACAAGACATCTTCATGAATACGCAATTCATAGACATTTGCATACTCAATAGACTCATCCTGGCTCGTCATCTTCTCGATATTCCCTAACAGAACACGCGTCCGCTCATCCGCACCAGAATGAAACTGTGGACGGCCTCCACAATAGGTCGCGCCTGGAAGCGCGGTTCGGCGATCATCAAAGGCGGGCGAAATTGAAAAATCGGAGTGTGCCGCATAAATTGCACCTGTGAGATGCATATAGAGTGTTTCGATAAAATCTTCATCCGCATCATTTTCCAATTCTGGACGCTCCAGTGAGGCCCTGAACAACTCATCAAGCGCCTGAATACTGGTCACGACATCCTGCTGTTCAATCATCCCCAACGTAATCCATTCCAGCATGCGTTCGACGGAGGGAATCAGGCGCTGAAACGCCTCGCCACGCTGAAGTCCAAAAAACTCGATCTCGTAGTGCCCATGAAACTTGGGCGTCCGAACATAGGATTTTTTTTCGCCTTCTGCAACGGATACTAATTCATGGAGGCAGGACATGGCCTTCGCATAATCGGAGGTTGCCCATTCAGTTATTTTATGGAACTCACTGTAGGAGAGAAAATGAACACCCTTGCTACTGTGATAATACCGCAATGGCGAGTTCAGTCGCTTGCGACTCGCCTGGATAGCAAACTCCATCTCTTTACGAGTCCACGCCAAAGGCTTTACGCGCCACTCCTGCCCCAGCTGACGATAATACTCCAGCGTTAAATCGTCACGCTCAATCATCACGATCTCATCCAACATAAAGCCAACGGCCTGCAACCATTCGTCTGCTAACACAATCAAATCCGTCGACACTTCGCGTTGCGAGATCTCTATCTTGCCATCCACCACATTTGCACAGACCACCTTCGAGGCAAGAATACCGCTGCGTTGCTTGACCGCAATACGTCCCAGATTCCAAAACATACCCGAGAGCAAGGGCATCGCCGCAACCGCATGATTCCCCTTTGTCATGGTCATCACATACCCCGAACTGCCTTTGACCAAATCACTCTTGCGTACCAACAGCAGAGGTTGATGCCCCTCTGGATCATGCCAGGCATCCTTTTCAAAAATAAACGTGTCGCATCCCCAATCATAAGCAACAAAGGTGCGATTCCGGCCCGTTGTCGACACCGTGACACTTCCTGATTTCCGACGCGCCTCGCTTCTTACACGCGCAATAAAAGCTGTAAAATTATTTTTCATATCGGCACTTTTCTCTAGCAATCAATTCTTCAACTAATCCTCCGAGCGCATCCAGTTTACAGGCGTCGGCGACTTCCAATAAATGTTCTAAAGCAGGTAACACATAGTGCAAAAATTGGGACTGCCCCGCACGGGCAAGTCTTCCATACGCACCCAACGCCTGCACTAAGCGCTGGACTGCTCCTTCCCGGACAAATTCAACGGCCTCACTATTTCCAGGGAAGGCCTTCAAGTAGCTTAAAGCCGCTTTCGTGCGCAATGCCGTATTTAGCTTCACATACGGATCGTACAGGAGAGAGGCCAAATCATACGCGCCTGCCCCCAGGCGCATGCCTTGAAAATCAATAAAAACGGGCTTGCTCTTCTTGAACAGCACATTGCTCGACTGGAAATCACGATGCACCAGCACTTGCTTCATCTTTAACAGTTTTTCCGATACCTGTTTCAACTCCGCAGCGACCTCCTCCGGTAACGCATCATAGCCATACCGATGATTTAGCAGATGCTCTTCGAAGAGGCGATGCTCCCATGCATAAAGTGCGGCATCAAACGCAGGCTCCAATTCGATTTTGCGTTCCTTAGCCAAACGCGTTCCTTCACGATGGAATTGCGCAAGTGCTTTAACCGTTGCCGCATACCACTGTTCATCTTGGGGATGCGTCTTTCGTTGCATGCGCTGTTGCAAGGAATCATCGCCGCAATCTTCAAGTAACAACACATGTGTATTTGGCAGGTCTGCCTTCACCGCCGGCACAGGCACGCCTGCATCTGCAAGAAATACGGCATGTCCGCTGTACCGAGCATTCTCAGCACGCGTCAACGCATATTGAACGGCAACGACTGACTCCGTGCCATCCGACAACCGCCAGAAGGAGCGGTCTGAGCCACGTGAGCCTATGAAGTGGGCGCTCGTTTTCTCAGGAGCCCACTTGATCCGCATAATGGCCTCACAGACGGCAGCATCACAGACGCGGTGCGCAGGGACATGCACACCGTTTTTTTGTTCGCCCCCTGTAACTCCGCCTGCAATCACACAGTCCTTTAACGTGGTGCCGGCCAACACGGTTGCACCCTCCGTCACAACACAGTCAATGCCCTTCACACCCGGCGCCACTTTCGCTTTCGGCGAAACGCAGAAAAAAGATTTATCTTTCGGCGAAAAATGATCCGCTGTAGCATCATACCATTCGCCACCTGGCTTCTTGGCTTGCGCAAGCTTCTTCACGTCTGCATGGATACGGAGATAGGAAGCCACCGTCCCCGCGTCATCCCAATAGCTCCCCGGCACCGCCACACCGCGCACAAACAGATTCGAGTCCATAGCTCGCTGATAAGCATCAACAATCGTTGAAAATGCAGTTTCTGGCAGATAATCAAATATGCGGGGCGACAGGAGTTGCAAACCGCAGAAGGTATACGTATGCTCAACTCCCGGCGTTGGACTCCGCCAGCACGTAATACGTCCTGCGTAATCCATCTCGACGGTACGCGGCCCCTTCTTGGGTTCAAGCCAAGCAGATGCAAAGCATCCACTCGCCTCAAACGCCTTGACTAAGGGCTCCGGATTGACTGAAGCCGCAATATCTGCATTCATCACCCAGAACGGTTCCTGCCCCAAAAATGACTTCAACGGACGCAATGCCCCGCCGGTCCCAAGAATTTCAGGTTCATACGACACCCGTGTTTGAGCCGAACCTTTGCGCGTCTTCAGCCACGCTTCGATGGGCTCTGACATCCAGTGTGTGTTGACAGCGATTTCGTCAACACCCCACGACTCCAGCAAACGCAACGTATGCTCCAACAGCGACACATTCCAGACCGGCATCAACGGCTTAGGATACACGAGGGTCAAAGGGCGCAAGCGCGTCCCCAATCCTGCAGCCAGCACCAATGCTTTCTTGGGCATCTGCATCAAGCCGTTCCTTTCTTACGTTCAACCGTCACCACTGCCGCCCGAAGACCGGGCACAACCCCTGCCTTCTCGACTCGGACACAGACCCCCTCCACCCGCTCATGGCGTAGACAGACCTGAGCAGCACATTCAGCGGCTGATTCTATCATCCTGAACTGCCGTGCGATGAGCGTGGCGCGTACGTCATCCGCCACAGCCACATAGTCAACCGTATCGCACAGCGAATCACTTGCCAAAACCGCCGACATATCCATCGTCAGCACAATATCCAACACGAGCGTCTGTTCACACACACGCTCTTCCGGACGGTCACCGATCAAGCACCTAACCTCCAACCCGCCCAGCTCTAATTGTCCGTTCGTTGTCTTCATCTTCAACTGTATTAAAAATGCCTTTTTGCAAAGGGGGACTGCCGTTGCTGCTTAACCTTAGGCTGCTCCAGATGGAATCCATACCATTCTTCGTTTAAGCCCGCATTCGAAAATTGAGCTACGCGATTATTGGCCAGATGCTCTCGGTTGCGCTTGACGACATCATTTTCCATTTTTTCACAAGCATCGATCAACACCTTGTTTGCCTTGTCCAGTTTGTTTTGCTGAACATAAATCCATGCCATCATGGAATAGAGCGTAGCGCCCTGTCCATAACGCAATTTCATCACTTGCTTATTGAAAAACTTTTCAATCTCGGCGATGTCCGCCTGGAGCATGTACATGCGCGCTATTTTCACCCCAATCATCATCGGCTCCATGTAGACCGCGAGAGGCATCAGCTCATCCACCTTCTTGAAGTTTTTCAATGACCAATACAACTGGATGCGCAACGTAGCGATCTGCTTCTTCATCAACGGCACCCAGCCATTGAAGCGTTCAAGATCCTTTGACGCCTCCAAGGTCTGCTCGACGATCCGTTTTTGGTCGCGCTCCATTTCGAGCTGGGCATCCTTCATGCTCCCCGGCGGACGTGTTTGCCACATTTTGACCTTCTGCTGCATCCGTTTCTGCCCATCCACCATGATCCGTTGAACCTCTTCCATGGCGACTTTTACTTTTCGCTGAAGCAAGTAGCCGACAAGAGCCTGGCCTGCCACAAATGAAAGGATGCCCAGCAAAATAGCCCATCCCCAATGCATCGCGTGCGTGGCAATAAGTATTCCCATGACGATCAAACCAAATAACCCATTAGCAATTAACACATACATTTCTAAAACTCCTACTATTTCCTCGCTTGCTATCACAATCCGAAAAAGGTACTATTTTACCCAATTCGGCTTAACAAAAACAAGCATGGAAAACAATTAACATGAAATCTTTAGCATTACGACTTTATGGCGAAAACGACCTTCGGCTGGAACGTTTTGATCTTCCGGAAATTTCAGACGACGAAATTCTTGCGGATATCGTGACCAACAGCATCTGTATGTCCGACTATAAGGCGACCATTCAAGGCGCAAATCACAAGCGCGTACCAAAGGATGTCGCCCAAAACCCTATCATCCTTGGACATGAATTCTGTGGTAAACTGCTCAAGGTCGGGAAGAACTGGCAACATAAGTTCAAGGTTGGCCAAAAATACGGCGTTCAGCCCCAACTAAACATCCCAGGACGTGAACATGACGCGCCGGGGTATTCGTTCCGCTGGATTGGCGGCAATGCCACACGTATCGTGATTCCCAAGGAGGTACTGGAACTCGACTGCCTGCTCACGTATGACGGTGACGCTTACTATAAGTCCTCCATTGCTGAGCCTGTCTCCTGCATCGTCGGAGCCTATCGCTGCAGTTACCACTTCAAAGCTGGCGAATATGTCCACCAGATGGGCATTAAAAAAGGTGGCACGATGGTCATCCTCGCCGGCGCAGGCCCGATGGGCTTAAGCGCCATCGACCTGGCTATCCATGGTCCGGAACACCGCCCTGGACGTCTGGTGATCACGGATATCGACCAGACCCGCCTTGACCGTGCAGCACAGATCTTCCCTGTCCAACACGCCAAGGAATGCGGTGTTGAGTTGATTTACCTCAACACAGGAGGCGCGCCTAATCCAATCGAACTCATCAAGTCGGTCAATGGTGGCAACGGTTATAATGACGTCATGGTCTTCGCCCCTGTTCCGGCACTTATCGAGCAAGGCTCGGCGTTACTGGACTTCCTCGGCTGCATGAACTTCTTTGCAGGTCCATCACATTCAGATTTCAAGGCATCCATCAACTTCTATGATGTCCACTACATGGGCCATCACATTGTCGGATCATCCGGTGGCAATACCAAGGACCTTCAGGATTCGATGAACTACGCCGCTCAGGGACTCATTACTCCGTCCGTGATGATTACACATGTCGGTGGCATTGATTCTGTATCTGACACCACAAAAACCCTCACCAAGATCCCAGGCGGCAAGCGTCTGGTCTACACGCATGTATCCATGCCGATGACCGCGATTAACGACTTTGCCAAGCTGGGCGAAACCAATCCCTATTTCAAGGCCCTCGCGGAGATCTGCGCACGCAACAACGGTCTCTGGTGCACGGAAGCCGAACAGTACGTTCTCACCCATGCCGCGCGGCTTGAACAAGACTCACAAAGCTAACCTTATGCTTCCAGACCTACAATCGAGCCTTCTCTGCGACGATGTCCGCCAGGAACGCAACGGTAAATTTATGCTCATCGGCATCTTCGACGGCTTAGCACATCCCGCAAACCAGCCGATTTGTCCACGTCTCTGCATCATGAACCGATGGTGCATGGGAGAGGGTGATTTTACCCAGAAGTCACGTATCATGGCGCCTGACGGCATGTCGGTTGTAGCGGAAGGACAGCCCGTCCCTATTAAACTCTCGAATGATCAGCAGGTTGCCACCACCGTTGAGGTGTTCATCAACCTGGCATTTCATCAGGAGGGAGTTCACTGGGTTGAAATCCTGCTGAATCAGGGACTTCGTATGCGGTATCCGCTTCATGTACGGAAGTTGCCGCCCCAGCCGATTCCGGGTCAGCCTTCGGGCGAGCCGAGGGCATAAGCGGATTTTTCGAATCATCGATCGACATGAATTCGCGCGCCCGATCCCACGGATCATTGCGAAGCCGGGAGATGCGACACGACAGCAATATTCGAGGGGAATCGCTCTCTTGGGCATGCGCATCCAGATTGTCGCGCGTCCGCTGGCACATGTCAATCCAGAGCCGACGCAGCAGATCCTTTGCCGCATCCAGGGCGGTCGCTTCGCGTGCGCTGAGCATCTTCTGCTTGTTGGCAATGATACTGCCCAGCAACTCTTTCCACTCCGGCTGGATCATCTGCCCCAGCTCTGCCAGCTTATCACTCCCCGAACGCCACTGTTCCAGTATAGCCCCGCACACGGTGCGCGTAAAGACATGGCGAAGAATCTCCATGGGCAAATAGGAACTCATCAAGAGCAGCACTTCTCTGTCGTGTTCATGCTCCACAAGAAACTCGCATAACTCATATTCCGTCTTTGAAGGGGGTTCAGGCGGGGGTGGAGCCTCCCATTCCCCAACATCAACCGAATAGCCATCCTCAGGGACAAATTCGCCATCGCTATCCGGCGGACGTTCCTCGCCCCCTGCCCCTCCACGTGACTTCTCTTCAGATGCAGAGCGACTAACCTCGTCTTCAGCCTTGAAACGCGCCACATATTCGGCCTTTTGACGGGCCTGCTCACGATAGCGTTCGAAATCCTCTTCAAACGCGCTCAAGGGCAAGTGCAGCAGAGTAGCCGCTTCCTCGATGAGATGCGAACGCTGGACAGCACTCGGGCAGACCGCCAACATGTCAATCACGCCGCGCGAAATACGATTCACAGCATCAATGCTGTCTGGATGCTCCTCGGTCTCGCGCAGAGTATCCACCTGGAAGGCGGTAATGGAGACGGCCTGGTCCAGCGCCTCGCGAAAGGCTGCCGGACCTTGCTTGCGCAGGAAGGAGTCCGGATCTTCGCCTTGGGGCAACCGCACCACGCGCACAGGGATCTCAGCAGCGATAAAAAGGGCGCCCGTACGTATTGCAGCCTTCTTGCCTGCAGCATCGCCGTCAAAGACCAGCACCACGCTATCGGCGTGCTTCTTCAAAAGGGCCACATGCTCAGCTGTAAAGGCAGTGCCTTGTGACGCCACCGCTGTCTCAAAGCCGCAGGCATGGCAGCGGATCACATCAATCTGTCCCTCGCAAATAATCGCCTCGCGCCTCGGATGCTTCACAATCTTCGAGGCGGCCTTCTCAAGCGCATACAGAATGTGACTCTTCTTAAAAATATCCGTTTCCGGACTGTTCACATACTTGGCCGGATGCGACTTCGGGTCCAGGACGCGCCCACTGAAGGCCACGACACGGCCCTGCCGGTCACAGATCGGGAACATGAGCCGGCCGCCAAAGCGATGAAAGAAGTCATTCGGATCTCGATCCGGTTTTTGGGGCGCAACCAACACGCCAGCATCCACCAATTGCTGAGGCGTAAAATTATGTTTCTTCGCCCATTGCAGCATCGCATCCCTCGGCACAGCCGGCGCATAACCAATACAGAAGCTCTTCACTACTTCATCTGGGAGTGACCGCGAAGCAAGATACTTCCGTGCTGCTTCAGCCTGCTGGGTTTCGGTCAGGCAACGCTGATAAAAGGCTGCTAGTTCGGCATGGATGGCATAGAGTACACTGCGCGACTGCGCATGGGGATCCACCTCCTGCTTGAGCACAACGCCCGCTTTGTCCGCCAACTGCTGGACAGCGTCCGTGAATTGCAACCCCTCCATCTTCATCATGAACGTAAAGATGTCGCCGGCCTCGCCACACCCGAAGCACTTGTAGAACTGCTTGTTCGGATTCACGTTAAACGAGGGGGTCTTTTCCTTGTGGAATGGGCAACAGCCCTTGTAGGTCGCACCCGCGCGCTTCAACTGCACACGGGTACCGATGAGGTCAACAATGTCGACCCGCGCCCTGATCTCTTCGAGAACTGAATCGGTATATCTTGCCATAAGGTGATTCCATTAAACCACAATCCGTCCCCGATTTGAAGAGCGAGTTATTAACATTCGCTGAACAGACAAGGCGGGAAGAGCACATCCAGAAAGCGCTCTGCAACAACGTCGCCCTCAGGCGGCGAGATCGCCAGATCTGGGCTGACCTCAATCACGGTCATGCGTTTCGTGGCTGGATCAATCAGAAAATCCACGCCGACCAACGGAATATTTAATGCTTGCGCAATACGCTCTGCCAGGGCAAGGGCTCGTCTCGGGACCTGGTCGGTCACCACCTCTACCGTGCCCCCTGTATGATAGTTATTGGTCAGACGCACACGGACCTCCTCGCCAAGCTTCGGAACATCGTCAGGATTATGCTTAAGTTCAACAAGATTACGCCGCGTCTCCGCATTCCAGGGGATCTGATTGCTCGGGTCAATCTTCCGGCGCTCCGCATTCTGTCGCACAATAAGTTGCCGGATCGACTGCTTCCCGTCCCCCGCAACACAGGCGGGGCTGCGCCGAATCGCGGCTGCCAGTTTACCGCCTGCAAGAATCACACGCAGGTCGTCACCAGGGACCGTCTCTTCAAGGATCACATCCGCTTCGTAGGTGCGCGCAAATCGGACTGCTGCTTGAAGTTCATCCGGCGTGCGTACTCCCATGGAGACCCCTCGTCCGCCCCATTGCATGCACGGCTTCACGACAACTGGCGCATACTGCTTCAGGAAGGCCTCGGCCACATCAGGATGCGCATCATCATAAGCACATTGGGCGGGTACAGGAACGCGAAGAGAGGTCAGCCAGTTATGACAGGCTCGCTTGTTGTTCACGAGATGATACGTCGCCGCGCCTACAAGATCTGTCAGCGCATTAAAGCAACGCACCGTCTTGCCCTTTTTTGAAAGCTCAAAGATCGGCAAATCCGGATCAGGGTTGATGATCTTCACGCGAATACCGCGCCGCTTGGCTGCATCGGTTAATGTTGTCGTATAGGGTGTCAGGTTCATGCGTTGTGATACCGCCGTTCAACACGGTTGCCAAAGGAACAGATGATTTCGTAGGGATGGGTCCCTTTGATACGCGCCCACTCTTCAACCGCGATCGCATGTTCACCCTCGCCACCCAGACAAATGACTTCGTCACCAATCTCTGCCGTATCGAGATGTTCAAGGGAGACGACCGTATAGTCCATGGATATACGTCCGAGCACAGCACACGGCACGCCTCTGATCAGCATATAGCCCTTGTTGGAGAGGGCCAGCGGGAGTCCGTCAGCATAACCCGCGGAGATCACCCCGACCCGCATGTCCTTTTTCAGAATATACGTATGCCCATACCCGATGCCTGTCCCTGCTGGCAGGTCACGGATGGAAGTCAGTCGCGTCTTGAGCGTCAGGATCGGATCCAGTTGTAACGCCCGATGTCCTGCCGTATCAAAGGACCCATGCAAGTTGATGCCGGTGCGAATCACATTGAATGGCTCTTGATAGGCGCAGGGAAAATTGTTAATGGCATCGCTATTGGCAATGTGCCGCTTTTCAAAGGTCATACCCCTGCGAGCCAGAGCCTCCAGCAAGGCGCAAAAATCGTGGACCTGGCGCTGGGTCAAATCAGACTTCGTATCGTAGGCCGAGGGGAAGTGCGAGAAAATGCCTTCGCAATCGAGTCCGGGAAGCGAATAAACGGAC
>JBAXCC010000030.1:0-19754 GCA_037141675.1 bacterium | reverse complement strand
AAGTCCGGCGTAGTACTTTCAGGGGGTGACCGCAAGAAGTTGCTCTCGTCGGAATCCATAGTTGACAATTCGCGCTTCTGCCGGATTGGACGTCATCAGAACACCTACGCGCCACCGATTGACTGTAAAGCAGGTGTCGGGTATGTCATTACCCATAATTTCTTCCATGACCTTCCCCATGCGGCTGTGCTGTACAATAACAACAACGACAGCCTCTTTGAATACAATGAAGTCGCGCGTGCCGCGCTTGATTCGGGAGATGTTGGGGCCTTCTATTCGTGTCTCGATCGGACGAGTCGTGGCAATATCCTGCGATACAACTTTGTTTACGATTCGCCCCAGATCAATGGATTTTATGTGGATGATGGTGACAGCGGCGACACGATCGTGCATAACGTATGCTATAACACCGCCTGTGGTCCTTTCGTCGGCGGAGGCCATGACAACATCATCAAAGGTAACCTATCGATTGCCTGTGTCACAGCAGGGTTTCATCTGGATACGCGCGGACTTGCTCGCGGCTACAAGGATCATCCGGGCATGTCAAAAAAGCTTGATGACTATCAGGTCCAACAACCTCCATGGTCCCTACGCTATCCAGAGCTGGCACGGATGAATCCGGAACGATGGGGACATCCAACCGGTGATGTCCTGACCAACAATATGTCGGTCGCGTGCAAGGTGTCATTCCGTAAGTCAGGAAAGGCCGAAGACCTCAAATACAGCTCATTGACTGACCCGCTCATTATCCAGTCCATGGCAGACGCCGGATTTGAAAATCCTGCTGCGCTTGATTTTCGCCCTAAGGCTGGGGCGCACATCCTCGGCCTCTGGCCTGCGATACGCGAGATACCCTTTGAAAAAATAGGACTCTACCGCGACACGTGGCGACATGACCTTCCGGATCGCTTAGCCCTGCGCAGAGAGGCCGAATTCCTCAAGCAACAAAAAGAGACATTTGATTCAGCGGTGGATTTAAAGGCTTCCGGCAATTAATATGAAAATAATTATAGTGCTGTTGCTGGTTCTCGCTGTCGGTTGTGGTTCGTTTGCTCAGGAGTTGACGCTGCAGGGAAGGGATTATCGCGAACGGAGCGATGCCTTGGTACGCTTTGTGGCGACCCAAGTCCCTCAAGGGCGTGACGAAGCATATCCGAAGCATTCAGCACCTGCATATGCGGCTCGATTGCTCCTAAATACGGATACGAAATATGCGCTTGAAAAGCTGGATGCGTCGGTGAGTGCGGTCTTAACGCAGGCCAAGAAGGACGTAGACAAGCAGGATCCCTTTGACAAGGTCGCACTTGTGAACACCTACTTCTTGGGCAAAGATGTGATACCCCCGGCTACTGTCCAAAAAATTAAACAATATGTGGCGGCCTGGCGGCACCGTGAACTGGAAGGCTATGCAAAGGGCGCGTGGAACTATTTTCTGATGATGGACGGTGCAGGCTTCTTGGCTGCTGAGGAGTGGTCTGACTTGGTCGACAGGGACGGGCTTGATGCGACCGCAATTAAAACAGCCACCAAGACTCGTTTGCTGAAACGTTTCAAGGAGATCGCCATTCAGAATCATGGCGAATATGGAGCCAGCATCTATCTTGCTGTCAATCTCTCGGCCATTCGTATGGTCGTTGAATTCGCCAAGGACGAGGAGATGCGACAGGCGGCGACGTTTGCTTTAGATGCCATGCTTATTGATATTGCGTGTACGTGGAATCAGGGATATAACGTGGGTTCAGCTTCACGCGCCAAGTATTGGTACTCGACAGACACCAGTCCAGACAGTATGGCTTCAACGGCCGCTGCAGCGTGGCTTTACTTTGGCGCCGGGAGGCCTATCGCAGCACAGGGGACTGGGTGGATTCATTCGTTTTGGATGGCTGAACCTGGCCGCTATCAATTGCCCGACATTGTCGTCAAAATTTCGCAGGACCGCAAAACGCCCTTCACGCATATTTCAACAGTCAATGATGTGAAGCGGATGACCTATCATACACCTTCCTATAGTCTGTGCAGTCAATGGGATAAGGAGAAGAGCTTTACGAGTGGGCTCTACAAGGAGTCGCGCAGGAATATGGTGAAGTGGATATCGCTAAAACCGTCCTCAACCTTTTCGATTTGCATGGACAATCCGAGACGGCCCTATAAGCTCTCCGAGAATGTGGCGAATGCGTTAGGGTATGGAGAAAACCCCTTCAGTCAATATATGCAGCATGAGGGGACGCTACTGGGCATGTATCAGGTGCCGGCCAATTATCCCTATTATAAGCTGTATGCGCCGTTCTCCACGTCGGGTTCCATTGTCAAACGAATTGAGAAAAAGGGCTGGGTCTTTTGCCACGCCGGTGGCATGCTCATGGCCTTCTATAGCGTCGAACCATACACATGGGGCAAGAAATGGGGCGTCCATGACATGCTTTGGGTAGATGCGCGGAAAAATGCATGGGTACTGGAAACGTCCGAGGTAAAGCCCTTTGCCGGAGGCGGCGTGGATGCCGAACTTGAGCGCTTCATTCAGGCGGTCATCACGAAAGTAAAGATTGATGTGTCGCAGATGAATGACGCTAAGCCACTGTTGCGTGTGACAACCTTGGACGGGGATACCCTCGAATGTGTCTATCTTCAACACAAAGACCCTTACAAAGGTGAAAACAA
This sequence comes from bacterium, assembly GCA_037141675.1. GTDB lineage: Bacteria > Verrucomicrobiota > Kiritimatiellia > RFP12 > UBA1067 > CAIZQW01. Next base: position 17,096 of record JBAXCC010000030.1, on the reverse strand, counting down.
AATTAATGGTAAGTCCGTTGATTATTCCAGTTGGCCCATGCTTCATAACCCATGGGTTCGTCAAGACATAGGGCAGGGGATTCTTTCGCTTTCATACGGAGGCCAGATGCTCACGTATGATTTTAAGCAACTGACTCGGAAATGAACGGAGTCATCACACTACACTAGCTGGTTGTTTTCCAAAAAACAGCTCTTGTTTTTTAACGGGCAAAGGCGTATCGTTTTAGCGGATTAACATGGCATGAACGGATCGTGTAGTGATGAAACAACGGAATATTTTATTATTGCTGGATATACTGGATGTCCATTTGCATGCTGGCATTGGGCGCTTTGCCAGGACCCATCAGTGGCATCTGACGGTTGACCACCTTTTGGAATTGCCAAAGGGTTGGAAGGGGCATGGCGCATTGGTTGTGCTGCGCGCACGGGAACAGGTGAATAGATACGTCCAAAAGATGCACATTCCTGTGGTTGATTTCGGCATCTATCAGCCGGACATAAAAGTTTCACGGGTGATTGGAGATCATGATGCGATAGGACGTATGGCCGCTGAGCATTTCAAAGCGCGCTTCTTTCAGCATTTTGCATGGGTTTCAATGCGCTGGTCACCGGTCCATGCGCTTCGGTACCGCGGATTTACCCATCATGCGCCTGCTGAAAAGTGGGTGTGGGTAGAGCATGCGCCAAAGGCAAGGCAGGACGACTGGGATTCTTTTTCGAAATGGCTGGGCAAAAAGCTGGCGGATGCCCCCAAACCGTTGGCCATTTTGACCTATAACGACTATGATGCATCGCGCGTGCTTGACACGTGCATTCGCTTTGGAATTACAGTCCCTGACGAGGTGGCCATCCTTGGTGTGGATAACAATACGCTGGTATGCGAAAACCAGCCTGTCCCGCTTGCTAGTATTGAACACAATCTTGAGGAGATCGGCTATCGGGGCGCAGAGCTTCTCCAAGCGCTGATGGATGGCAGCCCTAAGGTAAGGGAACCCATATTGATACCCCCCAAAGGGATCGTGCTACGCCAAAGTGCCGACCTGATCGCTGTCCGGAATCCGATTGTCCGGGATGCACTCATCTTTGTGAAAGAACATTTAAATCAGCGTTTTGGTGTGGCGCAAGTTGCACAGCATCTTCGCGTTTCAAGGGCGACGCTTGATCGTCTTTTCAAGGCGGAGACAGGCGAGACGCTTGGCTGTGAAATCCTTCGGCAGCGTCTTGCTCAGGCCAAAATATTGCTCCGGTCAACAGTGCTGAAGAGCCACGAGATTGCGCGACAGACGGGTTTTTGTAATCCAGCACATTTTACGCAAACCTTTCAAAAAAAGGTGGGACAAAGTCCTAAAACGTATCGGCAGTCGATACTATAGCCTTATTTTATAAACATGCAGTTGACAAAAAGACAGGAAATGAAGTAAAGTGACGCTTTAGAGAAAAGTGGCGCAAGCCTTGAAATGGAAGACGGTGAAATTCCGTCGCGGACCCGCCGCCGTAACCAAGGACGAAAACCGCATGTTGACACTGTTCATTCGAATGGGAAGTCGCGGTGAGTAGGATGATCTGGAAGTCGGAAGACCTGCTTTTCGGGATGCATAGCAAGATTCCTCGTGGAAAAAGGAATCAAGCTGAATGATTTTCTGGGATTGAAAACGGAATCCCTGGACGCTGTTGAAGCGACCAGGGATTTTTTTTGTTTTTTTTTAGGATGCATAATGAAGGAGTTGCTTTTAATTCGGCATGGGGAGTCGCTACATGCAGGGGAGCGGTATATCGGAAGAACCGATACGCCGCTGACTCCGCTTGGACACACACAGGCGGAGTGGATCGCGAACCGTTTGCGTGAAGGCGCGTTGGATGCAGTCTTTCTCAGCCCTGCATTGCGCGCACGTGAAACCATCCAGCCATTTTTGGACATAACAGCGCATGAGATTGTTGTAGAGGCTGATTTACAGGAGATTGATTTTGGCTTGTGGGAGGGCATGTCCTTTGGGGAAATTCAAGCGCAAACGCCTGAGTTGGTAACCCAGTGGGCACTGAATCGCATGGATTTTTGCTTTCCTGGTGGCGAGCGGTTAGACACATTCTGGAAACGTGTCTGTCGAGTCGGCGACGCACTGGCCGCTGCTCCGGGGCAGCGCATTGCGGTGGTGACGCATGGAGGGGTCATTCGTTATTTGCTCTGTCATTTTCTGGGTCTCTTACCGGAGCAACATCGAATGTTTCACATTGATTTGGGATCCATCACGACACTGACACTGCAGGATGGTTTTGCGGTTTTGAAAGGATTGAATGCCCATGAATAAAATTGTCTTAGTGACAGGCGGCTGCCGGAGCGGTAAGAGTCGATTTGCTCAGCAGATGGCTGAAGCGGCAGGCCTACGGCGTTTGTATATTGCGACGTCACCCGTGTTGGATACCGAGATGGAAGAGCGTGTTCAACGGCACCGGCAAGAACGGGCGTCCAGAAACTGGGTCACGTGTGAAGAGACGATGGACCTTGTAAAGGTTTTAGAACAGCATACGGACTTTGATGCGGTTCTCTGTGACTGCCTTACACTGTGGGTCAATAACCTGATGTATGATGCGGAGCAGAATAAGGAAACGTTCGATGAGGACGATATGGCTGGCTTGACCCAAGCGCTGCTGCGCGTTGCCCGTTGCCATAAAGGAACCCTAGTCTTTGTGACGAACGAGATCGGGTGTGGTATTGTACCAGCAGATGCGCTCTCACGCCGGTTCAGGGATTTGGCTGGGCGTTGCAATCAGGTGATGGCAGCGGTCGCGGATGAAGTTTATTTCGTGGTCAGCGGCATACCGCTGAAGATCAAGGGATAAGTTGCTGTCCGTGCTTTGCGCGCTATCCGTGCTGTACGATGTTGTTTTCTAATTAAGAGTTTAAAACGCTCAACGCTGAACGCCCAACGCTCAACGCTGAAGTAATAGAGTAGGAAAAGTATGAGTTTGTTAAACAAGACACTTGCAGCGATTCAACCTCAGGACGCTACGGCCCGCGCAAAAGCAAAGGTGCGTCTGGATCAATTGACCATGCCTCACTGGGCACTCGGGCGGTTGATGGATATGGCCCTTGATCTTGCAGGTCAAACAGGGACAATCACACCAAACCTCACAAAGAAGGCGATTGTGGTCATGGCAGGTGACCACGGCGTGGTTGCTGAAGGTGTGAGCAAGTACCCGCAGGATGTGACATGGCAAATGGTTGCGAATATTGTGAGCCAGGGTGCAGGCATCAATGCCTTGGCCGCTCAATCGAGAACAGATGTGGTTATCGTGGATATGGGCGTTATCAAAGGGCTTGACGAGATAGCTCAAACAGGGGCGATCATCTCGATGCCGGTTGCAAAGGGAACGGGGAATATTGCCAAGGGCCCAGCCATGTCACGCGAACAGGCCATTCAATCCATTGAAAATGGGATTGTCATTGCGCAGCAGCTTATTTCAGAGAAAGGGTATGCTGTTCTCGGGGTAGGGGAGATGGGCATTGGCAATACAACGCCTAGTTCAGCAATGATTGCCGCCCTGACGGGTAAACCGGTTGCTTCTGTTACTGGTACCGGCACAGGGTTGAACAGCGCGGAATTGAGTCATAAGATTGCGGTGATCGAAGAAGCGCTCAAGGTGAATACCGTAGATCCAGCAGATGCCTTGGATGTACTCGCAAAACTGGGTGGATTTGAGATCGGAGGTATTGCAGGTGTCATTCTTGGCGCGGCCTCCTTACGTAAGCCTGTGATCATTGATGGTCTGATTACCACGGCGGGTGCGCTGATTGCGCATACGCTGTGTCCGACATCAGCAGAATTTATTTTTGCTGCGCATCAAAGTGTCGAATGCGGTCATATTGTTGCGCTGGAGCGTCTCGGCAAAGAACCTTTGCTGGATTTGAATTTGCGGCTCGGGGAAGGGACTGGTGCGGCTCTGGCCATGAACCTGATTGATGCATCCGTCGCCGTGCTGACAAAGGTCAAGACCTTTGAAGAGGCGATGGTGGCGAAGAGTGCATCTGGAATTTAGTGCGTATGGCAGAGAGACTAGGGGAATGATGGAATCTTGGAATACTGGAATAATGCACTCTCGGGAGGGCCGAGCGTCTGCTTGTCCAAGGCCAGTTGACGCATGCCCTTCCTGGCGTTGGGTTCCAGTTTTCGCAACATTCCACCATTCCAGTATTCCATTATTCCTGTGAAGTTAGTCGCTTTCTCAAATGCTACGAAGAGAGGATTTGTATATGCTTGGAAGACTATGGGTCGCGATCGGTTTTTTGACTATTCTGCCAATGCCGACATTTTGTCGTCAAACAGAAGATGATTTGCCACGGAGCGTGCCACTCTTTCCAGTGATTGGTTTATTAATAGGTGGTGTTGTTGGCGGTTGTGTCTCCCTCACATCGGGGCTATTGCCGCCTTTTGTGGCTGTTGTTCTTTATGTCATCTTGCTGGCGGTTGTCCATGGAGGTTTGCATGTGGATGGTCTTGCCGATACAGGGGATGGATTCTTTAGTCATCGGAACAGGGAACGCATCCTGGAGATTATGCGTGATACGCGTATTGGGACGTATGGATGCCTGACGGTGGTGAGTGTACTGGCGTTAAAGGTGGCCGGGTTGGCGTCCATGCCTGCGGACATGTGGGCAAAAGCATTATTTGTTGCGCCATTGGCAGGACGGTGTTCAATGGTGTTGATGCTGGTCATTCTTCCCTCGGCGCGTCAGAATGGGATGGGTGTCCTGTTTAAGAGGGATCGGTCATTCTGGGAAGTAATATGGGCGCTTTCAGTTCTTCTCTTGGCTGCTTGGCTTCTGCTTCAGTGGCGAGGGCTTATTGCGGTTGGCGCGGTTCTGGTCTTGAACGTTGCCTTTATGCTGATGTGTCAGTCCAAAATCAAGGGTTTTACAGGTGACACGGTTGGGGCGTTGAATGAACTGTCCGAGATGATTACGATTGTTACCCTTTCGAGCCTGCTCCTTCGGACGTGATCTCCATCTTTTCGCCGGCTTCATTGACGCACACGAAGGTAATTTCCGTTTTAAACATCTCGTCGTCTACCTCAGTCCCGAGATCTCGTTTGTAAACAGTGACATGATAGGTTATTGAGGTGCGTCCTATGCGTGACATAGCAACATCGAATCGAAGGATAGAGCCGCACAGTGCGCTTTTCCTGAATTCAACAGCGTTCATGCCGATGGTCACAAAACGAAGCGTTGGATAGTCCATGCTGACGGCCATCCACGCAGTTTCATCCACCCATTTAAGTAGATTTCCGCCGAACAAAAAACCATAATGATTGGTCTGTTCCGGCATGACGAGTTTATAGGATGTCATGTTAGTTGGTATCACTTAAGCTAAAAAACTCACAACATTCATGGCCATCCATGAATGTTGTGGCCACTGTGCCAGTGTTGTTGAATGGTACTAGATCTGCGTCTTCCACAGGCCGTGGAGATTGCAGTAAGCATATACAGCAACAGCCTCGTCGTTGATGAGCGCGAATGTCGCTTCGGGCGCATTCCCGGGGAGGAGGCTCTTCCGCTGTCCGCCATTCTTGGTTTCCAGATAGATGAAACCAATGAAATGGGCCGCTTCCATAGGATGAGGGATTGACCCGACTGACACCTTGATGGTGCTTCCAGTGACTGCAACAACAGGGATATGTTTTTCCTTGCTGGCTTCAACAGTGTTGGGTACTAACTCCGTCATCTTTTCGCCGCAGCAGATCAAGGGAACGCCTTTATTCAGTACAAGGCCAACTAGATTGCCACAGTGCTTACAGATAAAAAACTTGTGCATAATCACCTCATTGAGTTAAGCGGTTACTTCGTCGAATTGATCCTTGCCAACGCCACAGAGCGGGCAGGCATAATCAGCAGGTAGTTGATCAAACGGGACAGCCCCGTCGTACACATACCCGCATACAGAACAAACATGCTTTTTCACGTGTGCCTCCTTTGGTTAGATAATAGTCTATCACGTCTTGAGAATGGATTTCAAGTCTGCTTCAGCGGTTGTGATGGGCTTTAGGCCGAATTTTTCAACCAGCACACCAAGGACGGTCGGCGAGAGGAAGGCAGGCAGACTTGGCCCGATGTAGATGTTCTTGATCCCGAGAGCAAGTAGTGTCAGCAAGATGCAGACCGCCTTCTGTTCATACCAGGAGAGCACCATTGTGAGGGGCAGGTCATTGACGCCGCACTTAAACACCGATGCGAGCGCCACGGCCACCTGAATCGCTGAGTAGGCGTCGTTGCATTGACCCATATCCAGAAGGCGAGGGATACCGCCGATGTCGCCTAGCTTGGCTTGCAGGTGATTGAATCGGTATTTGCCGCATGCCAATGTGAGGATAATTGTATCTTTCGGTGACCTTTCCACGAACTCGGTATAGTAGTCGCGTCCGAGCTTGGCTCCGTCGCATCCGCCGACCAGGAAGAAGTGCTTAATGGCGCCTGCCTTGACGGCTTCGACCACTTTATCTGCCACGCCAAGGACTGCACCGTGCATGAAGCCTGTCAACAGAGGTTCGCCTGGAGTAGCTTCTGCAAAGCCGCCCAGTTGAATCGCGTGGGCGATCATGGAAGAGAAGTCCTTCTTCCCATTCGAATCTGCAGCAATGTGCTTTACACCGGGCCAGCCGACTTCTGCAGTGGTGTACAGATTTTCAACATAGGAGGGACGAGGCGGCATAATGCAGTTGGTGGTGTAGAGCACGACGCCGGGCAGGCTGTCAAACTCTTTCTGCTGGTTTTGCCACGCGGTGCCGAAGTTCCCCTTAAGCTGAGGATGTTTCTTCAGTTCCGGATAGGCGTGTCCCGGGAGCATTTCGCCATGGGTGTAGATGTTAACGCCCTTGCCGTCGGTCTGTTCCAATAACATCTTAAGGTCATGTAAATCATGCCCCGTGATGACGATGAAAGGACCCTTTTCCTTCGAGGTTGGGACAGGTGTCGGTGTCGGGGTCCCGAACGTGCCGGTGTTGGCCGCATCGAGGAGCGCCATGCACTTCAAATTGATCGTACCCAAGCCGAGAATCAGGCCAAGCCACGTGTCAACCGTGTTAGCATCGCCTAGCGCCTTCAGGCCCTTCTGGAACCATCCGGACACTTCAGGGTCCGTCTTTCCCAGAACGCGAGCGTGGTGGGCGTATGCCGCCATTCCGCGCAGGCCGAACAGAAGGGTAGAACGTAAGGATACGATGTCTTGGTCGCCGTGGAAGAGTTCGCTTGGATTGAATGCGGGTGCTCCGCCAGCTTTCACGACTGCACTCTGAATGCGGTCACGCATCACCGTAAGATCCGCGTCATCAAAGTTAACATTGGTGACGGTCATGAACAGCGCATCCATGAAGAGTGATTCACAGCCTGGACAGGCGGGTTTTCCTTCCAGGGCTCGGGCCAGTGTAATCAGCGAGGCCGTCACTTCATCCTGAAGTGCCGCGGTTGCTGGCTTCTTCCCGCAGACGCCGCCTTTTGTGCAGCCTTTTCCTCCGGCTGTCTGTTCGCATTGAAAGCAAAACATATCGTTCATACTCATTCTCCTTGGTTGGTTGGGTTGTTTGTTATTCGTCTATGATTTTTCCGTCTGTCGAAATGGTGACCACGGTCCAGGGAATCATCTTCCCTGAATTCATGAGGGCCTGTTTGACGGCATTCGCGATACCGGCGCAACAGGGCACTTCCATGCGCATGACAGTCACTTTCTGAATATCATTCATTTTTAGAATGTCGGTCAGCTTTTGAGTATAGTCTACATCATCCAGCTTGGGGCAACCGATGAGAGTGACTTTTCCCCGCATGTATTTTTCTTGGAAGCCTGGATATGCAAAAGCCGTACAATCTGCTGCAATTAAAAGGGATGAACCGTTCAAATAGGGGGCCATTGCGGGTACGAGCTTGATTTGTACCGGCCAGTTACGTAACTGAGATGAGGGTGTTGCATTCGAAGGCGCCTCGGTTGGACACACAGCCGGTGTTCCAGCGTGCAGAGTTTTGACCATCGTGCCAGGACAGCCGAAGGGTGTTTTCTCAGGCACTCCTGCCGATTTCTTATCTTTTTCCGCCTTCATCTTGTTTACAGCTTCTTCTGAAAACTCGACTGCTTCACGTTCGACGATTTGAATAGCTCCTGTCGGGCATTCTGGAAGACAGGCTCCTAGCCCATCACAATATACATCTGATACGAGTTTAGCTTTTCCATCCACGAGTTGTAATGCGCCTTCGTGGCAGGCGTTAATGCATAGGCCGCACCCATTGCAGGTGTCGCGGTTAATCTCGATAATTTGTCTTTTCATAGTGTACTCCTAAATTTGGTTTTAAATCACTTATGGGTTAGCGTTCAGTGAATCGGCGATCTCTTTGATGGTTGTTTTTTGCAGCATCTCTTGAATCTTTGAGTTCTCGGCATGAATCCATTTTCCAAAAGCGCATTTACAACCCGTGCATACCTTTTGACTTAACAGGCAGCCACCCTTTTCAAGTTCGACAACAGCTGCATTTAAATCCGCTACGGAAAGCTCTTCCTGCGACTTGATAAGCCTCACACCACCCTGTCCTCCACGGGAGCTTTCCAGGATACCGGCCTTGACAAGCTTTTGAACCACCTTCGCGAGATGGTGTACAGACATGTCAAACTCTTCGGCCACTTTTCGCGTTGAGTAAAAAACATCCCCTGTCTGTGTTAATCGTACACACAGATGGATTGCTATACTCGTTGCTTCTGTAAAGGCTAACATGTTAATCATAAAACCCTTTCGCGTCTTGATTTGGTATTACGTTACCAAATTGATGCGCTAAGTGTCAACAGCAAATTTAATTTATTATTTTTGCCTGCGGAAACGGGGGCGATTTACACGCCGGGAAGAATGTCCACAACAAAGATATCAGGCTGGCAGTAGATACGCACAGGGGGATTGGATGCACCGATCCCGCTGGCGACGAAGAGGTGCGTTTTACCGATAATGAAGTGGCCGTGATCAAAGCGGCAGCCATAGATGGAAGGCACAACGATGGATCCTCTTATCGGAAGTCGCACTTGTCCTGCATGGTAGTGTCCGGCAAACACAACATCAGTATCGCTTGCGGCTAAGCGATAAATGTTATCTGGGGTGTGTGTCAACACAAGGTGAACATGATCGTCAGGTTGGCGGGGAATTTGCTTTGCGCGTGTTCCCCAAGGAAAGTCGTATCCCGTAACAGCGATGGATTGGTTGTCGATATGGAGCAGATGGGTCTCATTACACAACACGTGAATGCCGCTTGCACGAAGGCTCTCGGTTATTGCTTCGGGTGCTACCCAGTAGTCATGGTTGCCCAGGACTGCATACGTGGCGGTTGTGGCAATGGGCCTCAAAATGTCTTTCAGACAGGGCAGCGCCTTGATGTGGCTGATGAAATCACCCGTGAATACAGCGATGTCTGGCTTAAAGGATTCCGCTGTCGCTAAAGCATTTTTATAATAGTCCCAAGGGAAGCGTTGGTCAGCATGCATATCCGTGATATGGACAATCCGCAAAGGTTTAATCACAGCAGGCAAGGATATTTCATAACGGTGAACCATGAGGTCCGTGGTGGTGATGGGTGCCGTGATGGCTACACGATGGGGTTGCGTATCGACAGGTGGCGAACCTCGGTAAAGACGGCGCAAATAGAGTTCACGCATTTCACCAATCACCAAGAATCCGAATACAGCGAAGGGGAGGAAAAACCAAAGCGTATGGGCCAAACAGAAGCCTGCCACGAAGCCACCGCAGATAAACGTGAGTCCAAAGAGGAGGATTAGAGGTGTTTTTGCTTTACTGTCAGCGAGTAACAGTAAACTCCGGTTCAGGAGCAGCAGAAAGATACAAGCTCCGGCAGCACCAAAAAGAAAAACTGAAAAAAATTGTAACAGAAGAGTAGACATAATGGATGATGTAAAAAAGCCTCGTTAACTCTTTAGTCCTGCATGTCGAAGCAGAGCCTCAATGCGTGGGGGACGTCCTCTGAATTGTTGGAAGACCTCCATGGGGTCTGTTCCGCCACCTAGCGCTAGAAGGGTGTCACGGTATCGCTTGCCTTGTTTCCGGATTGCGGATTCGTTTTCTAAGCCAACCTCTTCAAAGGCCGAAAAAGCGTCTGCGGACATGACCTCGGACCATTTGTAACTGTAGTAGCCAGCAGAATAGCCACCGCCAAAGATATGGCTGAACGAGCAAAGGAATCGGTCTTCAGGCAGTGAAGGTGTTGGTGAATATTTTTTTATGCAGGCTTGATTGACTTCATGTGCACTCTTCCACATCGCATTTGGATAACGCGCGTAAAGGTTGATATCTGTGGCAGCAAAGGTCACTTGGCGCATGATTGTGGTTGCCGCACGGAAGTGCTGAGCCGCTAGCATCCGCTTATAGAGGGCGTCGGGAAGTGACTGTCCCGTATCAATATGGCTTGACATGGCAGTAAGCGTCGAGCGGTCATAACACCAATTTTCCATAAACTGGCTTGCAATCTCGACAGCATCCCATTCAATGTTGTTAAGGCCAGAAGCCTCGGGTTCGTCAACGGTTGTGAGGATGTGCTGCAAAACATGGCCGAACTCATGAAAGAGCGTACGCACTTCACTGAAACGCATCAATGGGGGCTTGTCGCCAATGGGCTTGCTCTGATTACAGACCATCAATGCAAGAGGACGTTGGATTGTGCCGTCAGGCATTAAGCGGCGCGTACGGAAGTCATTCGCCCATGCGCCACCACTTTTCGTTGCTGGCCTGCTGTAGGGATCAGAATAGATTCCTGCGAGGCAAGTCCCGTCAGCATCCAGAACGTTGTAGAACTTCACATCGGGATGCCAGACCGGGACGGTTCCTGTAGCATCGACAATACGAATACCGAAGAGACGGTTTGCAAGCGCAAAAAGTCCGCTCAACACCTTGGGATAGGGGAAGTACTTACTAAGTTCCTCGTCGCTGTAATCGTACTTGCTTTCGCGGAGCCGTTCCGAATAGAACGAAATATCCCAGGGGCTCAGAGGCATGAGCGGCTTGGAGTGCGCTGCTGGGAGGGATAAGGCGAAAGACTGGAGGGCTTCCATTTCTTTTACGCCTTGTGGGTAGGCGGCTCGATAGAGCTTCTCAATCAGGTCATCGACAGCCGGAACAGTTTTCGCGCTTTTGGTGGAGAGACTAAGATCAGCGTATGTTGGATAGTCGAGAAGATTTGCCAGTTCACGCTTAATGACCAGCAGGCGTTCGATGAGAGGGGAGTTGTCGGTAGAGGCCGAAGATGCGCGGGTGACATATGCGCGGTATAGTTTTTCACGTGCATCCCGATTTTTGCTATGCATCATGAAGGGGACATAGACAGAGGCTTCGAGGGAGATCTTCCAGGCGTCTTGGTCTTGGATCTTTATCACCGTTGCTGCCAGAAGATCGGCAGGGAGGCCATCCACCTCATCAGCTTTCGTCAAAGTGATCGTGAATGCTTTTGTCGCATCCAAGACATTGTTTCTGAACGTCGTTGCTAACTGTGCAATTTCCGTTTGAATGGCATTAAAGCGTTCTTGTTTTTCAGGAGGTAATCCGACACCTGCAAGGGTTGCTCCTTGGATCGTTTTCTCGAGAATACGACGTTGAACGCGTGTCAGGATGGGATCCTTTGCATCAGCAGCTTGGAGTGCGCGGAAAGACTTATAAAATAGGGGGCTTTGGCCGACACGAAGCGTAAAGGCTACAATTTCTGGCTGGAGCGCTTGCTGGACTTTGCGCCACGCATCATTGTTCATGACAGAGAGAAGATGACTTAGAAGCCCCCATGCATGCGTGAGGGGGAAACAGGCATCATAGAGTGGCTGCATAAGTCCCACCCATGTTGGCTCATGCATTTTTTCTAGCTCATCAACGATTCGTTTTGCTTCCGGCAGGAGTTGCTGAACCGCTTCTTGCGCAAGCTCAGGCGTCATCTTCCCGAAGTCGGGATAGTAGGGGACATGGATAAAGGGGTTCATGGTTGATGGAAAGATAGCGTTCCAGAACGAAAGAAAACTGTTTTATATAACACAAGGGACGGACATAGAGGTCCGTCCCTTGGTTGCCTTAAGCGTATCAACGCTTTTATGGAAGCTTGATAACGCTCAGGGTGTGGGCCGGATCGTTCTTCTGGTTCTTAAGTCCGGGGAATGTAACATCGAAATTCGAAACGATCAGTTGATCATTCCAGACGATACATTCGCAGGGTTGATCCAAGAGGCCGTCTGCACCATCCGTGTCATCATTAATCCAGAGCATGCCGAGTTTGGCTGCATCGATATCCCAGTAGACAACAGCATTGCGCTCGGAGTCAGCGATAATCACCCAGTTCTTCTTCTCGTAATAGTTCACGCCGTCCACACAAGGAAGTTGCTTCGTGTCCTGGAGAAGCGAGAGAGGCTTGGCATAAGAGCCATCCGGCTGGAGCTTCAACGTATAGAAGTGACCATCGCCGAAGTTGCCTGTGTAGATGTTCCCCTTTTTGTCGAAGCACATGCCATCTGTTGCAGCAATATCACCCCGATGATTCGGTGTGCAATAGGTGATGCCCAGGCAATAGGGATCCTTGGCGGCATCTTCTTTGTTGAGCAGCTTGACGGGTCCCTTTTCGAACGCGCTGAAAGGTACGCAGTATACTCCGCCCGCGTTTTTGTCCTTTAGGTCGAAGAACGTATCCGTGAAATATACGGCATTTCCACGGCAACGGACAGCGTTAGTCAGCTTAACGTTTTCAACAACAGTTTCGATTTTGACAGGTGCGCCGGTGTCTTTATCAATAATGACGCGCATCAAGCGAGACTTATAGTTCTTGTCGAGAAAATATTGGTTGTCAGCATAATAGAGGTTGCCGTCTTCACCGAACTCAAGGCCCATTGGGAACCCTTTTTTGGTTTCCGGATGTACGGCAGCAGCCAGAAAGATCTCCCACTTTTTGCTCTTCTTCCCAAACTTCATGATGACGCCAGGGTAAGACTGATCGACGAGATTGGGGCATGCGACATAGAAATTGCCCGCTTTATCCTGAGTCATGCCATCTGGCACGTTTACCTGGTCGGTGAACTGCTTAAACAGTTTCGGGCGATACTTTTCATCGACTTTAAAATCGGCTGCAGGTTGTGCGGCCATTGTCTGGCATGCGATGCAGGACACTATAGCGGCTAAAGTATAAGAACTAGCTTTATTCATTTTTAGGTTAACTCCTGTTTGTGTATACGTGCACCCCACGGCATACGTATTTATTACTGGTTATACTATACCACCATGGGGCAAAGATGTGAAGCCCTAAAAAATGAAAAGGTTAGGGTTGAGATCAACAATAAAATGTGATAAATTTGTAAAAATAAAAGGTAGGACCCGCGCATGTATAAAACGCTAATTGAACAACAGGGTTTTAAGTTACTCGAACAAATTGATAACACGTTGCATACGGAGATATGGAAAGCTAATCAACGTGAGTTGGACCGTGTGGTTTGTTTGCAGATTTTGAAGCCAGAAGCCGCACAAAATGCGCTGGAGCTCGAACACTTTCTCGTAATTGCTCGGACGTTCGCGAAAGTAAAGAATGAGACGATCACCGCTGTTTTTGACATTGTAAGCACCTCAGATATTCACTATGTGGTGATGGAGTATGTTGAGGGGCCGACGGTTGGTTCGTTGGTTGTAGACGGGAACAAACTTTCTGAAGCGCAGATTCTTCAGATTGCTTCCTCTCTAGCGGTTTGTTTTGAACAGTTATGGCAGAAGGATCGCATCATTCATCGCAATTTGAAGGGGCAAACCGTTCAAATTGATCCGCGTGGTGTAGCAAAGTTGACAGATTTTTCGTTGGCGGTTACGGCTTCTCAGGATTTGGCATTGTTGGATAGCGGCCACATTGTCGGCACGCCGAGCTTTATTGCGCCTGAGTATGCGCAAGGCTCTAAGAATTTGAATACCCAGGCGGACATGTATTCGTTTGGCGCATTACTCTATCAGCTTTCAACGGGACACGCACCATTTTCGTCTTTGAGCCCTGTTGAGGCGTTAGGGGCACAAATACGTTCTCAAATTCCGCCTCCTAACTATGTGAACAGTGAAATCTCCATTGAGTTTTCATGGTTTATCCATCGGTTGATGATGAAGAATCCAAATAATCGTTATCCGAACTGGCATGACGTGATCAGTGATATTCATTTGCTGATGCGCGGAAAGGCTCCGGCTGGCATCCAGACCGAAGAACGATTCCTGAGCACGATTGACTCAAGGCCTTTGCTGGATGCAATGAATGATGTTGATGACGAGGAAGATGAGAATGATGGGGCTGGCGATGGTGGCGATGCGCCACAAGCGAAGCCTTATGTAAGGCTGAGACCCCGGCAGCAACAGGCAAGTCACTTTGAACTTGATCATAAGGGAGATATTAAGAGTAACAATAGCCGTAGTTTCGCATGGCTGATGACGGTGTTGATGTTGGCGTGGTTTGGAGGAGTCTTCTGGTATCGCGGCATCTGGGTGCCAGAGATGCAACGGATTTCAGACGGTGCATCAAAAGAGGCGCTGGACGTGGTTGCTCCCCCTCCTACGGTGGTTGCGACGTCGAAAAATACAGAGACTGAGCCGGTTGTTGAGTCGAAGAAGGACAATGGGGCGAACATGAATCATGATGCGTCAAATGATTCAGAGGATGTGCGCAAACGAGAGCGTCGTCATGATAAGCCTCCTATGCGGCCTTTTCTTCCGCCAGCACTTCGGCCTGTGCAACCCATGGCGGTTGAAACGAATGCAGTGCAGCAACCTGTCGCTCCCCGCCCAATGCCTGATAACTTGAAGAAAGCGCTCGAGAGTGCTGCAAAGGCAGGGGATCTGGAGGCTATGCGAGAAGCACTTTCTGGCGAGGAGGCTCCATTTATGGATAAAGGAAAACTGAAATCCATTATGGAAAAAGCTTCGACCGCTAACAAGTTGCTCGAGCGGGGAATGGAAACAAAAAAAGATCAGCCGATCTCATTTACATGGCGTGGAAAGTCTCGTATCGTCGTGCCTCGTGAGGTGACGGAAAACAGTGTGACGCTTGAGGCGAATGGTCGTCGTCAAGAGATTATGTTTAGCGATCTGACCCCGGATGAGATGGCGAGTCTTATCAATAAGCCACAATCAGAGGCGGAAACGCTGAGTTATTGCCTTCTTTTGATGAGAACCACGCACAAGAGTGAAATACCTTTGTACGCAAGCAAATGTTTGCCGTTCCAAGATATTCTTTTGGAGGCAATCAAAGAGTAGGGATGATTTACACGTTCGTCAACAGTAACCAGAGGGGGACGGTTACGAGGCAGGCAGCGTGTGTGAAGAGGATCGCTGCGGCAGAAAAGTCGGCGTCACTCTTATAAGCTTCAGCGAGTGTCACACTTGCCATGGCTACAGGCATCGTAGCAATCAGAATCAACACTCTACGGATCTCCATATCCATCGGAATCAGCATAAGAACGGATATTGTAATTGCTGGCACGACAATAAGTCTTAGGGTGCTGGCTCCAAAGATGATTGGACTCAGAATCTTATGAGGCTGTAGCATGGCAATACGAGCACCGCAAATAACCGCAGAGGAGGGGATTGTCGCGCCTCCTGCCATTCGGCACGTATCAAGAAGCGTTGTCAACAGCTCGTGGGGCGCGGAACCTGGTGCAGGTATCCATTGATGGCGCATGCAGAGGCTGCGAAGAGCAAGCAGGATGAATGATGCCCCGAGCGCAAGCATCGGCATGCTCACTAAGTGACGCAAAAAGCTACGCTCAAGCGGTTGACCTGTAATTGATTTAATGCCAAGCGTCCAGACACACAGTTCAGAACCGAGAGCCGAAAAGGCAATTAAGGCAACAGCTTTTTCGTTCCAAAGGGAGGCTGCAAGCAAAATAGGCAGGAATGAATAATTATTCATCATGCAGATGAAATGATAGCAGCGCTGTGTAGAAACTGGATGGTTTTTGACAAGGGGGAGGGTGATCAGCCCGATGATCCATCCTGTCCCGAGTATGAAAATAGTGCCAACAGGCATCATCCAGTTTTGGAGCAAGGATTCAAGTGAGAAATTTCGCAGGATTGAGCTGATGATGAGGCAAGGGTAAAATACATTCAACATCAGCAAAGACAGCTGACGGTTAAACCTTGCATCTAGCCAATTCATGCGACACAACACATATCCTGCTAACGACATCAGGATAAGGGGCAGCATTTTTAGAAACAGGATGATCATTTAGAAAAAGAGATCACGCTCGCCTTTGCAAATACGGTCGTAGTGCTCCTTCACTGTTGGATAAAACAGCGGAAGATTTTTTTCAATTTCCGAGAGTTCACGATTCATGACCGGTTCGCACAACGCTTTTGTTTCGTCAGATGCAAAATCATCCAGCCACTCCCGGAACGTGAGTACGGCGTTAATTTTGCAGAACTTCCCTTCTTTGCCTGTTTTCAGCGAATCCATGATACATCCGCCTGTGCGCCCGCAACGATACCCTGCTGTACAGAATGAGGTGATGATGTCATCCTTTGCAAGATAACTGATCATCTGCTCAAGTGTGCGTGTGTCAGAAAGAACGAACTGTTGGCGATCCATCTCTTGGTGTTGCTCGCTTTCGAAATCGCTATACCCCTTGATGGCGATGTTGCTGCTCGCATCCATTTGTGTGATGCCGTACTTGATACATGCGTTGCGGGATTCCGGACGTTCGCGGCAGGTCACAATAATTCCAGTATAGGGGACTGAAAGACGTGTAATCAGCACGATCCGTTTAAAGGTTTCATCATCAATCAAATAGGGGGATGTTTCAGGAAGATCAGTCCCGCTTGCATGTTCTAATCGCGGCATCGAAATGGTGTGAGGACCGATCCCGAATTGCTTTTCCAGATCACGCGCATGGCTGAGAATAGCCAGCATTTCGAACTGCCAGTCATAGAGGCCATAGAGCACACCTAAGCCCACATCGTCTACGCCTGCTTCAAGTGCACGGTGAAAGCAGGTTGTCCGCCAGTCATAGTTGCCCTTGACCGTTCCGGCCGGGTGGAGTTTCTCGTAGGTCTCACGGTGGTAGGTCTCTTGGAAAACCTGGAAT
>JBAXCC010000029.1:0-19952 GCA_037141675.1 bacterium | reverse complement strand
CTGCTATTACCCGTAACGTCAGAATGTCCGCACAGAAGGGACGTCCTTTGGCTCGCAAGTGCCAGGGTCTCCCCGTTGTGGAAGCACTGAGAGTTGTTGAATTTAGTCCTCGCAAGGCAGCATTGGTTTTGATCAAGACGATCAAGTCAGCGGTTGCCAACGCGAAGAATAATACGACCATTGATGTTGATACGCTGAAGGTCACCCTTTGCGTGTTCGACGAAGGGGTGCGTATGCGCCGGTTCTGGCCCCGTGCTCGCGGAAGTGCGAGCCCGATTGCCAAGAGATTGTGTCATTGCAAGGTTATCCTGTCCGGCGACGCACAGTAACCGGCTTATTCAAAAGGAGTAAAACTTTGGGACAGAAAGTAAATCCAATCGGCTTCCGTATTGCGCTAGATAAAAATTGGCGCAGTCGTTGGTTCGCGAACAAGAAAGAGTTCGGCGTACTATTGTCGGAAGACCAGATGATCCGTGAAACGGTGAAGAAACGCCTCGAAGGCGCGGCAATCACCAAGATCCAAATCGAGCGTTATGCAAATCGTGTACGCGTCACGTTGTTCTCGGCACGTCCGGGAGTGGTGATTGGTCGTAAGGGCCAGGATGTGGATAAGATCCGTCAGGATTTGGCTAAGCAGACGAAGAAGGAAGTGTACCTCGAGATACAAGAGGTTCGCGATCCCGATGCGAATGCACAACTCGTGGCAGAAAGCATTGCTCAGCAGGTTGAACGCCGCGCGGCGCTCAAGCGTGCGATGAAGCGTGCGGAGAAGGTTGCGATGGATATGGGCGTCGACGGAATCAAGATCCGTTGCAGCGGCCGTATCAATGGCGCTGAAATCTCCCGCGTGGAATGGAGCAAGCAGGGTAAGGTTCCGCTGCATACATTGCGTGCGAACATTGATTATGGTTTTGCGGAAGCGCACACGACAGCTGGGTTGATCGGCGTCAAGGTGTGGATCTGTAAGAAGGATGATTTCCAGCCGGCGCGTAGCGCGGGTCAAGGACAGAGGAGGAGAAAAGATGCCTCTCATGCCTAAGCGGGTTAAGTACCGCAAGCAATCAAAAGGTAACCGTTCCGGTTTCGCCACCTCGGGGGCTCAATTGGCATACGGTGAGTTCGGCCTGAAGGCGCTTGAACGCGGATTTTTGACTAATACGCAGATTGAAGCCTGCCGTGTTGTCATCAACCGTGAAATGAAGCGCAAGGGCAAGCTGTGGATCCGTATTTTCCCAGATAAACCGGTCACCCGTAAGCCCATCGAAGTTCGTATGGGTGGTGGAAAGGGTAACCCTGAATTGTGGGTTGCCGTGATCCTTCCGGGCAAGATGCTGTTCGAAATCGGCGGTGTGCCGGATTCAGTCGCTCGCGAGTGTCTGCGTTTAGCGGATACGAAGCTGGGCCTGCGTACGACACTCGTCTCACGTGGAGCGTAACGGAACCATGAAACCAAACGAATTAAGAGAATTAGGGGCAGCAGAACTGGATCAGCGCATCCGCGAAAAGGCGAAGGAACTCGCCGATATGCGGTTGAAGCACAAATCCGGCACTGCCATTGAAAAGCCGGTTCGCATGCGCACCATGCGCCGCGAAGTCGCGCGTATGAAAACCGTCCAGAACGAACGGAGGGCTAAGTAATGGCCGAGGCAACTGTAGCAAGCCGTAGCAGCCGCAAGGTCCGCAAGGGCACGGTGGTCAGCAAGAGCGGCATTAAGTCCGTAATTGTCCAAGGTGAACGCCGCGAGCGTCATGCGAAATACGGAAAGGTCGTTCGTGTGTTCAAGAAGTATCACGCGCACGATGAAGACAACACGGCGAAAGTCGGTGATATTGTCACGCTCATGGAAACGCGTCCGCTCAGCGCTACCAAGCGCTGGCGCATTGTGAAGTCGGAGGTTAAATAATATGATTCAGGAACAAACTGAATTAGTTGTAGCCGACAACACCGGCGCAAAGATCGCGATGTGTTTCCGTATTCTGGGTCAACATAAGAAATATGGTTACCTGGGAGATGTGATTCGCGTGGCGATCAAGGAAGCCGCACCTACGGGCGCGGTGAAAAAAGGACAGGTCGCGACAGCGATCATCGTCCGTACGGGTCATCCGATTCGTCGTGATGACGGTTCATTCGTCCGTTTTGACCAGAATGCTTGCGTGATCGTGGATGCAAAGATGAATCCGATCGGTTCGCGTATTTTCGGTCCTGTTGCGCGTGAATTGCGTGACAAGAACTACATGAAGATTATTTCGTTGGCTCCGGAAGTGGTCTAAGCTAATGAGAGACCGTAACGCCGATGATGTCATGAGACGTCAAAACGGTTACGAGTTAGGAAAAACATGAGTACTGCGAGAATCAAGAAAAATGATACGGTGATGGTCGCTAAAGGCGAATCAGCCGGACAGACAGGAAAGGTCCTGCGTGTGCTGCCCAAGAAGGGCAAAGCCATTGTGCAGGGCGTGAATGTCATCAAGAAGGCGGTCCGCCGCTCAGAAGCTTCACCCAATGGTGGCTTCATTGAGCGCGAGGCACCGGTGCAGCTGTCGAACCTGATGCCCTACGATCCCGATAAGAAAAAAGGCGTCCGCGTGAAATTCGTCCGTGAGGGCGATAAGACCGTGCGTAAATCCAAAGCTTCGGGCAAGTCCTTAGACTAGGAGTCAAACGATGGCTAACTTGAAACAGAAATACATGACGGAACTGGCACCGAAGCTTCAGGAGAAGCTCGGCGTCACAAACAAGATGCTGATTCCCCGTCTGCAGAAGGTCGTGCTCAACATGGCTTTCGGCATCGTGGAAAAGGATGTCCAGAAACACATCATCGACGATCTGACAAAGATCACGGCCCAAAAGCCGATGTTGTGTAAGGCCCGTAAGAGCATCTCCAACTTTAAGTTGCGCGAAGGCATGATTATCGGCGCGAAGGTCACTCTTCGTGGCGAACGCATGTACGATTTTGTCGAGCGTCTGGTGAACAGCGCGCTTCCGCGTATTCGCGACTTCCGTGGTGTTCCAAACCGCGGCTTTGACGGCAGGGGTAATTATACGTTGGGCTTGAAAGAGCACACGATTTTCCCTGAAATGGTTGACTCCGGTGTCGGCGCTGATACAGGCATGGACATTTCGTTCGTGACATCGGCCCGTAATAATGCAGAAGCCCGCGAGTTGCTGATTGCACTCGGCGTGCCCTTCGTCGGTAAATAAGGAGAATTTCCACAATGGCAAAAACATGTTTGATGGAAAAAGCCAAGCGTACGCCGAAGTTCTCTTCGCGTAAGTATTACCGTTGCACACGGTGCGGCCGTCCGCGTGCGTATATTCGTAAGTTCCAGCTCTGTCGTCTTTGTTTCCGCGAGCTGGCTGTATCCGGAATGATTCCGGGAATCACTAAGGCAAGCTGGTAAGGAGAGAACAATGACGTCCGATCCAATTTCAGATATGCTGTTGCGCATTCGCAACGCGATCAAGGCAGGGTTGCCCTCCCTCGAGCTTCCAGGCTCGCGTATTAAAGGGGAGATTGCAAAAGTGATGAAAGCCGAAGGCTACATCACTGACTTCACGATAACCAACACCGTTCCACGTGTGTTGAGCATCGAGCTGAAGTATAACG
Organism: bacterium; assembly: GCA_037141675.1. GTDB lineage: Bacteria > Verrucomicrobiota > Kiritimatiellia > RFP12 > UBA1067 > CAIZQW01. The sequence goes on along the minus strand of JBAXCC010000029.1, from coordinate 16,344 downwards.
ACGACGCTGATTCGGCTATTCGCGGCATCCGCCGTGAGAGTAAGCCTGGCCTTCGTAAATTCTGCGGCGTGCAGGATATTCCGAATGTCCTCGGCGGCATGGGTACCGCGATCCTGAGCACCTCTGGTGGCGTGGTCAGCGGCAAGGAAGCCAAGAAGCGCAAGCTCGGCGGCGAACTGCTTTGCACAATCTGGTAAGGGAGACATTACACATGTCACGTATTGGTAAACAACCTATCGCTATCCCTGCCGGTGTCACGGTTATTGCAAAGGGTAACGAAGTTTCTGTCAAGGGTAAGCTCGGCGAGTTGAGCCGCATACTCAAGCAGGGCATCGATGTAAAGGTCGAGGACGGCAAAGTCGTCGTGACCCGCGCGGATGATACCCGTATGCTGAAGGGCTGCCATGGTCTGTCGCGAACACTCATCAAGAATATGATTGATGGCGTTCAGACGGGTTATAAGAAGGCCCTCAATATTGAAGGTACGGGTTTTAAAGCTATCCTCTCTGGCAAGAAGCTGAGCCTGTCGCTTGGCTTTGCTTCGCCCAAGGATTATATGATTCCTGAAGGCATTAAGATTACTGTTGATGCTCCAGGTCTGAATGTGATTATTGAAGGCATCAGCAAGGAACTCGTCGGCGAATCCGCCGCGCGTATTCGTGCCTATTATCCGGCCGAGCCTTATAAAGGCAAGGGTATCAAGTATCTTGGCGAACAGATTCGTCGCAAGCAGGGTAAGACGGTGGCGTAATGCCGCTTGAACGGAGTTGATAAGACATGAGTTTTAATCGTAAAGAACAACGCGCGCTTCGTCATAAGCGCCTGCGCCAACGCATCAAGGGTACGGCTGCGCGTCCGCGTATGGCTATCTGCATCTCGAATAAGCACATGTATGTGCAGTTCGTGGATGACGATGCAATGCATACGCTCGCTGCAACATCCACTCTCAAGGCGGAGAAGGCGTGCAATCTTGAAACCGCGAAGCTTATCGGCGAACAGGCCGCGGGTGTCGCGAAGGAAAAAGGCATCTCGCTGGTGGTCATTGACCGCGGCGGCAAACAGTTCCATGGCTGCGTGAAGCAGGTTGTGGATGCTGCTGTCGCAGCAGGCTTGAAGATTACCGAGAAAGCCAAAGCCACGGAGGAAACCAAGTGAGTAACGAAAAAGAATTCTCCCGTGATAGCCAGAGCGAATTCGACGAACGCGTCGTCTTCGTGAACCGTTGCGCGAAAGTCGTAAAGGGCGGTCGTCGTTTCAGCTTCAGCGCAGTCGTCGTCGTCGGTGACCGTGAAGGTCGTGTCGGCTTCGGTTTTGGCAAGGCTAACGAAGTAAGTGATGCTATCCGCAAGGGTGGCGATGCTGCAAAGAAGGACATGATTCGCGTCAAGCTCGCAGGCAAGACGATTCCTCACCAAGTGATTGGCTGCTGTGACGGAGGACGCGTGCTGTTGAAGCCCGCTCCGGACGGAACAGGCCTCATCGTTGGCGGTGGTATGCGTCCTGTGCTTGAAGCGGCTGGCGTGCGCGATGCAGTTGGCAAGTCACTTGGCAGTAAGAATCGCTTGAACGTGGTCAAGGCTACAGTTGACGCGCTGAACCAGTTGCGCTCAGCTGAAGAAATTGCCGCGGCAAGGGCCTAAGGTTAATGGACCGTTCTGATCCGTCTGTTGAGGCGGATTGGACGGATCTAAAGGAGTAAAAATGGATTTATCATCACTTAAGAACACCCCCGGTTCGCGTAAGACACGTAAACGTGTTGGTCGTGGATGCGGATCCGGTTTGGGTAAGACATCAACCCGCGGTCACAAAGGCCAGAATGCCCGCAAGGGCCACAAGGGCAAGCTCGGATTCGAAGGCGGTCAAATGCCCTTGATCCGTCGTTTGCCGAAGCGTGGCTTCACGAACCCGACCCGCATCGAGTACGGTCCAGTGAATGTGTACGATCTCGAGATCTTCGAGTCAGGCACAGTCGTCACCTTGGCCGTTCTGCGTGAAGCAGGGATGTTCAAGACTAAGTTCGACGGGGTCAAGATTCTTGGTTCAGGCGAACTGACTAAGAAGCTCACACTCAAAGTTAGTGCTGTCAGCGCAACGGCTAAGGCCAAGATTGAGGCGGCTGGCGGTACGGTTGAAATTGTTTAAGGAACATTATCATGTTATCCACCTTTGCGAATACATTCAAAATTCCTGAACTCAGGAAACGCATCCTGGTGACGCTCGGCTTGGTTTTCGTCTGCCGTTTGATCTCCATGATTCCAACCCCGGGTGTTGATTTTCGGACCTTGCAAGCTGAGCTTGCTCGTATCCGGGAAATGTCCGGGGCTGGCGGTGGAATGATGGACTGGTTTAACGTGTTTAGTGGCGGTGCGCTTGATCAGTGCGCCGTTGGCTTCTTGAGTATTTGGCCCTACATCAGCGCTTCAATTATCATTCAATTGTTGACTGCTGTGGTGCCTCATCTCGAACGCCTTGTCCGCGAAGGAGATACCGGGCGTGCGAAGCTTTCACAAATTACGCGTTATCTGACGATCGGCATCTGTATATTTCAGGGTTCGGCGTTGGCAACTGCGTTGCAGAATCCAGCAGCCCTCGGGCTTGGAAGTATTCAGATTGTGACACACCCTGGTATAGGCTTCACAATTATGACCACCATCTGCATGACCTCGGCATCTCTGTTTGTCATGTGGCTCGCTGACCAGATCACGCAACGTGGTATTGGCAATGGAACGTCGTTGATCATCATGATTAACATCACGTCCCGTTTGCCACTCGCCATTATGCAGGCCTGGCAGCGTTACTTTGGCTTGGCAGGTGTTGAGGCCAGCAGCAACCCGGTTGAACTGGTGTTGTTGTTGCTCTTCGGCTTCGCTGTTGTGATGGGGACTGTCATGCTCACGCAAGGTGTCCGCAAGGTGCCTATTCACTCTACACGCCGTTCGGTCGGTGGTGGCAGTGCGGGTATGCAGCAGACCTATATGCCGTTGCGCGTGAACTACACGGGTGTTATGCCGATTATCTTCGCGGGCCCGCTCATTCAGTTTCCGGCAGCATTGTTGAGCCGCATTCCGATTAATCCAGATTCTGCGAGTGTGATCAGTAGCATTCTCTCATGGATTAAATGGTTTGGTGGTCAGTTGTCGAATATGCAATCGCCGATTCATTTGGCGGTTTATGGCTTGCTGATTATGTTCTTCTCGTTCTTCTGGGTAGCAACCCAGTTTAACGCGATGCAGATTTCAGACAACCTGAAACGCGACAGTTCATACGTGCCGGGCATCCGCCCAGGACGTGCCACTGCCGAATATCTGGATGCTCTGATGACGCGTGTGACATTGATCGGCGGAACAGGGCTTCTGATTATTGCCTTGCTGCCTCAAGTGCTGAATGGATGGATGAATATTCCATGGGGAATGGCATCCTTCTTCGGCGGAACCAGCTTGTTGATTATCGTCGGTGTCGCGCTTGATACGCTGCGCCAGATGGAATCGTTCCTCCTGATGCGTAACTACGATGGCTTCCTGAAACATGGACGTCTGCGTGGCCGTCGCTAAGCAGGAAAACATCATTCAAAAAAGCCTGCGGTTTTCCGCAGGCTTTTTTCTTTTCTTACTAAGTACCCTCTTAGCCATATAAAGGGTGAACAATCGATCAGCAATCCATTTCATCTAAGGCGTGATTTCCTTTGCGCGTTTCAGTGGATTGAGTTACTATTGAAAAAAACGTTAAGGAAAGCGATATGCGTACAAAAGCACCTGATAAAAAAATAGCATTAGTCCTCGGTAGCGGTGGGGCTAGGGGATGGTCACATATTGGCGTGCTCAGAGCGATGGACGAGTTGGGGTGCAAGCCCGATTTAGTCGTTGGGACAAGCATTGGTGCAATAGTAGCCGCTATATATGCCGCAGGGGTAGTCGAGGAGGCAGAACGGGTTGCATCGTCAATTGACTGGAAGCAAGTGGCGAAGCTCTTTTTTGAGGTGAATATACCCCGTTCAGGCCTAGTTAAAGGGGAGCGCATCGTGGATTTGTTGCGAAGTCTGATTCCCGTTAAACGAATTGAACATTTGAAGGTTACGTATGCCGCTGTGGCCACAGACTTGCGCTTAGAGAAGGAAGTTGTACTTGCTGAAGGTGACTTGTTTAAGGCGCTGCGGGCTTCCTTTTCAATTCCAGGTGTTTTTACCCCGGTCGAATATACAAAAGGACAATGGCTTGTTGACGGCGGAGTTGTCAATCCGTTGCCGATCAGTGTCGCCCGTTCCATGGGTGCGACGCATGTCGTCGGGGTGGATATCAACTTGAAGGGGGCCTTGCATGAGAAAATCAAGTCGCCCACGCTGATGGATGTCCTCTTGAGCACCTTCCGGGCGATTGAAAACTCCATTACACGTGAACGTCTGCTTCGCGAACCCCCCGATGTGCTTATCCAGCCCAAGGTCGGAAATCTGGGCACATTGGAGTTCCATCACGCACCACAAGCCATCCAGCTTGGCTACGACGCCGTTATGGAACAAAAAGGTGCGTTACTCGAGCTTTTTGAGGCAAAAAAATTCTCTCACGCACTAGCTTGAAATGGGGTTGATAAAGCGATATACTTTTAGGCGCTTTATTCACACACTATGAGATTGGCAGATTATGAGAATTCTTTCGGGTATTCAACCCTCAGGTAAACTTCACCTCGGCAACTATTTTGGCATGATGCGTCCCGCGCTCGAGCTTCAAAAAAAAGGTGAGACCTATTTATTTATTGCAAACTATCATGCGCTCACGACCGTTCAAGATGCGCCCAGGATGCGTCAGGATACGTGGGATGTCGCGCTTGACTTTCTTGCCTGCGGACTCGACACCGAGAAGACAATCTTTTTCCGGCAGAGCGATGTGCCTGAAGTGCATGAACTGGCATGGTTGCTGTCAATCGTGACGCCCATGGGTCTGCTGGAGCGTTGCCATTCCTATAAGGACAAACTGGGTAAAGGCTTTGCTCCATCGCACGGACTCTTTGCCTATCCAGTATTGATGGCGTCGGACATCCTTATTTATCAGTCGAACATCGTCCCGGTTGGGCGCGATCAAAAGCAACATGTCGAAGTGACTCGTGACATAGCGATCAAGTTCAACAATCAATTCGGCGAAGTCTTCACAATTCCTGAACCCTTCATTCAGGAGGAGGTGGCTGTTGTCCCCGGCCTTGACGGGATGAAAATGTCTAAGAGCTATGGCAATACGATCGAACTCTTCGGCGATGCCAAAGAGACGAAAGCTCGCATCATGAAGATTGTTACAGACAGCAAGGGACTCGAAGACCCCAAAGATCCTGCGACCTGTAACATTTATGCGCTCTACAAGCTCTTTGCAACGCCCGAGCAACGCGCGGAAATGGAAGCGAATTACCGCGCAGGTAATTATGGATACGGTCATGCGAAAAAAGCGTTGCTAGCCATTTTTGAGGAGCAGTTCGCACCCTTCCGTGCGAAGCGCGAAGAATTAAAAGCCAATCCGGATTATGTTGAGTCCATTTTACGTGAGGGCGCGGAACGTGCGCGAGTAGCGGCTCGTGTTACGCTCGATAAAGCTCGTAAGGCTGTTGGCATCGTGTAGTCATTTTGAACCGGTAACTTCTTCATATGTCAATCGAAACACTATTAGCGGATGATTACAAGGTGGATTTGGAGGTCTTTGAAGGACCGCTCGATTTGCTATTGTATTTGATTCGTCGTGAAGAGGTGGATATCTATGATATTCCTATCGAGAAGATCACACGCCAGTACATGAATTATCTGGATGTAATGCGCATGCTGGATTTGAATATTGCAGGTGAATTTCTCGTGATGGCTGCGACGCTCATGATGATCAAGAGCCGGATGCTTTTGCCTGTCGAGTCGCGTGGCACGGAAGAGGATAGCGATGAGGACTGGGTTGATCCGCGTCTTGATTTGGTGCGTCAGCTCATCGAGTACAAAAAGTTCAAAGATGCTGCAGGCAGTTTGCTCGAACGAGAAGTGCTCAAGGCAGAAGCGTTTGGGTATGGAGGCGAGTCTCCGACGTTTGAGAAGGATCCGGTTGATGCTGGCCAGGCACTTGGTGATATTGGACTCTTTGATTTGTTGACGGCGTTCCAGGATGTGCTGTTGCGTGCAGCCGTGGAACCGCTGGGGCACTTCGAGGCGATTCGCTGGTCTGTCCCTGACAAGATGGAGATGATTGTCACGATGATGCGTCAACGTGAACATGTTTATTTTTCGTCGCTGTTTCATGCGGAGTCTCCCCGAGGTGAAATTATTGTGACCTTTCTAGCTTTGTTGGAGTTGTTGCGCTTACAACAGATCGTGCTCCAGCAGAATGATTCATTCCATGAAATTGTCATCCTGCCTGATCCTGCAGCACGCTATGACCGAATGATGCCATTAATTATTGGAGGAAGCGAACATGCCGAGTCTTGATGATGTTAAACTGCCGATGCCGTCTAGCTTGCAGCAGATCGTCGGCGCGTTGCTCTTTGGCGCAGATCGTCCGCTGACGATTGAAGATATTCGCTCATGTCTGAACCATGTTTTGGAAGACGCGGATGAGGGAAACAACGAAACATTGAAAATTTTTGCCGAGGCATCCCCGCGCGAAGTCACAGATGCGCTGAAGGGTATTGGACAGGAATTGGAACGGATTGGACTTGGGATCGAAGTAGTTGAGATGAATGGCGGTTATCGGTTTCAGACTCAGGCCTGCTGCGGTCGCTGGGTGCGAGACTTGCTAAAGGTCGAGCGTCCAAATCGCCTGTCGCGTCCTGCGCTTGAAACGCTGGCGATCATTGCCTATCGACAGCCTGTTTCGAAGTCGGAGATTGAATCCATTCGTGGCGTGATTATTGACCATATTCTAAAGGCGCTTATGGAGTTGCACTTGGTGCGTATCGTTGGTCGCAGTGACCTGCCGGGACGTCCATTCCTCTATGGTACGACAGCGACGTTCCTTGATCACTTCGGGCTTAAGAGCTTAGAAGAGTTGAATGCGCTTGACCCGACATTGCAAAGGTCGAAGGCTTCCGAACGCAAAGCGATGCACAAGAAGGAAAAGAAAAAAGAGGAGCCTGAAGCTGTCGCACAAGCTGAACTGCTTGTTGAGCCGGACACGGCGGCAGTGAAGGAAATCCTGGGTACTCAAGCTGCTCCAGTGGAACCCCTTTACGAGACTTAACATGGCGATCCTTACCGAAATACCCAGGCGCCAGCGCTTTGATGACTTTAGCGAACGTGGCGCGTTTCATGCGTGGATGAAACACTCGATCATATTTGCCGTCATCGCCTGCATTGCAGCCCTGCTGATTACGTATTTTGTGGATTCGTGCACAGCAAAAAATAAAGAGAAGGTGCCTGAGAAAGAGAAGACGTCAGAGAAGCTTCCCGTTGTCGCTGACTTGCCGATGAAGGCCAAGCCAACAAAGGTGCAACCGTCAGGCACGTCAACCAAGTCGTCTAAGAGTGGTTCGCCTACGACAAAGAAGGCTGGGCATCCTCCGTTGCAGCATAAGACGATCCAGGAAAATTGAGTTTTCAGCCATGACACCCATCATCATCCCCCAACTTGATGCAAATGTCGTCGATGTGACGATTACGCAGTGGCACAAGCAAGTAGGGGATGCAGTTGTGAAAGGCGAAATCATTGCCGTGTTGACAACAGATAAGGCGGCATATGAGTTTGAATCGCCCATCGCTGGTATCCTGTTGGAGATTGTCGCGCCAACCAAGAGCATTGTCCCTACAGGCAGTATGATTGGCGCGATTGGTGAAGCGGGCGAGCAGGTCGAGGCAGTGACGCAAGAACCGCATGAGGCAAGGACCGTAGGGGCAGGCCGTTGCGCCTGTCCACCAGGCCGTTGCGCCTCTCCACCTGCGCAACCTCGCATCCGCGCCACGCCGCGTGCTCGCAGGCTTGCCGCGGAAAAAGGATTTGATCTTGCCGCCATTTGTGCGGCAGTAGGTGTAGAAATTGTTGATGAGGCGGCTGTTGCCGCGTATGAACAAAAAAAAGGAGAATAATCATGATGACACGTCGTTCGTTTTTTGGCCACGTAAGTGCGGGCGCTGCTGCCACGGCAATCGTCCCAATGATGAGTGGAACTTCATCCTTGGCTGCTGAAGTCGCGCAAAAATCAGCCCTTAAAGAATTGCCCTTCAAGCTCGCAATCGCCGGATACAGCTTTAACAAATTTAAACTGGATGAGACGTTGGCCATGCTGAAGCAGGTCGATGTGCATTACCTCTGCATCAAAGATTTTCATCTGAAAATGGACTGCACTGCGGAAGAGGTTGCGGCCTTTCATGCAAAGTGCGCGGAGTCTGGTGTGACTGGCTATGGAGTCGGGCCGATTTATATGAAGGACGAAGAGGCTGTGAATAAGGCCTTTGCTTACGCCAAGCTGGTGGGCGTCAAGGTGCTGGTCGGTGTGCCGCATGACACCATTGACAAGAAGCGCGTCGCCTCAGCAAAACTCTTGAAGCTGATCAACGAGAAGGTTCAGGAATTTGACATCAAGTATGCGATCCATAACCATGGACCGGATATGCCAGAGCTCTTCCCCAATGCGGAGAGCGCCATCGAAATGATTGACAAGATGGATAAGCGCGTCGGCTTGTGCCTGGATATCGGACACCAGTTCCGCGATGGCAAGGATCCTGTTGCAGCGATCCTGAAGTATCAGGAACGCCTTCATGATGTGCATATCAAGAATGTCACAGCCCCGACCAAGCAGGGCAAGGGCATTGAAATGCCGCGCGGACTGATTGACATGCCTGCTGTTGTTCGTGCCTTGTGCAAGGTCAATTATTCAGGCGCCTGCAGTCTGGAATACGAGAAGGATATGGATAAGCCCTTGCTCGGCATTGCAGAATCCATCGGCTACTTCCGTGGTGTCATGGATGCAGCACGCACATAATGGTTAACATGCGGGTCGGATTTATAATTTTAATATTCTGCGCATGGCTTCAGTGCCATGCGCAGAATGGTGTTCAATGGAAAACGTTGAAACAGACGCAACTGGCGTTTGGTTGCACGAATTGTCTGTGGGACGGTGATTCGGTCCTCTTTTCAAATCAGACGGACATCGTACGGTTTTATCCAGGCCGCCGCAGGGCGGATGTCAATGGCTGTACGGTCTGGCTGAATGTCCTGCCAGAGGGCAATGTCTCCAATGGCGACTGGCGCATCGGAGCCATCGATCTCGACTATATCAAGCTGGGCATCTTGACCGCGACCAATGGTGAGCCCAAGCGCTTGCATGTCATACTGGATGCCGGACATGGAGGCATGGATGATGGCGCTCGTTCGCGTCCGCCGCTGGTGGTCAGCGAGAAGCATCTGGCGCTCGACCTTGTCCGGCTGGTTGGGCAACGCCTGGAAGAGGCTGGCATGAAGGTCTCCTATACGCGCACCAACGATGTTGCAATTGCGCTGGATGAACGGTCGCTCGCCGCTCGCAAAGCCAAGGCGGATATCTTTGTCAGTATCCATGCAAATTTTTCTCCCAATCCGCAGTCCACGGGTTCTGAGACGTTTGTGATTAATCCGGCAGGCTATGCGGGTACGCCGGAAGGCAGCCGCGCACGCGGCTTCCAGATTGGCAATGCGAACGATTATCTCAATACGCAACTCGGCTATGCCATTCAGCGTCACTTGGCGGAGATGGATGAGAAGGTTCCAGATCGCGGCTTAAAGCGCCAGTCCTTTTTTGTCCTGCGCGAAACGAGTTGTCCGGCGGTGCTGGTTGAAATTGGTTTCCTCTCCAATGTGTCCGAGCTATTAAAGATGCTGGAGCCTGAGTGGATGGACACCTGCGCCGACTCCATTTCGGATGGCATTTGCGAATATGCGTCAAAGGTGGACGCTCTAAACGTGGCCATACGCGAAAAGCGCGAGCATGAGTTCGCCGTAAAAAAGGCGAAGGCTGAAAAAGATAAACTGGCTGTTGCGGAAAAGGCCGCCTTGGAAGCAAACGTTGCGAGCACAAATCTTCCGGCGGTTGTCGTCGCTCTTGCTCCAGCTACACCCGTGCCTGTGTTAAGTGATACCAACGCGGTTGTCCTGTCCGAAAAGCAAGAGCCAGATGGCACAGCCACAAACGCAGTTGAAAAGAGTGTGATCGAGCAGAAGCCGGCTGAAAAACCTCAGCCAGCGGCGACCAATGCGTCGCCCCAGAGCATCTTTGATTTCTACTTGAAGAAGTAGTAGTTTTTGACGGAAGGACTGAAGGACGGAAGGACGCAAGTGGGTGTCCTGCTGTCCTTGCGTCCTTGTGTCAGGGTCGTGCCGCGCGATAACGCGCAGGCATTAATAATAAATAGGAGCAAATACGATGAATGAGGAGAACAAGAGTGAAACTGTGCCCAAAACGAAACTGTTTGATCCGTGCGGCGGATACCGGCGGTTGAATTAGTTTTCGTTTTCAACGCTGATTTACTTGGAGACAATTCGCTTTTGCGAACGCTTCCTGACGCTGAAGAATGACCCCAAGGGGCGCCTCTATGATCAGATGGTCCAGGCGGCGCGCTCGGGACGCGCGAACATTATGGAGGGCTCAGAACGGTCAGCCACGTCGAAGGAGGATGAAATCAAGCTCACAGATGTCGCACGTGCGAGTCTTTCCGAGTTGATGGGCGATTACGAAATATGGATTTTGCGGAACGATCAATCGCCGTGGACCAAGGAGAGCCCAGAAGGACGCGCCGCAGCCGCCTTCTGGCTCGATCCGCCTGGAGAGTGGAAGGACCTGATACATGACTCGTGCGATTATATCCGGGCACAGCGCACGAAGCTCATGCAGCTCACAGAGACAGAGGACAGCGTCGCTGTGGCGAATGTCCTGCTGGTACTGTGTAAGCGGACGATCCTTTTGCTCCAGGCGCAAATCAAGAGTCAGGGCGAGCAGTTCGCGCAACAGGGCGGCTTCCGTGAGCGCATGAGCGCGGTGCGAATGGAGGCTCGCGATGCGCAGCAACAGCAAGAGGGCGCGCCGGTTTGCCCGGTATGTGGCAAGACTATGCGCACGATGGTCGCCAAGCGCGGCAGGAATGCCGGGAACGCCTTCTGGAGTTGCACGGGATATCCCGCGTGCAGCGGGACAAGGCATTGCGAAGCTAAAGCGTAATGTGACGGAAGGACCCAAGGACGGAAGGACGCAAGCCACCTTCCGTCCTTTCGTCCTTGCATCCTTTTGTCATTCGGGTGTAAAGTATGCACAATCCTAAAGCGAGAGTGTGCTATGACCTGTCCGAAATGTAACGCGACTATAGATGCCGAGATGAAGTCCTGCACGAAATGCGGTACGGCAATGGCAACTTCGGGTGAAAAGCCTAGATCCCTCCGCATGGCCTTGCCGTCGATGGACCGCGTTCTTTCATGGGTTGTTGCTATCGCAATCGTACTGATTTTGCTTTCAAATATTCACGGTAACCCTACGGGAGCATTTTTGAAGGCAAATAGGGTTGCTGTTGGGGCAAGAGGGAAAGATATTTATAATGCTATAACAGCGGCAAATACGGAACGTGTGCCATTAGGGTTTTCTTCGATATGGCCCAAGACTTACTTGATGGGTACTAATGCGTTGAACGATATTTCGAGTAAGGTATTTACAACGAGCACCGAGTATTTCAAGGCGCTTTATGACGAGAAAAATATTGGCACGGATGCATGGCACCCTTATGTTAAAGGTTTTGACTATAGTAAACTTGCTGGGGCGGGTGTCAAGTGTTGCATCCCAGGCAATCCACTCGCCGCCACAAACAATATGTGGATCATTGCTGCAAATATCACAGATCAGGATGATGACCGAATACCTTTCCTGATTACACGCAACGTGGATGTGAAGGAGATCGAGCGTGTCGTCAATCATGGACTTAAAGCCAGTGAGTTCAAGATTGGACTAGGCTTGGGTAAAGGGCAATATTGGGCACCATTTTATAATAAAGGATTGGTTGCTGTGTCTAAAGGGGGCGCTACTTTTAATTTGGAAAAGCGCACTGTCACGCTCGGTGATATTTTTAAGAACAAGGAACTCCCCCCTCGCGATCCGTCAAAGCCGAAGATCGTGTATTTAGTACCGTAGTGAAAGGTTGGTATGAATTGCTCAAACTCAGCGAATGAAAACAGAGACGAATCGCCATCTCATTTAAAGTCTACGCCAAAGAAGTCTCGCGTAGGTATGCTTTGGAAAATTTTAGGCGGAATGTTCGTTTGTTTTGTGATGCTGAGCTTACTTTTTCCGTGGATAACGAATCGCGTGATAACGGCCAACTTCAGAGCTGTTGGCTCAAAGGGGCGCGACATTGTTGTTGCAATCAAAGGTGCAAACAAGAGTCGTGCGACGCAAGGTCTGCCTCCACTATGGCCCAAAACTTATCTGTCCTATACCAATCGTCTAGATGATATTTCTGGCAAGATCTTTCAGACAAGCTCGGACTATTTCTATGAACTCTATGACGGAAGAAATGTTGGCTCTGATCAGCATCATCCATATATCAAAGGTTTTGATTATGGAAAGTTAGCAGGAGGAGGTGTCCCTGCTAAGTCTGGACAGGGAAATCTTGTGGCGGCAAATAACATGTGGATTATTGCTGCCAATATAACGGATGAAGATGATGACAGAATACCGCTGCTAATTACGCGTAATGTGGATGCGAAAGAGATAGAAAAGGTGTTTAATCAGGGCCTTAAAGTTAATGAATTCGAGAAACGTCTGGCGTTTTCAGAAACGTATCTTTCCCCTTTTGGTAATAAACAAATAGTGTTTGTTTGTAAGAGCGGAAAGTTTCGTATAGTAAATCCTAATAGGCGAACACTCGGAGCTTTGTTTTATGGAAAAGAACTCCCGCCCCGCGATCCGTCAAAGCCGCCGATTGTGTATTTAATGCCGTAAGGGAGAATGGAATGATGGAATGTTGGAAGAATGAGCCGGTTATGACAGGTATCAGGCACTGGGAGAACAGGCATCTTGCCTGTTCATTCAGTGCACAGGCAGGATGCCTGTGCTCCCAGTATTCATGAACATTATTCCGTTGAAGTTTATAGGAGAATGCCAATGAGCAACTGTACGTTGAAATGTCCGCATTGCAATGCGCTTCAAAGTGTCTCCCGCGAGATGCTAGGACAAACCATCCGTTGTGCTTCGTGTGGGAATTTAATCCAGATACCTGGAGAGCCAAAGGGCTCAGACGGTGCGGCTGTATCGCCTGATGTGCTCTATTGCTACAAGTGCGGACAGCGAAACGCCTCGACGAGCCTGTCGTGTCTGCAGTGCGGTGTTGAACTCAAACATGAAGCGCAAGCGGATTCGATTGAGGATACGATCATCAGTCGGGTCATTCCGTATAAAAACACCCAAGCGCTCGCAGCTTATTACTGTGCGGTCTTTGCGCTGCTCCCGTGCGTGGGTCTCATCCTGGGGTATATTGCGCTGGTGCTGGGTATCCTTGGACTGAAATACGCCAAAGCGCATCCTGAAGCGCACGGCAAGGTCCACGCCTGGATTGGCGTCATCCTCGGCGGGATCTGCGGCGTAGGCTACACACTGCTAATTCTCATTCCGGTCGTATTGGCGTTGGCGAATAGTCACTAATTGTATATTTTTCGCGAAGATCGCTATTAGGTGCTTGCACGGAAAGCCCCCGCGAGTGGCTGAATACAGCCGGGGCTTATCTCGTGCAAGCACCTGAGAGTCGTTTGATGCAAAAGATGCTGGGTGAAGTACGAGCTTTGCCGACGGCGTATTCGCCGATTGCGTAGGCACGCCGTACTTCACCCAACTTGCGATCTTTGCGAAAAAGTTGCAAAAAGGTTTTTTGTGTTTTTTGTGTATTTTGTGGTTCCGAATACGGTAAGCTATTCACCAAAACCATGTATTACGCTGATTTTCATATTCATTCGAAGTATTCGCGGGCGACGAGTCCGATGTGTACGCCTGAGGGGCTGGCGCAGTGGGCGCAGCTCAAGGGCATCTCCGTGTGTGCGACAGGCGACTGCACCCATCCGAAATGGATGGAGGAGCTGAAGAGCAAGCTGGTCGAGTCCTCAGATGCAGATGGACTTTACCAACTGACCTCGGAAGCGCAGAAGCTCGCTGACCAAGGTGTGCCGGATCGTTGTCGCGCTCCTGTGCGATTTGTCGTGACCGGCGAGATCAGCAGCATCTATAAGCGCGGCGGACGTGTCCGCAAGGTGCACAGCATCATTGTATTGCCCTCCCTGGAGGTCGCGGAGCGTGTGAATGCGAAGCTTGGGGAGATCGGCAATGTCGTCTCGGATGGACGTCCGATTTTAGGACTTGATCCGTGCCGTCTGCTGGAACTACTGCTGGAGACTGATTCGCGCTGCGCGTTGATTCCTGCGCACATCTGGACGCCCTGGTTCTCCATGCTCGGCGCGAAGTCTGGCTTTGATTCGGTCGAGGAGTGCTTCGGCGATCTGACCTCGCATATCTTTGCTGTTGAGACGGGCTTGTCATCAGATGTGCCGATGAACCGCCGCATCCGGTGTCTGGATAACCTGACGCTGATCTCCAACTCTGATTTGCACTCGCCCTCGAATCTTGGACGCAATGCAACGGTCTTCGTAGGCAAGCCTGGATACGATGCGATGTTGAGCGCCATGCGGACGCGTGATCCAAAGGGGTGGGGGGGCACCATCGACCTTTTCCCTGAGGAGGGCAAGTATCATCTGGACGGACATCGCGTCTGCGGCGTCTGCATGGAGCCGGAAGAGAGCATGGCGTGCAACAACATCTGTCCCGTGTGCGGCAAGGAGCTGACGATTGGCGTACTCCATCGTGTGGTGGAGTTGGAAAAGGTAGGGCGTGGGTCTCCGACCCCGCCGCCTGTGTCGCACCACGATTTGTATCGCTATATCATTCCGCTGCCTGAACTAATTGCTCAGACGATGAATGTGGCAGACACGTCGAAGAAGGTTCAGGCCGCATATCAGAAGATTCTTGCTGAGCAGGGGAGTGAACTGGCGCTGTTGCTGGACGCTCCTGATTCAGCGTTGGATTCATTGGGGCAGGTCGGCGCCTGCATTCGTGCTGTTCGCGCAGGACGCGTCACGCGTAAAGGCGGCTACGATGGGGAATATGGGGTTATACGGGCTGAAATTTGAAGGCAAGGAAACTATGAAAAAAACGACACTGTTTGATCCACTCTCAATCGGCGACCTTCATCTGAAGAACAGAATCGCCATGGCGCCCATGACCAGGGGACGTGCAGGCGCAGAGCGTGTGCCGAACGCGCTGATGGCGGAACATTATCTTCAGAGAGCCAGCGCCGGGCTGATCATAACCGAGGCGGCAGTGGTTTCTGAGCAGGGCATCGGCTGGATTGACTCGCCTGGGATATATACGGATGCCATGGCTGAGGGTTGGCGGCAGATCACGGCGAAAGTCAAACCGACGGGGACACACATGGTTCTGCAGCTTTGGCATTGCGGCAGAGCATCCCATAGTGATTTTCATGGTGGAGCGCTTCCTGTTTCAGCGTCGGCAGTGAAGTTAAATGGCGACCACATTCATACGCCTCTTGGCAGTAAACCTTACGAAACCCCGCGTGCGCTTCGCGTGGATGAGATCAAAGCAGTCGTCCGTGATTATCGAAAAGCTGCTGAATATGCAAAGGCTGCGGGTTTTTCAGGCGTGGAGGTCCATGGAGCGAACGGCTATTTGATTAATCAGTTCCTTGATGCCTCGACGAATCAACGCGATGATGAATACGGTGGTAGTCTTGAGAACCGGTTCCGCTTTTTCAGAGAGGTGCTGGAGGCGGTCCTAGAAGTCTGGCCGGCCTTTCGGGTCGGAGCCCGGATCTCGCCGAATGGCGTGTTTAATGATATGGGCTGCGCTGACTACCGGGAACTTTTCCGTTATGTCGCGCAAGAGCTCGACACATTGAATCTTGGCTATTTGCACATTATGGATGGACTGGCCTTTGGTTTTCATGGCAAAGGCGAACCCATGACGCTGGCGGAATTTCGTCCGCTGTTTAAAGGCGTGATTATCGGGAACTGTGGGTATACCCAAGCGAGCGCGGATGCGCGCATCGCTGAAGGTGTAGCCGACATGATCGCCATTGGACGGCCGTATATCACAAACCCAGACCTGGTCGAGCGCTTCAGGAGCAACTGGCCTCTGAATCCTGCTGAGGATATGTCGCTCTGGTATACTTCCGGTCCGGAAGGGTATACAGATTATGAGCCCTTTAAGCCTGTTTAGGACACAGCTTGGTTTGTCGGAAATGCTACCGCAAAAACCGCGAAGAAGAACGCAAATGTCACGCCCGCCTCACCCATGGATACATGGACGGCGGAGCGAACATTT
>JBAXCC010000028.1:0-19963 GCA_037141675.1 bacterium | reverse complement strand
CCGACTAGACGCCACATAACGGACGGTGGCGGTTGAGCAGTTCTGTTCGTGGTCCGCATGAAGGATCAGCAACACATTCAACGCCTTGACGATTTCCGGATCCATTTCATACGGGCAGACAGGAGAGCCGAACATCATGTTCAAAAAGTTCGCGCAGTACTTTAAATCGTGGCGAGGATAGACGAAAGGTTCGCCAATGGACTTTTTATAAGAGAAGGCTGCAATGGTGCGCAACTTGCTCATCAAGCGCGTGGCGGCAATATTGATGGCTTCTTCCGGTTCGTTTGGACGATGCTGCGATAATTCGGGATAGAATGTCGAAAGTGAAACCACCATTGCAGACAAGACAGCCATAGGATGTGCATGTTCAGGGAATTGGCGGAAAAAGTAGCTCATGTCTTCATGGATCATGGAGTGCTGATTCAGCAAGGCTGACCATTCAGCACGCTCCTTTGCATTGGGCATGTGCCCATTAATGAGCAGGTAAGCGACCTCAACAAAGCGTGACTTGGCTGCAAGCTCTTCAACAGGGTAACCGCGATACCGCAAGATGCCCTTTTCCCCGTCAAGGAAGGTGATGGCGCTTTCACAGGCCCCTGTATTCAGATAGCCATAATCCAATGTAATCGCGCCCGTCTCTTTGCGTAAATTGGAAATGTTGATTGCGATTTCCTTTTCGGTGCCGACAGAAACAGGAAGATCGATGGACTTGCCGCGGAATGAAAGCTGCGCGGTTTCTGGGCCTAGAAGTGTCTTTGTCTGTGACATAAAGTTATTCCTGTAATATGGGGTGAGTTACGTTGCAGAGGTTCTACTTGGTTACGCCCAATTCTTGAACGGCGTTGTGAATGTTGGCGAAGAGGGCATCCAGCTTCTCGTACGGTACAGCTGAGAATGCGACGCGGATGAGTCCAGACAAGACGATCACGCCTGTCTTGTGTGCATGGAGCAAGTGTTTCCGTAATGCTTCCGGATCGATGCCGATAGGCTTGACGCACATAAAGTAACCTGAGTTATATGGCATCGCAGTGAATGACTTAGCATATTCAGGATGTTCGCAGAGGATAGTCTTTATACGGTCATAGCGACGCTTTAAGATCGCAAATTTCTTTTGTTTCTGCTTGGCATAGACTGGATCGGTGTAGCATTTGAGGAGCAGGTGTTGGCCGATGCTTGTCGCGTTTGAAATGGATCCTCGTACGACACCGGCAGCCTTTGCTTCGAGCGCCTTGTACTGCTCCTGAGTTGCCCCCTTTGATCCAAAGGTGATGAACCCGACTCGTACACCCCAAACATAATCTTCTTTTGTCGGCCCGTCGAGTTTGACGGCGAGAATGTTAGGATGCATATCAGCCAAGTCTCCGAACAAGGACTCCTTACTAACGCCTGGCTCATAGACCAGTCCGAAATATGCATCATCCAATATGACGACAACCTTTTTTCCTGCCTTTGCCGCGCGCAGGAGAGCGGCGCAAATAGCTTTCGAGTCTGCTTCTGTAGCGGTATATCCTGTCGGGTTGTTCGGGAAGTTTAATATGACTACTTTCTTTGCCCCTGGGGCTAAGAGCATCTTTTCCATGGCGGCTGTATTAAATACGCCATTCTTAAACATGGGAAAGGTCTTCAGTTTGGCACCGTAGGCTTCTTCGAACATCAGCTCATAGTTGTCCCAGTAGAGGTCGGGAAGGATGACCGAGTCGCCTACATCCAAAAAGAGATATCCAGTCACGTTGAGTCCGTGCGTCAACGCATGTGTGACAACGGGTTGACTAAAAGACTTGCTGGCGAGTGAAGGGTTTTTGTCGACCAACATTTTACGCCATACGTCACGAATGCCCGGCAAACCAAAACTAGGGGTATATAGAAAGACGGTTGAAGGAAGCTTAACCAGCTTTTCAATGCACTCTAAACAAAGAGGGGTGCCATCCTCTTCAAATGCTGTGCCGATGGTTGCGTTAATGGTGGCATCTTTCGCCTCCGCACTTTGTCCAAGAATGCCTTTCGATGGAAAGAAAATACGTGCGCCTTTTTTCGAAAGCATGGACATTAACGGGCTTTTTTTAGTCTTCAACACATCATTGAGTGCAAGGGCAAGCGGATGTAACGACTTTGACATGTTCTTTTAACCTCCTAAACCTTCTGTTTGTAACCACAAATATCCTCTTATTCAGGAAACATAAAATAATACCCAATTATGCCCTGTACAGTCAAGCGAGCGCACATGTAAAATGAGATTTTTTTTGCGATTTAAAGGAAAGTTGTGATATAGTGATGACACTTCATGAATATGAGAGGATGTATGTGTAATCCGCTGGTTGAAGCATGGGAAGAAAAGTTGTACGATTTGTTGCGTCAGGTGAACATCAAGCTGGAGGAGGACTATGGCACTGTGGTGGCGCGTCATCCAGCACGTCTGGCCCATGGAGAGACACCTAATCCACAAAATGACGGGCTCTTCCGTGTTACGGCAACGTTTACACCAGGGTTTGGGTCGGAATGGGGGAAGGGGTATGTCCTTGATATTGAACCTGTATCTCTGGATGTTTTCCCATCCGATGTATGGGCGCATGTCGAGGAGGATGCGTGCAGGATGATCCGGGATGGATTGGAGTCGGTTTTGCCCGGTCGCGGCCTTAAACTAAAACGCGATGGAACTGTCTGGAAAATAATAGGTGACTTGTCGCTCAACTGATATGCATACGATTATTCATTTTTTTCATTCTCTGAGCATTCCAGAGTCAATCGGCTTAGGTACGTTCATACATGTGGTGTTGACTGTTACTGTGATTTTGCACGTGCTCAACAAACCGCGCGATGCGCGTACATCGCTGCTGTGGATTGCGGGCGTAATGGCCTTTCCGTTTGTTGGGCCGATCATTTATGTACTCTTTGGAATCAATACAATACCGCACAAAGCCTTTAAGAAACTCACCTCAGACCGCACATTTTTCGCGAGTTGGACAGGCGGTCAGAGCGGGCACGAAGAAGAGGTCGCGCCGGTGTTTCATCGAAGCCAGTTTCAAGTTCAGTTGCCCGTCACGTCAGTTGGAGGTCAACTCGCTCACTTGTTGCAGCAGTATGCACCTGATTTTCCCTTGCTCGGGGGGAATGATGTACGCATTTTTGAGCGCGCGGAGATGGCATTGGATGAAATGATAGAGGACATGCGGAAAGCAAAAATGCATATCCATCTTTCGACCTTTATCTTTAACGATGATGTGGTGGGTACGCGTGTGATGGAGGTCTTAGCCGAGCGCGCAAGGGCGGGTGTCTGTGTGCGCGTTCTGTATGATTCCTTCGGCTCAGCACTGGCAAGCCTACGCCTCTTCTTCTGGCGTTACCGTCATGTTCCCAATCTGCATCTTGTAGGCTTTTCTCAGGCAAATGTGTTTAAACGAAAATTCCAGTTTTCCTTGAGAAATCATCGAAAAATCATCGTGATTGACGGAAAAGTCGCCTTCACAGGGGGGGTGAATTTTCATGATGTGTATCTTTCGAAGGGCAGAAACCCGGGCGTGATTGATTATCATTTTAAGGTACAGGGGCCTGTTGTCTCGGAGTTACAATACACATTTTTACGGGATTGGTTTTATATGACTGAGGACACAGCGGAATCCTTGCTCTGTGCGAGCCATTTTCCGAAACCAGAAAGCGCGGGGGAAATGGTTGCATGTCTCCAGAACAGCAGTCCGACGAGCGATGAATTACATGCTTCGCTCAACGCTTTTTTTGCCGCAAGCAATTTGGCGCATAAGCAGATTTTGATTGTCACCCCGTATTTAGTTCCGCCGGCTGCTCTTGTACTGGCCTTGCAGCAGGCTGCGTTTCGAGGAGTAGATGTGAAGATTCTTGTGCCTTCAGTCAATAATCATCCAACGATTCGGTACGCGTCACAGGCTCTTTATACGCGGTTGTTGATGGCAGGAGTGCGTATTTTTGAGCGGAGAGCTCCCTTTATCCATGCGAAGGCGATGGTTATTGATGGTGAGGTTGCCTTTGTCGGCAGTGCCAATATGGATTCGCGAAGCCTGATTCTGAATTATGAAACCAACTTAGCGGTTTTTGATTCCACCTTTGTCGAGAGACTTCGCAGGGTTATCCAGGATGACTTCGATCAGGCAGATGAAATGGAGTATGCCCAGTGGAGATTACGTTCTAAAACCCGACGTCTGATTGAAAACTTCTTCAATCTCTTCCATCTCATCGCGTGATGATCTATTCAGTTAACCTTAATGCCGAGGATGTTCAGCAGACGGTCGAGGTCATCATTGTCGTAGAAGTCTATTTCGAGAATCCCCTTGGTGTGCCGGCCATTGGCATGCATGATGCCAGGAGTCAGACGCACGGCTGTCCCAAAGTGTTTGTGCATACGGTCTGTCAGATCGCGTACATAGCTTTCCGGAATGTCCGGAGTACCACGCTTACGCTCGTCCGTCCCGTCTACAGCGGCCTTACGACGCTGAATGAGTTTCTCGAGCGAACGGACAGTCATTTCTTCCGTTACGCATTTACGGCCGAGCAGAGTCTGCTCAGTTGGGTCGGCAAGTCCGAGCAAAACCTTTGCGTGCCCCGTTGAAAGACGTTTGTCTGCAATGAACTGCTTGACTTCATCTGGAAGGTCTAATAGACGGACCACGTTCGCAACACTGGCGCGTGCCTTGCCGACTCGTTCAGCAACTTCCTGTTGCGTCAGATTGAAGTGGTCTCCGAGTGTGCGATAGCCCTCCGCCTCTTCAATAATGTTCAAATCCTGTCGCTGGATATTTTCAATAATGGCGATTTCAGCTGCTGCACGATCTTCTGCATCGCGGAGAATAATCGGCACCTTTTTCAATCCGGCAGCAATAGCGGCACGTAGACGGCGTTCGCCAGCAATAAGCTCATAACGCCCGTCCGAATTCTTACGGCAGATCAGTGGCGAAATAATGCCCTTGGTCCTGATGGAATCCGTAAGTTCATGCAGGGACTCTTCGTCGAAGTTGTGGCGCGGTTGCCAGGGCGAGCGTGCAATCTCGGCGGGCGGCACATCAACAATCGAATGTGAGGGTACCGAGGAAGGCGTTGTTTGTGACAGCAGGGCTTGGCTAGATGACTGACTATGTGGCGCAGTAGTCGACATTGACTGCGTGTGCTTTGAGATAGTCGTGTTGCCGATTAACAGGCCAAATCCCTTTCCGAGTCCAGGCCGTGGATGCTTACTGGAACTGGTGGAGGGTTGAGGCGTAGGAGTCGTCTTGGCAGGTGTCTCAATAACAGGCTGCGTTTTTTGTTTCGCGTTTTTCGTGCTCATGGATAAATTCCTGGACGATGCAGGCCCATCGTTTCCGGAAGGCCAAACATCAGGTTCATGTTTTGAAGGGCCGAACCGGCTTGGCCCTTCATCAGGTTGTCGATATGAGCTACGATTCGGAGGCGTTTAACGCGCGTATCTATGCTGACGACGAGATTGCAGAAATTGGTGCCGCGTACATGGAGTGTGCCTATGGCGGCACTGCTGCCGTATATGCGAATGAACGGGCTGTCCTTAAAAAATGCACGGTAGAGTTCAATGACTTCAGCTTCGGTCATGGGGGTTGTCAGTGTGCCATAAAGTGTGGAGAGAATTCCACGGCAGACAGGTACGACTTGAGCTGTAAAGGTAATCTTGATGTCGCGGCCAGCTTGCAGACTCAATTCGCGTTCCACCTCGCATACATGTTGATGGCCTGCCAGCTTGTACGCGTTCATCTGTTCGTAACGTGCGGGATAGTGGAATGTCTGGCTCACTTTTTTACCAGCACCTGAGACGCCCGTCTTACAATCGCAGATGATGCTGTAAGGTTCGAGTAGTCCATGCTTGACTGCTGGAGAGAGACCCAGAATACAGCTCGATGCAAAACACCCGGGGTTTCCAACGATTTGAGCTTTAGCGATTTCACAACGATGTAGTTCAGCAAGGCCGTATGCATTGTAGCCTAGCAAGTCTGGTGATGCATGAGTGGGCGACTTTCCGATTCGCGTTGCATAGTCAGCATAGGCTTCAGTTGTTGTGAAGCGAAAGTCTCCACTGTAATCAATAACTTTCGCACCCTTTGCGAGTTCAGCGCGTGCGGCATTCATACCGACCTGATCAGGTGTCGAGAAAAAAACCATATCCGCAGGTTCGTTTGCACGCGGATCATCCGCAGCTAAAACCGGTAAATCGCAAAAGCCATCCAAATGGGGATAGACTGTTGAAATGGGGAGCCCTACATCGTCACGCGCAACTAGAGCACACAGCTTCGCTTCTGGATGTTGCAACAGTAATTCCGTAATTCCCACACCACCATATCCGGTGGCTCCAACTACTTTTACTCGAATCATAATTCCTCTAATTTAGAAAATTGACTTTTACTTTACTAAATTTTCGCTCTAATTTCAAAAAAAGAGTTAAAAAATCTTTATGCCCAGACAAACCACGCAATCAGCCACACAACGCCTGTGGCATAGATGCCACTGACGACATCGTCAAGCAACACGCCCCAAGCATTATGCCAGTTTCTGTCGATATAACGCGCAATCGGGAGTTTGATGATATCGAAAATACGGAAGATGAAAAATCCAGCGGTAGCAATATACCAGAGTGGGGCCGTGCTTGCATATAAGATAATGGGGACCACGAGATATCCCACAATTTCATCAAGAACAAAATGACCAGAGTCGGAGTCGTTCCAATATCGCTCTGCCCATGAATTCAATAAAAAATGCACAACAGATGTGCCGATTAGGCATGCCAGCAGAGCCATCAGCTTGTATACCGGGTTATCAGGGAAGATAAAATAGGCGATACAGACATGCATGGCAACGCCCAGTAACGCGCCGAACGAGCCAGGTGCAATAGGCATCAATCCCAAGCCGAATGCGCTGCCAATAAAAACAAAAACAGAATCTTTGAGTGATTTCATATTCTAGAAGTCATGATGCGTTAACCAAGCGATATCAAAACAAGTGTTGCAAGTTTATAGTACAGCTAAGCAAGCTGTCCAGCCTATTCCAAGTAATAACTGCACGAAGAGCTAACGCTTACACTTGAAGAGGCAGACGCCGGCGGCCCAGAGTTCACGTGTGTCCGGGTTGTAGCGCAGGATCAGCGGTTTGCAATAGGGCAGGTTAGAGGTGATCTCCTGCCATGTTGTGCCGCCATCGTCGGTCTCATATACTGCACCCTCAGAGCTTCCATCCCAGGTTGTCGTGGCGAACCACATACGCTTGGAGTCGGCAGGGTCGTTCTCAATGGCTACGATGGTGCGGGGGCTGTCGTACGGAAACTTCGTGAGTTGCTTCCACGTCTGTCCGTGGTCTGCACTACGCCAGAGGTTTTTACCGGGGCAGAAAACGGAACCATCAGTCGTCACCTGGACGTTGAAGAGCCACTGTTCGTTCTTGAACACATGCTGCCACGACGTGCCTGCATCGTCACTGCGCCAGAGACCGCCGCCCGTACCGCAACACGCCCAGTAGAGCCGCTTGGAGTCTGACGGGTCGACCGCCAGGCCAAAGAACATGCGCTTGCCGCCTGGCTGTCCGGTCAGCTTGGCCCACGTGTGACCGCCGTCTACTGACTTGAATACTCCGCCTCCCTCGCGCCCTTCGGAAGGATCACCGTCGATGCCGAGATAGAGTGTTTTGGAATTCTTCGGGTCAGCGGACATGGCACGGGGATAGCCTGTGCCCCACATGGTATTGTCTTGTGGGTTTGTGGTTGGCAGACCTGTGACCGTCCGTGTGAAGGTCTTGCCGCCGTCATCGCTTACGACTATGCGGTTGGGGCCTTGGGAACTCCACGGGCTGCACGTACTGATGATGCGGTCAACGCCGTTGTTGTCCGAGATTGCGAGGCGCCAATAGTGGCCGCCGAGCTCTTGATCGTATTTGAGGGGCCAGAGCGCACGCCAGCGGCCGCCATTGTCCTCGCTGACGAGCACACCTTCGTCCATAGCCGATGCGTAGGTGCGGCCCTTGTGGAAGCGAAGGTCGTAGATGCAGGAGATGTCTGCACCACGCACACGCTCGGTCCAGGTGCGACCGCCGTCGTCGCTGTAGCAGGGGCGCCAGTTCGCAGCGATGTAGAGTTCCTTTGGATTGTTCGGGTTGATCGCGATATTGCGCGGCGCGCTGACGTCGGTCGTTGTTTTATACTCCTGCGGTAAGGTTGGATCAGCCGCAGGGTCGGGTTTCAACTGGGTGGCGTCGTTCCATGTCTTGCCACCATCCGCGGAATAGAAACAACGGCCGTTCCAGCCGGCCGAGCCGATGATGTAGACATCGTCGGGAGCGGCCGGGCTGACAGCCACCTCGTGGATGGAGCAATCGGCAGGTATGCCCTGCGAAAGTTTCTTCCATGTCAGGCCTTTGTCAATCGATTTCCAGACACCGTCTTTATCAAAAGAGGCATAAATCACCTTCGGGTCGGTTGGAGCAATCGCCACGCTGACTGCTTTTTTTGGGGTATCCAGTTCGCGCCACGTCTTGCCCGCATCGCTGCTGAGCACGAGCCCTGCGCCGTCTGTCGCGGCGAGGACGAGAGAAGGCTCTTTCTGTGCGATAGCTACGGTGAAGACACTCCCCCCTTGTAGTGAGCCGGTTTGGAGATTGCCATAGGACTGCACAGTCTTGCTCTTCGAAAACTCTTTGACGATTTGAGGCTGACCTTTGATCATAAAATAGAAACGGGTGAACTTTCCAACGGGCGCATCTTTCATGAGAGGACCGACGCATGCGAAGTCCATGCGGTTGATCGCGCGCCAGTCAGGTATGCCGGAATACGCCTTTGCCTTGTCGGGATTCTTCTTGGAAAATTCGGGGTCGAGGGTGAAATCCTTGGCGCCCAAGGTTATGTCGCCCCAGGTGGTCTGCTTGAACAGTTCGCGCAGGTTCTTGCTGCGATAGGTGGTTCCATCCTTGCATTTGAGCTGCAGAAAACAATCCTGCGGCACGGTAGCATCACCTTTAAAGGCGAAGCCGAAGCCAGTGCAGTCAGCAGAGGTGTAGCTGTCCGGGAAGGCGAACGGAAACCAGAAGCCGCCGAAGTAGGCGTCGTTGACCTTTCCAAACTGCACGCGCAGCGTCTCGGGCGGGTCTTTTTCGCCCGCCTTCTCATAGGTCGGATTCCACGTCTCGCCACCATCCACACTCTTGTAAACCTTGCCGGACGGACTTCCTGCATAGACAATCTTGCCGTCAGAAGGATGGACCGCGATGCAGCGGGTGCTCTTGCCTTTTTCCCCTGTTATACGAAGTTCTTTTTTTCCGGTGTTAGGCAGTAAGCGCCAGCGCGTCCCACCGTCGGTGCTCTTGCAAAGGCCGCCGTCGGTGGCGGCGTAGATCGTTTCGGGCGCAGTGCGGTCCACGGCGAGCGAGAAGACACCGTAGTCAGCTAGGCCGTCGTTGATGAGCCGCCAGGTGAGCCCGTGGTCCTCAGTCTTGTAGACACCACAGACGTCACCGCCCATGTAGATCACGCCATCCTTCGTCGGATGAAAAACGGAGGAATAATAGAAGCCTCCACCGCCCCAGCCAGCCCATTCCCAGTTTGGGGTTTTAGCATGAGTGAAGAAAGCTGTTAACGTCACGAATAGAAGGATATGTTTTTTCATAAGTGGGGTTCAGAGGTATTTAAGTAAGGGGTATCCTGTTTTGTGATAATGACGTGTTCCTGTGCAATCCAGACATCCACAGGTTCTCCGATGCGATTACGTGCTGCTAGCGGACTGAGTTCAAAGGTCTTCAGCGTAAAAGGCGTCTCTTTTAATTCTGGAATCGAAATCAGATGCTGAGCAACTTCGCCGAGATAGGTGCTCTCTGAAAAACGTCCATGGAGGCGATTGGGCAAGTCGCTCCCAGGTTTTTCAAAACGAATATTTTCAGGGCGGATACATAGCACGACGTCTTCCTTGAGTGTAAATGCCTGGGATGTCTTTCGCGCTACAAAGACACCACATGAGGTTTCAACCGTGATTGTGTTGCCAGAAATATTCTGAATGGTTCCCTCGATGAAGTTTGCTTCGCCGATAAAGCCTGCCACGAAACGGTTGAGCGGTTTGCGATAAATTTCTTCGGGCGTGCCAATCTGTTCAATGATGCCGTCCCGCATGATGGCAATGCGGTCGGCAATAGAGAGTGCTTCTTTTTGATCATGCGTTACATAAATGGCTGTTAATCCGGCTTGTTTGCAGATGCGGCGGATCTCTGAACGCATCTCAAGGCGGAGGTTGGCGTCTAGGTTGGAGAGGGGCTCGTCGAGTAAGATGCATTGAGGTTTGATGACCAGTGCACGGGCCAGTGCAACGCGCTGTTGCTGTCCTCCGGAAAGTTGATTGGGTTTGGCTTTAGCACGGTCTTCAAGATGGACAAGCGCAAGGGCCTCCATGACGCGGTGGTGGATTTCAGATTTTGGAATCTTGCGCATTTCGAGTCCGAATGCAATGTTTTCCGCGAGGGTCAGATGAGGCCAAAGAGCATAATGTTGAAACACCATGCCAGTATTCCGCTTATGCGGTGGGACGTGGGTTATGTCTCGCTCTCCGATGTGGATTGATCCGGATTCGGGTGCATGAAAGCCTGCGATGCAGCGCAACAATGTCGTCTTACCGCAACCGCTCGGGCCTAGAAGAAAAAATAGTTCGCCCGGCTGGATTTGCACGCAAACGCTTTTCAAAGCAACGAATGTGCCAAATTTTTTGGTGACATTATCAATTGTTATTGGAACGGACATTTTCTTTTTTTATTCATGAATAACCTGTGCTTCGAAGACGAGGAATGTGGCACTTTTTTCGCGCCACGCTTCTCGTGGTAAGCCGGCCTTCATAGCCAAATGATTCAGTGTCTCTTCGAGCCCCCAGCCCTGCTCAGGTGCAACCTGGGGCAGGAATACGGCACTTCGGTTGGAGACCGTAAGCAGAACGCCGTGCTTGCCTATTTCAATGTCCTTCCAAGATGGCACGGGACGTAGCGGTGTCAGAATGGAGATCTCAATTTTGACACGTGCAAATTCGTTTGTGCTCAACGGTTCAAAACGCGTATCATGGAATGCTGCATTGAGCGCTTGCTCCCGCACGGCCTTCCAAATTTCTCGGCGCGGCATGATTTCCCCGATGCACCCGCGCAGGTCGCCGTTTAGCGTTAAGGTCACGAATCCGCCACGGATAGCTTGCATCCCGCTGGTGAGCACAGGAGGTACGCGTGCCAATGCCGTGGGTTCTCCATTTTTAAAAGCTTGGTCAATGGTGCTGCGGACAAGCATCAGGAGCTTGTCACAGTCGCTTTTATCCAGTTGCTCGGTGGTGGATTTTTCTTTTTTGATGGTTCCTGCAGCGCTAGGCCAGTTGCCGCTGACGATCGCTCCGATATAACTGACAGAGTTGGATCGGTCATGTAGCATTTTTCCGGAGGTGTCATAGGCTGTTTTTTGAACAATGGCATCCTTTGGCATCATCGCAATGAGGAAGGCGAGTGGATCGCGGCCGCAGACCGTCGCGCCTGTTTCATCCAAATACTTCATGAACCCCTTAAAATCTTTGCGGGTAAACAGTTCAAATACGCCCATGTCCAACGTCTCAATATTTTTTTCAACGTCCAGAGTAAAGGGGACATAGCCGTAGCTTGCACCATAATGTGTGAAGTCGGAGCTGGCTACAAAGAGCGTCCCTTCATCCAAGAGTTGCTGCAACGCAGAGGCGGCCTCCACGAGATGTTTCGAATCAAATTGCCCACACACCATACAGATCACGGGAATCTTGGTCGAGAGGCAATATTGGATCAAGGGCAGTTGAATCTGGTCGCTGTGTTCCCGTTGATGGGCGCGAGGGTCCGTGATGATGAACGGCAGTTTGCGCAATTGATCTACGAATGCTGTATCCACAGCTAAATCACCCAGGGGCGTACGGAAGTGCGTGGCCTCCGGGATGCTCACTTGATTGTGCATGCTGACATAGTGGCTAGGGCCCATGACGACGACCCGCTTGATTGTCTTGGGGTCGATGCGCAAATAGACTCCTCCGGCTACTGCCCCTGAATAGCGATAGCCTGCATGAGGAACAACAGCCGCACAGATGTTTTGTTTTCGGATCGGAGTGATTCCGCGCAAACGCTCGGATAAATCATCGCGCAAACCCGACTCGCTTGCTGGAAACCATTGACCCGATAAAGGAGAAACCATGACGCTCTTCATATGCTCATCCTTCTGAAATACGATTAATGCTCCACAGCATATCACTAAAAGACTCAACCATCCAGCCCATTTCATAGCGGTTTACCTTCTTATGTGAACTCTAGTGTAGTACTGATTCCAATAAACAGCAAGAGGGTATTTAAAAAGAATGGGGCGATTTGAAGAGGTTAAATAAGGGGACTGTCCGATCACTATCGCATTGACACTCCCGAGAGAGTTTTCTAAAGTAAAACCCGCTCTGTTTCTTGAATGGTAAAGCGGGTTTTTGATGAACAGGCAGGATGATTAACGTGTGAAAAACAATCAAGGTAACTGAATAATGCCGATTTACGAATATACATGCGATGCTTGTCGGAAAACATTCGAACATTTAGCTCGGACGCTTTCAGACAAACCAAAGGGGTGTCCTGCCTGTGGCAGTACAAAGCGGCTCGTCAAACAGTTCTCAACGTTTGCACCTGCGCAAGCCAAGTCTGCTGTTCCAAGCGGTTGCCAGGGTTGCGCTGGCGCGTCATGTTGTCCGTCCCTTTCGAAAGGCGGATGCCACGTCTAGAGAGCCACCAGCGGAGTTGGAACGCTAAACGCCCAACTCTTGACGCTGAAGTTATAGGCAGGCTAACGATCGAGGTGGATGTTTTTGCGTAAGTATGTCGGGATGTCCAGATCTTGACCATTGTGGATGGTGGGCTCCACGCCCTGGAATTTACCTTTGCCAGTTGCGCCAGACGACAGTTTGGTTTTAGTCTTGTTACGCTTTGCGCTTCCTGGCTGAATCTGGAATACTTCAGCAGGCGGGATATGGGGAGGTGTTGCGGAGCCAGAAACAGATGCATCCTTCTTCACTTCAACAGCAGGAATCATCGAGCTTTCAAAACAGAAGATGACAACCTCGATGCGTCCGTCAAATGCAGCATCTATGACTGTTCCCATTTCGATCTGTGAGTCGGCCTTGCCCCAGTCGCGCAACGTCTTCATGATCTCGCCGATTTCTGTTAGGCGCAAATCTGACCCTGCAAGGATACCCACAAGCATGGCGCTGGACTTTACAATGGAATCTCCTGAACGCAGGAGTTTGCTCTCTCGAAACGAGGAGATCAATGCATCTGTGCGATTGGGGCCTGATGCCATGGCATTGCCAAAGCTGGATGTCCCGCCGTGTAATATTAAGGTGTGCAGTCGTTCGGCATTGATGCTGAGGAATCCAGGCCTTGTCAAAAGGCGCCACATCAGCGTAATGCCGGCAGCGAGAATTTCATTTGAAGCATCTATGGTCGAGTTGATCAGTAACTCGCCTGTTGATTGGAAAAGATCATCGAGATTGACAACGCAGAATGAGTCTACATGTTCTTCAATCATCGCTTTGGCGCGGGTAGCGATTGCTTTACGGGATTCGGCTTCAAATCCAAAAGGTTCTGTGGCGATGCAGAGCGTCGCAATGCCCCTGTCGTGCAAGGCACTGATGACTTCAGGAGTTACCCCGCTCCCCGTGCCTGCACCCATGCACGTCAGGATGACAGCGGTGCGTACGTCTTGTAGATGCGAATGAAGCAAATGCATGTCATCTTGTATGGCTAGTCTGCCTTTCACGGCATCTCCGCCCGTGCCGTTTCCAGATAAGCGTGCCGCGCCAATCAGGATGCATGGAATCGTGTTAG
The DNA here is from genome assembly GCA_037141675.1 of bacterium. GTDB lineage: Bacteria > Verrucomicrobiota > Kiritimatiellia > RFP12 > UBA1067 > CAIZQW01. Next base: position 6,121 of record JBAXCC010000028.1, on the reverse strand, counting down.
AAAGTAGTTCGCGGTTGGCGATCGCGTCCGTGTCGATACAGACAATGCGCATGGCACTCTTGTAAAGCTTATGAACGGCAGCGGCTAGACGCGCTCCGCCGCCACCGATTCCGATTAATAGGAGTTGCGATTGGTGTTCGTCGTTCATGAATTAAACACTTTCCCGAAGAGTTTGCGAATAGGCGAGAGAAACCCATTATCTTCGTATGTTTTTTGACCATATATAACAAGCCCGGCCACAGTTGAGAAGGAGGCTGGCTGCTCAACATGATCGATCAGCCCATCGACGTTAATGGGGAGGCCGATTTGGCAGGGGATTCCAAGCGTACGCTGAGTCAGGTCGGAAAGTTTACGCAGATAGGCGCCTCCGCCAGTCAGGACAACGCCTGCGCCCAAGTGAATCAACACGCCGGCTTCATCAAGACGTGAACGGAGAATTTTAAGTGTTTCTTCCATGCGCGCATTGATGACAATATGAAGCGCTTTGCAGCTGATAGTTCGGTCCTCAAATCCGACATCTGCTGGTATGGATAGTCGACCGGAAGCTAAACCAGTCTCAATGATAGCCGAACCCTCGTTGCGCTTCAGTTCTTCCGCGCGATAGAGAGGAATGTTGAAAGCAAGCGCAATGTCGTTTGTGATATGGTCGCCTCCGACTGCAATACTTCCGATGGATGAAACAATTCCGTTTGTGTATGCCACGTAGTTGGTTGTGCCGCCACCAAAGTCAACAAGGACGACTCCGTTTTTCTTTTGTTCTGGCGTAAGGACAGCGAGCGCTGCGCAGACCCCTGAGAACGTGACATCCGTGACATCCAATCGTGCATTCTTGGCAACGTTGACCACATTTTCAATCCGATTTTTATGGCCATGCACGACGAGTGTATTGAACGACAGCATATTGCACCGCATGCCTTGCGGTGTGACAATGCCTGGCTGGTCATCCAGTGTGTATGTCTGCCGGATGGTGTGTAATACTTGGCGATCTGCTTCCAAGGGCATTTCATTTGCAATAGCAGTGACCTCCTCCACGTCTTCCCGGGTGACGACACGGTCACTGGAGCGAATGGGAATTTGGCCATGGTTGACGGTCGATTGAACATGGCCACCAGAGAGCGTCATCAAAACTTGCCACACATCGACACCAGACATCTTTTCAGCATCTGCCGCAGCGGCTTCTACGCCAACTCGCGCCTGCGAGAGATCAATGACTTGCCCTTTTCGAACTCCGGTCGTTGGATAATTTCCAATGCCCGTTATTTTCATCCTTCCGTTCTCACTCGCTTCGCCTACACACACAACTGTTCGTGACGTCCCAATTTCCAAAGCTGCAATCGGAGGCATTTTCATAACGCACCTCGCTTTCTTAAAGTTATTCAACGCCTGGAAGGGTTGCCGCAATTCGTCCCTGTACCCGTGCGTCCCACATCAAACAAATTCGTCCGGCTTCGCTTTCCATGAACGTTCCAAGTTCATCGAAGTGCGCTTGCATTTTAGCCATAGTATCTTTTTCATCGTCATCCATTCCGTCCCATGCAAATTTAGCCTGACGGTGGTCGGAAAAGGTCAACATCAGATAGTCCTCTCTTACAGTGTCTAGCTCGAGTAGTCTCAGACGAACTTCTGGACGCTGTGCATTAATAACAAGGCGCACGGCTGACATGGCCATGCCATGCAGACGGTCTCCCGGTTTCAGGCCCGCAATATTATCAGCGCCTTTAATAAATGGGAGCGCGCCGATGCCGGCATTGCGATTAAAAACAACACCCTCTTCATCGACGACGCGTCCTTCCGTGCCTGATATGCCGACTCGAGCAATAGGTTCTCGCTCAATGATGGTGATGATGAGTTTGTTGGGCATTCTGCGGACAATGGAAATGTCTCGAATATTTGCGGTACGCTCCATCAGCTCTTTGCGTTTTTGCTCGATCGGCAATTCAAAAACGTTCTCGCCCTCCTTTAAGCCAAGTACTCCATAGATAACTTCGGGAGTTAACGTCTTCCCCGTGTTGACCGTAATCGTGTGGCGAAGATTACGTAACTCAAAGAGTTTCGATGAACCAAAGTAATAATAATTGAATGCCGACCAGCCACCGTGACAGAGCAGCAACGTCGACAGTATCACGGAGAAAATGATGAGGGCAAATTTGAACTTAGGTGGAATTTCGACGCCTGTTTGAACGCCGGTTACACGTCGCCCGTTCGCGGGTGCGCGTCCTTGTTGGGGAGTCGGCTTATTTTTAAAGATATTCCATTTCATGCGTGAGTGTCCTTTGACGCTCCTTCTACGGATGCCACAATATGACTTAGTGGTGCGCGGCAAGCTTTAGCAAATGCAGACAGAGTGCACCAAATGATTCGCCTGCACGTGCGGCAGCCTTGGGCAATAGGCTTGTTGCGGTGAGGCCGGGTAGTGTATTGATTTCAAGAATAAAGGGATTTCCTTCTGGCGTGATACGAAAATCGACACGGCTGACGCCTCGGCATCCAATCGCGTGGAAAGCTTGCACAGCTAATTTTTGACACGTTAAGATCAGTGTCGCATTTTCCGCCCCTTCAGGAAAGAGATATTGCGTCATTCCCTGTGTGTATTTTTCCGTAAAACCATACCAGCCGTTCGGCGCGCAAATTTCAACCACAGGCAATGCTACTCCCCCGATCACGCTGACGGTCCATTCGCGGCCAGGGATGTATTGCTCAACGAGCACTTCTCCGTCGGGATCTATTGCGCGTGCAGCAGCAAGCGCATCGTTCCAGTGCGATGGTTCTGTGACTTTGGAGATGCCAACGCTGGACCCGTCTCGTGGAGGTTTGACAACAACCGGCAGTTGGAGCATGGTGCATGTCATCTGGGCAGTCAGGACATCGTATGGAGGCGTGGGGAGCTTCGCTGCTTCGAGACATTTCTTCGTTGCGATTTTATCCATAGCGATACGGCTTGCTGCAGCGCCGGGTCCAGTGTAGGGGATACTCAATTGGTCAAGGTCCTGTTGGACACCTCCGTTTTCGCCATAGCCACCGTGCAGTGCGAGAAAGACCGCGTCAATGTCGCGGGGTAAAGACTCAATACTGTCGCACTCTAAAACAACGGGGACAACCTCCAGCCCTTCTGCTTGCAAAGCGCGCACAACGGCGCCCCCGGAACGTAAGGAAACATCGCGTTCATTTGATGTCCCGCCCATCAGTACTGCCACTCGTTTCATAGTCATAAAAATCCACGTGTACTCGAAATAATAATTGAGCTTAGAATAGCGTAAACGGCTAATCGAATAAACACAAAAAGTGTGTAATTTTTAAAAATAAAAAGGTGGACACTTGTTCAGTGTCCACCTTCTCCTCTGAAAGAGGTCCAAGACCTTCAGCCTTATTTGGTCTCTGCTACAGGAGCAGGGGCTGCTTCAGCGGGCAATTCCACCCACTGAAGGAGGCACATTTCCGAACCATCGCTACGGCGTTGGCCGAGCTTCATGATACGGGTGTAACCGCCTTTGCGGCCTTCCATCGACGGTACGACAGAGTCGAACAGTTTCTGGAGTGCTTCCGGGCTCTGCAGGCGGGATGCTGCGAGACGACGGGCAGCCAACGTTCCCTTGCGGGCGAGGGTGACCATCTTCTCTGCATCCTTGCGGGCCTGCTTCGCCTTGGCCGTTGTGGTCTTGATGCTTCCCTGGAGAACCAGGTTGGTAACAAGACTGCACAAGAGTGCCTTGCGGTGTGCTGGCTTACGTCCGAACTTCTTAGCAATTCTTTGATGACGCATGTTACAAAATCCTTTACTTAATTTCTTCCATCAATTCAGGGTCAAACTTGTAGCCCAGGTATAGACCCAGCTCAACCAGTTTGTCCTTGATCTCGTTGAGCGATTTCTTGCCGAAGTTGCGATACTTCAACATGTCGGCCTCTGTCTTCATTGCCAGTTCGCCCACCGTTGTGATATTGGCGTTGTTCAGGCAGTTCGCAGCACGCACGCTCAGTTCGATCTCATTGACGCTCATGTTCAGAATACGACGCAGACGATCGCGCTCTTCATCCACCTTTTTCTCGGATTCCTCAAACTCCAGCACTTCTTCGCTGTAGTCGACAAACACATCGAGGTGATGACGCAACACCGCTGCTGCGGTCTTGAGTGCATCATCGGGGGTCACGCGGCCATCTGTCCAGATATCCAGCACAAGCTTTTCGTAGTCAGTACGCTGTCCGACGCGAGTATTCTCCACTTGGAAGTTTACGCGGTTGACCGGCGAGAAGATGCTGTCGATGGGAATACGTCCTATGACTTGCTCTTCAAGCTTGTTTCCTTCTGCAGGGCAGAATCCACGGCCAGAACGGATCTCGACTTCCAGGTCAAGCACGCCATTTGTATCAAGCGTGGCAATATGCTGGGTCGGGTTCAGGATTTCGACTGAGTTTTCCTCAGCGAAATCAGCGGCTGTCACTTCACATGCGCCCTTCTTGTGGAGTTTCAGCATCACAGATGAGCGGCTGAAACTCTTCAGAAGCACACGCTTCAAGTTAAGGATAATGTCTGTAACGTCTTCGCTGACGCCAGGAAGCGAGCAGAACTCATGATTAGCACCGCCCACCTTCACCGAACTGATGGCAACGCCTTCAATTGATGACAAAAGAATACGACGAAGCGAGTTGCCGATCGTGCGGGCGTAACCCACTTCAAACGGCTCAGCAACAAAACGTGTGTACGTTGCTGTTGCGGTTGCTTCATCCTTCTGGACCCGACGAGGCATTTCAAAACGGCTCAAACGAATCGGCATGTTTCCGTCCTTTCAGGCTATGCCACGCAACATGTCAGATGCTTGGCAGCCATTAAGTGAAATTCAGTTACAATTAGCGGGAATACAACTCTACAATGGCCTGCTCATCGACCACCGGTGCGATCTGCTCGCGGGTCGGAATCGACTGCAATTCTGCCTTGAAGGTTTTTCTGTCCAACGCAACCCAAGCAGGTGTCTGCTGAGTGGTGGCGGCTTCGAGGCAACGGGCAGCCACGTCACGACTACGCGGACGATCACGGACTTCGATACTGTCGCCAGCCTTCAAAATCATTGAAGGAATTGTGCAGACTTTACCATTGACCATGATGTGGCCGTGCAGCACGAACTGACGGGCCGCACGACGTGAAGCTGAAAACCCGAGGCGGTAGACCATGTTGTCCAAACGCGTTTCCAATAACTGGAGCAGGATTTCACCCGTGACGCCTTTACGGCGCAACGCTTCCCTGAAGAAGCGACGGAACTGAACTTCCTGCATGCCGAATTGACGGCGCAAGCACTGCTTCTGACGAAGCTGCTGACCGTATTCCGACATCTTGCGACCACGGCGTGCGCCGTGCTGGCCTGGAGCGGACTGCCCCTGTTCAATTGCGCATTTTGCCATGTAGCAACGTGCGCCCTTCAGAAACAATTTCTGTCCCTCGCGACGGCACAACCGGCACGCGGGTCCTGTATATCTACCCATGTTAGACTCTCCTCCGTTTACGCGGACGGCAACCGTTATGCGGAATCGGCGTGCAATCCTTCAGCAATGACACCTGGATGCCAGCCGACTGGATTGCGCGCACGGCGGATTCACGTCCCGCGCCAGCGCCTTGAACTCTGACTTCAACTTCATGCATGCCCTTGGAAATCGCCTGACGTGCTGCATCCTGCGCAACCATGGTTGCCGCAAAAGCGGTGCACTTACGCGAACCCTTGAATCCAGCCTTACCGGCTGAACTCCAGGCAATCACACCACCACGCGCATCAGTAATCGACACCAAGGTGTTGTTAAAGGTTGAACGGATGAAGCAGATGCCAGCAGGAATCGACTTCGCCTTACCTTTTTTCTTAGCATCCACTGCTGCTGCCGTCTTGGCCTCTTCGCCCATAGACAAAACAGCCGCGGCTTCATCGTGCACCTTCTGTTCTTCCGAAAGAGGCGCGTCTTCTTTTTTGATAGCTTCTTCGCTCATGCGTTTTTAGCCTTATAAAGTATATGGCAGATGCGCTTGCGCACATCATCGCCGGGTTAAATTACGCCTTGGCTTTCATTGCCGCGCGTTCGCCTCTATCACGAACAGCACCTACCGTCTTCTTGCCACCTTTACGCGTACGAGCATTCGTACGAG
>JBAXCC010000027.1:0-20065 GCA_037141675.1 bacterium | reverse complement strand
CGTCATGAGGCGGATGCGCTTCAAGCCCAGGTCGGCCAGCATCTGCGCTCCGACACCATAATCGCGCAAGTCCGGCGCGAAGCCGAGTTGGATGTTGGCTTCGACGGTATCGAGGCCCTTCTCCTGCAATTTGTAGGCGTGCAGCTTGTTCGCCAGCCCGATGCCGCGACCTTCCTGGCGCATGTAAAGAATCACCCCGCAGCCAGCCTGTTCAATCATGCTCATGGCCGCATGGAGTTGGCTGCCGCAATCGCACCGCGCTGAACCAAAGACATCGCCTGTCAGGCATTCGCTGTGAACGCGTACCAGCGGCGCATCCGTGGAGTAGAGGTCGCCCTTGATAAGCGCCAGATGATCAAGTCCGTCCGGGGACGAACGGTAGAGGCGCAGCTTAAATTGTCCGTAAGCGGTCGGGAGATCAACCTCTTCGAGCAGCTCAATCAGCCGTTCGCGATATCGGCGGTATGCAATCAAATCAGCTATGGAGAGCATCTTCAGCTTGTGCTCCTTGGCAAAGGCCCTTAATTGGGGCAGGCGGGCCATGGTGCCGTCAGGCTGCATGATTTCGCAGATGACCCCTGCGGGCTTGAATCCTGCGAGTTTTGCGAGGTCTACGGCCGCTTCTGTATGTCCAGCTCTGACCAGTACGCCGCCTTCGCGAGCCTGCAACGGGAAGAGGTGGCCCGGACTGACGAGGTCGGCCGGAGTCGAGTGCTCGCTCACCAAGGTGCGTACAGTCTCCGCGCGGTCAGCGGCGCTGATGCCGGTTGAAATGTTCCTTGCAGCATCGACAGAGTAGGTAAAGGCTGTTGAATACTTATCGCCATGGTTTCGGCTGGGTGCCCGCTCGACGCCGAGCTTTTGCAACCGCTCCTGCGTCATCGGGACGCAAATCAAACCGCGAGCATGCATGGCCATGAAATTGATGGCCTCTGGCGTAACTTTTTCAGCCGCAATGATTAAATCGCCTTCGTTTTCGCGGTTTTCATCGTCCGCGACGACCACAAACGCGCCTGTTCGGAACGCTGCGATGCAAGATTCGACACTATCAAAGACATCATTCATAAATAAAAAAACCCGATCACATGCGCAATCGGGGCAAGACAAAACAAATCCAAACCATCTTCTTTCATCCAGACTTTACTGTCGGCTACGGAATTTAACCGTATCAGTGCCTTGTTTGGCAAGGCAGTCGCGGGCTTTACCGCCGGTTGGGAATCACACCCAGCCCCGAAGACGCTTGTTGAGGGTTCATACTATACCGTATTTCCTTTGCTTTTGGCAAGCTCGCATTTTTACTGGAATTTTAATATTCATTTGCGCCCCATCATGGTGTAATATATCCCCATTGATTTAGGAGCAACAGATGAATTTTTACAACAGTATGTCGCGCAACAAGGAACCGGTTGTGCCAATCGAACCCGGGCACGTGCGCATGTACACGTGCGGGCCGACAGTTTACAATTTTGCGCATATCGGAAATTTTCGTGCCTATACGTTTGAGGATATTCTTCGACGTGCGATCCAGTTCAACGGTTGCCGCGTGACGCAGGTGATGAATTTGACCGATGTGGATGACAAGACAATCCGTGGCGCCAAGGCGGCAGGCGTTCCGCTCAAGACCTTTACCGGGCCCTTTATTCAGGCTTTTTTTGAGGATCTGAAAGCCATCAACATTCAGCCCGCAGAGGTCTATCCGGCGGCGACGGATCACATTCCGGAGATGATTGAGATTGTGGCGCGACTTTTTGAAAAGGGGCTTGCCTATCAGTCTGAGGACGGTTCTGTTTACTTCAGCGTGTCCCGGCTGCCGCAATATGGACGGCTTGCGCATCTGGACCGCGAACATTTGCGCGTTGGCGCACGTGTCGCGGATGACGAATACGAGAAGGAATGCTATGGCGATTTCGCCCTCTGGAAGGCGTATGATGAGTCTGATGGAGACGTGGTGTGGGATTCGCCGTGGGGCCGTGGGCGTCCAGGTTGGCACCTTGAATGTTCCGCCATGGCCATGAAGTATCTGGGCGACACCTTTGACATCCATACGGGCGGCATCGACAATCTCTTTCCGCATCACGAAAATGAAATCGCGCAGACCGAAGGCGCGACTGGGAAGACGTTCGTGAATCTCTGGATGCACTGCGCGCATCTGCGCGTCAATGGCGAGAAAATGTCCAAGTCGCTCGGCAACTTCTTCACGCTTCGCGATTTGATCTCGAAAGGTTACACAGGCCGAGAGATCCGCTATGTGCTGATTAACGGGCACTATCGCCAGGCGCTTAACTTCACCTTCGATGCGCTGGCCGCGGCTCGCAGTTCGCTCGCCCGCATTGACGAATGCGTGGATGCATTAGAGGAGCTTGCTGCCTCGCAAAAAGGATTTGATGCCTCAAACGCCTGCTTGGCGGATTTCACCACGGCCATCAACGATGACCTCAATGTTCCGGAGGCCTTGGCGGCCCTCTTTGCCTTAGTCCGCGAGAGCAATGTCGCCCTGAGTCAAGGCGCCTTGAAAGCGCAAGATGCTGCATCCATTCTGGGCGTGTTTGACAAGATGGATGCTGTGCTCGGGGTCGTGCGCTTTGGCCGCGAGCCTAAGGAAGATGGCGTGCCAGCTGAAATCCAGGCCCTGGTCGATGCGCGCGCTGCCGCACGCACGGCTAAGCAGTGGGCGGAGTCCGACCGCCTCCGCGATGAACTCGCTGCCAAGGGGTGGGAAGTCAGAGACGGCAAAGAAGGACAGAAGGTCAAAAAACTGTAAATAGGCGACTGGATCAAGATGCACAAAAATCGATTCTATATTTTGGGAAACAGGCCAGAGTTTGGCTCCATGCGTGAGTCTAGCGAAGGTTATCGATGTGGTTCTTCATCGCCGACGACAAAAAAGACTCTTAAGTTTATTTCCCTTTTTAGTGGTGCCATGGGACTTGATCTTGGTCTTGAGGCTGCTGGCTTTCAGGCTGCAGGTTGTCTTGAATTGGATAAAAAAGCATGTGCGACGATCAAAAAAAATCGGTCGTCATTGCCGCTTGTTTCCGATGACATCAGAAATTGGACAGGAGATCAATTGCTCAAGGCTTTCAATGTGAGGCGTGAAGAAATCGCTTTTATCGCGGGTGGGCCACCATGCCCTTCATTCAGTACGGCGGGTAAACGTCGAGCATTTGATGACCCGCGCGGACAAGTCATGTTTGATTATTTGCGCATCGTTTCCGAGATCCAGCCGCCTTTTTTTGTGATGGAGAATGTGCGTGGTATTCTGTCGGCCGGCTTAACCCATGTCCCTCTTTCGCAACGGAAAGGGAAAATCAATAGTGAACGGGGGACGGTTCTTCGATTGCTGGAGGAGACATTCAAAAAAATGGGGTACACGGTTTCGGTGGAACTTGTAAACTCAGCCAATTACGGGACACCTCAAAAAAGAGAACGTGTCGTTTTCCTCGGTAGCAGAGACGGCTTTCAGCTTACCATGCCGACGCCTTATTTTCAGGAGGAAGAGAATCTGTTCTGTCCGAAATGGCGCACGCTGGGAGATGCCGTACGGGGAATCAACGATCCCCGGCCGGAATTCGTGTCCTTCTCAAAAAATCGACAGCGTTTTCTGAAACTGCTGAAAGAGGGTGAGAATTGGCGTTCACTTCCGGCGGACTTGCAGGCTGAAGCATTGGGTGGTGCGTTCACTTCATCAGGCGGAAGGGTTGGTTTTTTCCGTCGTCTCCGTTTTGACGAGCCTTCTCCCACGGTCTCCACCAGTCCTGTCCAGAAGAGCACATGCCTCTGTCATCCAGTTGAACTTCGCCCCCTGTCCGTTAAAGAATATGCACGCATCCAACAGTTTCCAGATGACTGGGTTTTTGAAGGTTCGGTCTCCGACAAATATCGGCAGATCGGTAACGCTGTGCCAGTTGGCCTCGGTTTCGCAATAGGAAACGCGCTTAAACGTTTTGTTCTCAACTACGAAGAATTAGAAAGGGTCGGTACATGTCTTTAACTCCAGAAATCATTGAACAACATGTCCAGACTTGCCTAGAAGCGTTTTACATGCGGCGAATTGCCAAGCTTTCCAAGCTGAAACTGAAGGATGCTCTGAAGCGCAAGAACCCTTATCTGTTCCGCGCTATCGGAACAGAATCCGCAACCGAGATCATTAGCCAGATTCTGACCGCATACATGTCGTCATCCGATGAAGGCATTTTTGGTGATGCCTTCTTTGAGCCTCTCGCGCGACTGGTATCAGGCTCTGCTTCTGCAGGCGGAGAGGGAGCGGATATTATTCGTGAAACCGACAGTGTCTATACAGCTATTGCCGTCAAATCAGGGCCATCCGTCTTTAACGCCCAGAGCCGCAGACGTCAGAATCAAGAATTTCTAAATCTTCGTAGTCGGATGTTTAAACTTCAGAAACAATTTGATGCCATTGTTGGTTACTGTTACGGGAAGAAAAAGACATCCGTAAAAGCGTCGGATAAGATTTTCCGCGAGTTGGCTGGACAGGTATTCTGGGAAGAACTGACCGGCGATCCGGTTTTTTATCTGAAAATCATTACGGCTATGAAGACCAAACCGTTAGAGCACAAACTACTGTTCCAAGAGGAATGGAACAAAGCGGTCAATCGATTCACCCGGGATTTCACCAATGATTATTGTGTACCTGATGGTGCGATCGATTGGGGAAAATTACTTACATTCAATAGTGGCAGATGAACATGTACGGAAAATTTATTACTTTCGAAGGTCCAGAGGGGAGCGGTAAGTCAACGCATATTAAGTTGCTGAAGGCCTTTCTGGAAGCACGTGGCATCGAAATCGTCATGACGCGTGAACCGGGCGGTACGCCGTTAGGTGAAGAGATCCGAAAAATCCTGCAGCATGATCACAGCGAGGCGCCGGTTCCGCATGCGGAGGTCCTGCTCTTTCTGGCGAGTCGCGCCCAGCATGTCGAACGGTTGATCCGTCCTGCGCTGGCACAAGGGAAATGGGTTCTGTGCGACCGTTTTGATGATTCAACCTTTGCGTATCAGGGCTATGGACGTGGATTTCCCATGGAGGGGCTGAGGGCGGTCAATGCTTTCGCTGTCAGCGGTTTGCGTCCGGATCTGACCGTGCTTCTGGATGTCGCGCCGCAGACGAGCCGTGAACGCCTGGCAGCGCGTCAGGCCACGACAGCCACCGCTCCTGACCGCATCGAACGGGAGGCCGCAGCGTTCCATGAAAAGGTGCGCAATGGCTTTCTTGCGCTTGCCGCAGAGTCCCCGGATCGTATTGCAGTGATCAGCACGGAGCGTGATCGTGAAGCAGTGGCCGCCGATGTCCGCAAGGCCGTCGAACAAAAATTGCTCTGTTAGTTTTCTGGTTTTAAAAAGCAAATACTCCATGACCTTTGACGAAACTTTTCAGATGGTTAAACGTGCGCTGGACGCTGGACGTCCGGCGCATGGTTACCTCATTGTCGGGTCTGTTCGCGGACTGGGCATGGATTTGGCGATTCGCATCATCCGAACCCTTTTCTGCACAGCAGAGGAGAAACCTTGCGGCATCTGTGATTGTTGCCGGCGAGTGGCGGATCACACAGAACCGGATGTGCATTGGATTTTTCCAGAAATGAAATCGCGTGTCATCAGTGTGGATCAGATGCGCGAAAAGTTACTGGCTGAGATTTCACAGACTTCCTTTGTCGGCGGCTGGAAAGTGGGTGTCCTTGTGGGGGCTGACCGTCTCAATGATGCTTCCGCCAATGCCTTTCTGAAGACCCTCGAGGAACCCCCGGAAAAAACGCTCTTCCTGTTGCTGACCGATGCACCCCAGCAATTGCTCCCGACCATTATTTCACGCTGTCAGCGTATTGACCTGGATGTCTTCCGGGAGTTGAGCGAGCCGTGGCTCGGCACATTCGTTTCAACGCTGTCGAGCTCCTACTACAAGACGCCGATCGAGCGTATGGTCATGTCGAGCCAGTTGTCCAAGCTGCTAGAAGAGATGAAAGAGAAGGCTGAGGCCTGGGTCAAGGAAGAGGCCAATGCAGGTGCGAATGTCGATGATGACGATGATGTGTTCAATGCGAAAGTGAGTGCACGCTATCGTGAGATGCGCATGGACTTTCTAGTCACGTTTATGCGCTGGTACCGAGATTTGTTTGTGATTAAGTCAGGTGGCGGGGAGTTGATTCATTTCAAGGACAAAGCCGACCTGCTGAAGGAACGCGCAGACCGGCTGACCCTCGCGCAGACGCTGTATAACCTGAATGCTGTTGAGGAACTGGCGCGTCAGTTTGATCGCAATTTGAATGAAGAGAGTGTCCTCGCGTATGCGGTCGACCGAATTTTCCATGGGGTAGGAGATAAAGCGTAAATGCAGAAGATTGTCCATGTGCAAATGCCTGAAGGCGGCGTGATTCAATGCGTGATCTCCGGAGAGGATAAAGATACGGAGTTCAAGGCTGGCGAGTATTGTATCTGTGCCTTGGATTATGGACGGGATGTCGGCCGGGTCGTGAAGGTGACGGAATCGCCTGATCATACGGAGCGGACAGCTTTTAGCGTGCTTCGAAAGCAGACTGCAGAGGATGAGGCCCAACTCAAGACAAACATGGAAATGGCAGAGAAGGCACGGCAAGCCTTCCAGATGTCCGTGGTCCATGAAAAGACGCATGTCAAAGTTATGCATGTGCGTTTTTCATTCATGCGCGAGCGCCTCTTCATCCGTTATGGCGCCTCCGCTGTTGTTGACCTACGGCGCTTTATCAACCAGATTCAGCGTGACTTCAAGACGGTCGTTGATTTGTGGCAAGTGGGTGTACGCGACGAGTGCGCGTTTATGGGATGCTTAGGTCATTGTGGACGTGCAGCGTGTTGCTGTACCTGGCAACGACAATTTAAGAATCTCTCAACCCATATGGCCAAGATTCAGGACGTGCCCCTTAATCCCATTACGGCTAATGGTCATTGCGGCCGCTTGAAATGCTGTCTGGCTTTTGAATGTGAACAATATCGCGAGGCTGGCGTCGGCCTGCTGGAATCAGGCAGTCTGGTGCGCTGTGTGAAGGAAGCGCAGGATGCAGAGGGGATGGTTGTCGGACGTGATGTCATGCGGGGACGGCTCACCGTGCGGACTCGCGAAGGACGTTTTTTGACATTGAACAAGGATGATGTCCAATTGACGCGGGCGTCGCGTCCGGAACCCTGTTTGAAAGGAGAAGACACAAATGAAGATTCTGTTGGTGAATGGACCGAACCTTAAATTACTCGGATTGCGTGAGCCCGCCATTTATGGGTCGGAGACGCTCGAACAAATTGTAACGAACGTGTGTGAGTATGCTGCTACCAAAGGTGTGCAGATCACGGCGTTCCAAAGTGATGCTGAAGCAGAGCTTGTGGCGACTATTGGTGCTGCGCGCGGGCAATACGATGGGATCATTATCAATCCTGCGGCCTATACGCATACGAGCGTCGCCTTGCGCGACGCCATATCGGCGTGCGGTGTGCCGACCGTGGAGGTCCACCTCTCGAATACACATAAGCGCGAAGCGTTTCGGCATGTCAGTCTCACCGCGCCCGTCTGTGTGGGACAGATTATGGGGTTTGGAGGCAAGGGATACTTGCTGGCAATAGATGCGTTGATAAAATAATCAGTAGGGGCTTGAACCATCAAGCCCGTTACATGAGGAGTTGATTATGGCAAAAAAGATTGATGTATGGATGGTGGGTTCGATCGGCATTGATGATGTCGAGACCCGTGATGAAAATCGTAAGGAATTACTCGGCGGTTCGCTGCCTTTTGCGACGGCTGCGGCTTCGTTCGCAGGCGCAAATGTAGGAGCCGTTGGCGTGGTGGGCAGTGATTTCCCCAAGGCCTTTGAAAAACGCTGGAAAAAATTCGGCACAGATCTCGAAGGCGTTCAACATAAGAAAGGTCTTAATTTTCGCTGGGCAGGTAAATATGATGAGAATATGATTGATCGCGCCACGCTGAGGACGGAACTTGGTGTCTTCGCTGATTTTTCTCCTGCGTTGCCCGAGGCCTATCGTAACGCCCCCTTTGTGCTGCTGGGAAACATCCAGCCGGATTTGCAATTTCATGTGCTCAAGCAGGCTAAGAAGCCCAAGTTTGTGGCGCTGGACTCGATGAACCTCTGGATTGATATTGCGTTGCCCTCGTTGAAAAAGATTATTGGCGAAGTGGATTTGCTGACCGTCAACGACGGTGAAGCGCGTCAGTTGACGGGCAAGTGGAATCTGCGGGATTGCGCCACGGAAATCCTGAAGATGGGGCCGACGTATGTGCTCCTTAAGAAGGGGGAGCATGGTGCGTTGCTCTTCACCAAAAAGGATGTCTTTATTATTCCTGCCTATCCAGTACGGACGCTCAAGGATCCCACGGGCGCAGGGGATACGTATGCCGGCGCCTTTATGGGGTATCTGTCAAAGGCGAAGGCTCTGAACGTCCGCACCATGCGCAAGGCGCTTTTCTTTGCCAGCGCTATGGCCTCCTTCTGCGTGGAGGGCTTCAGCATTGAACGTCTTGAAAAACTGACGAAGGCGGATGTCGCCAAACGCACGCGCGAATTGGAAAAGATGGCGTCTCTGTAATCATCAGATGCGACAGTCCTCCACCATAATGGCGCGGCTCTGGAAGCGTTGGGATACGCGATTAAGCCTGATTATCATTGCGCTGTATTCGCTGGCCGCTGTCTATGGGGAATGGACCTATCAGATTGCGCGCATGCAGGATCAAACGCCCGCCTATAATGTGGTTCATGAAGAGAGTCGTTATGTGCCACCGGCATTCTGTCGGCTCTCGATCAGCAAGCCGCTCTATCTGCTGGGCAGCGACAACCTGGGACGCGATGTCGGCCAACGGTTGATACAGGGCACACGCATCGCCTTTCATGTAGGCATTGTGACCTCGCTGATCGCCATTCCCCTCGGGGTCCTGCTGGGATGCCTGGGCGGATACTTCGGCGGACGCATGGATAGCCTTGTGGTCTGGCTCTGTGCGACGGTGGCATCGATGCCGGGATTGCTCTTCATCCTTGCTGTGGCCATGGTCGTTGGCAAGGGTCTGATGGGTATCTATTTAGGCATCGGCCTGACGACGTGGGTGAGTGTCTGCCGCAATGTACGTGCAGAGGTGATCAAGCATCGTGGGCGCACGTATGTGCTGGCCGCGGATGTATTGGGGTATAGTCCGGCTCGGATCATGTTTCGCCATATTTTGCCCAATGTTTCGCATATCATCCTGATCGCCTTTTCAATACGCTTTCCTGCCTCTGTGGCGACGGAAGTTTTTATCAGCTTCCTGGGGATTGGCGTGCAGAGCGAACCCTCCTGGGGCATCATGATTAACAATGCGCGTCTCCGTCTGTGGCAGGGGGTCTGGTGGGAGATGACCTTTGTGACCTGTTCCATCTTCTTCCTGGTCCTAGCCTTCAATCAGCTTGCCGATGCCCTTCGTGACATGCTCGACCCTGCCCTGAGAAATGAATAAACGAACGACATCTTCAAAAACGTCTTCCGCGCCGTATCGGTCCGTCGGTCAGTCGGTCCGTCGTTCAGACGTAATGAGCGATGTACTCGCTCGCTACCCAGTCAAGCTCAATGCGTATGTCCGTGAGCAGATCCGAAAGAATCCAGCCGGTGCACTTGCCAAACAGGCATTGCCGGCGCCAGAAGAACTGATCGAAGAGCCGGGTATGGTTGCTGATCCCTTTGCGGAGAAGACGACAGCCGCCTGCTGTTATGGGGTGAAGCAACGCTTCCCTAATCGCGTCTTGGTGATGACCTCAGACCAATGCGCCATGAACTGTCGTCACTGTACTCGCAAGGGACTGCTTGATCATGCGGAGGTGATCCGCACCGCCAAGCAGTTAGCTGTTGCCGTGGCGTATGTGAAGAAAAATCCGCTTGTCCGTGAAGTGCTCTTGTCCGGGGGCGATCCGCTGATACTGACCGATGCAAAAGTGTTGGCATTTGTTAAAGCCTTTGCGTCATTACCCCAGATTGATGCCGTACGCATCGGGACGCGCATGCCTGCTGTCAATCCGATTCGCGTCACGCCAGCGCTTGCAAAAAAATTGGGCGCCTGCAAGAAGGTGTGGGTCAATACCCAGTTCAATCATGTTAGCGAACTGACACCTGAAGCTATCATCGCCTGTGGATATCTTGTGGATGCCGGTATCCCGGTCTCCAACCAAAGCGTCCTCTTAAAAGGCGTCAACGATTCTGTGGAAGAGATGGCAGCCTTGTGCTCTGCCCTGCAACGCGCGAGGGTGCGTCCCTATTATGTCTTCCAATGCGATCCGATTGCCGGCATCGCCCATTTCCGCGTGCCGCTCGCAAAAGCCAGACGCATTGCGCGCGAACTGCCCAAGTATCTGGGCGGTCTCGCCCTTCCGCGCTTCGTCCGCGACATTCCCGGAACGCCCTGCAAACAGGAGCTGTAAAGATATGAATCGGTATCTTGCGAGCGGAATCATTGCTTGCTGCATGCTGAACACGGGTTGCATGTATCTCAATAATCGAGCTCATGATGTCAGCGACATCGTTACGCTTGCCGGAGAGGACCAAACAATCTCTTGTGTTGCAAGGGTTATGTTTCCCTTTGGCGTTTCGCTTGGGCAAGGAGAGGGTTTCGGATTGCGTGAGGGATATGTAGGACGCTACGAATACAGGGAAATCGTGTTAATGGTTCCGCCGGCTATCGGCTTTTTTGACCTCGCGTTCGTTCCCGCGGATGATTGCCGAAAAAAAGCATATTGTGTTGGCTCTCCGGGCCTTGGCGAAAACCAATATTGGGCTCAGTGGCTCAGCGTGCAGATGAGTGTCGGCTTTTATTACGGTGTGCGCGTAGGCGTGAATCTAGCTGAAGTTCTGGATTTTGTGTTGGGGTGGACTACGCTGGACCTCATGGAGGACGACAAAGGGCCGCCTCCCTGATGAAATTCAAAAAAGGAGAACAGGTATGAGAACAGTAAGAGAAATTGCCGTTATTTCGTCTCTCGTGGCCATGTCGGTGGCTGCGGCTCCGGACAACATGAAGGCGTTTCCACCGGCTGAGGCAGGCATGGTTCGCTATGTGCTTCAGGTGCCCAAGCAAAATGACGAGACAGCTTTTAAAGTGGAGCTGATTGTGGGCAAGACGGTTCAGGTGGATGAAGGGAATCGGTATTTCTTCAGCGGAAGTATTGCGGAGCAGACGATCGAGGGCTGGGGTTTCCCTCGTTATATCGTCAGCAAGTTGGGGCCCATGGCCGGCACCCTGATGGCGGTTGATCCTGACGCGCCCAAAAAGAACCGATTTGTTGCGATTGGCGGTGAACCCACCCTCATCCGTTACAACAGCCTCCTGCCTGTCGTGGTGTACGCGCCAGAGGGTGTTGAAGTCCGCTATCGGATATGGAGTGCTGTACCGGAGGCCAAAGCAATCGGGAAAGGGTGAAGGGTTTAACGGATCACGTCTTCTCTGCCGGATGGTCGAAGTGTTCGACTTCGCAAGGCATGCGACGGGAGAGGAGTCCCATCAGAAAACGGATGCCGTAGACAATATGCGTGGCCATCACGCCCAGCCACGTCATGAACCATAAGGCCGGCGAGAGGGAGAAGGACGACACAAGCGTGATGATCCCGTAAAGCGCCAATACGCCGAAATAGGTGGTGAAGAGCCAGGGGTGCAGGAAGGCGAGCGGCAGGCCGATCAGGATACCCAAAACAAAGAATGTGGGGATTAGGTAACTGAAGCGTAGGGATGTCGAGGGGAAGCGCTTCGCAAAATGTCCACGGTGGAGCGCGTAACGCCCGATCTGGCGCAGGTGCGGTCCGAAAAGAGGCCGGCGGTGATGGCAGACGACCACCCATGGATCGTAAATGATGCGCTTCTTCTGACCGAAGACAATGTCGATGCAGAGGATCGTGTCTTCGCCCGGCCAAAAGTCAGTCCGGTATCCGTTGATGGCGAGAAGCGTCTCCCGCCGCACAAAGAGATTGCAGCTCGGGACATCATCAACCTGCGAGCGTACGCGGTCTCCCACGTAACGGTATCTGAAGTTCCCTGAAACGAGTGCGTTGGCATAGACGCGCCCGCCTGCCTGCGCCATGAAGGGATCGCCAGGAGGTGTCACGCCCGGACCGCCCACACCCCCGACATCCGGAAGCGTAAAGTATTTGACGGCATGTTCCAGCCAGGTTGCAACGGGATAGGCATCGTCGTCCAAAAACGCGACGATCTCGCCCTTGGCCTTCTGGATACCCTGGTTGCGCTTCTCCGCAGGCCGCGTCTTGCCGGTCGGGATGACCTGGAGAGGGAAGGGGAAGTTCCCCAAGCTGGCTAGCTCGTCGGGCAGTACAATGACTTCAAAATGCGGATAGGTCTGATTTGCCAAAGCATTGAGGCATTCAGTCAAGTAGGGGCTTGGCGCCGGACAGACGATCACCACGGAAACAAGCATGGGCTTCTCTTGCTCCGGAGCCACCTCGACGCTGCCATAGTAACGCAAAATACGCAGGCGATAAAAGATGGCAAGTGTGTCCTTCATGACCTGCTTCACATTTGACCAGGAAAGGCACCCCAGTTTTTCGCCAAACTGCAGATGAATGGGCGCTTCGGCAACCTTGAAGCCCTTTGCATGGGCAATCGAGAGAATCTCTAGGTCGAAAGCAAAGGCCTTGACCAGCATGCGGTCAAAGGCCCATTGCAGCGCTTCACGCCTGAAGAGTTTCATCCCTGTCTGTGTGTCTGTGACGGGCAGTCCGACCAGAAGACGGACAATCGAAAAATAAATAGCGCTTGCCAGCCGGCGGTGCCAGGGATAGTCAACGACTGAATCCGGATGTCGCTTCGACCCAATGACGATGGCCGCCTCTTCCCGTTCCATGACGTCGAAAAAGACGGAAATTTTGGCGGGTGAGAGATCTAGATCTCCATCCAGCAATAAGATATGTGATCCCTTGGATGCTGCAAACCCCCTGCGAAGCGCATTGCCCTTTCCGGCGTTGACCTTCACAAAGACGGGACAAACCTCGTCAGGATGGCGCTCTGACTCCTGCCGTATGATGTCTGCAGTGGCGTCCGCACTGCCGTCATCTACAGGGACGACCTCAAAGGAAATGTTGCCGCGGAGTAAGCCGCAAACGGTTTCGATGTTTCCGGCAATGACCTTTTCCAGCCCATAAGCTGGCATGATGATACTCAAACATCCCGAAGGACCTAGGCAGGCTTTTGCGGCATACCAAATTTTTTTGTCGTTTTCTGTGGTCATTTGTCCGCCAGCGAAGTAAAATAGAAGCTTCTTTTAGATCAAAGAGGAAAACAGGTAAAATGATATTCGAGTTGGACAAATAAACCAATCGAAAAAGTGAACGGAACGGTATTTATTTAAGGATGATTATGATTCGACGTGTTGCAGTGATTTTCTGTGGACTGCTTTTCTTTCTAAACGGGGGATGTTCAAGACCTGCAATCGCAGTCAATGAAGCGAAGGAACGGAATTCCTCACTTTATCGTCGCGCACGATCGGCGGAACAGACAGGCGAGTTAAAAGAGGCTGTGCGCTTATACCGTACAATGCTCGTCGAAGAACCACGTGCCTACTCTGTCCACCTTCAACTGGCCACATTGTTGCAGGACTTTGAAGAAGATTACATCAGTGCCCTGTATCACTATAAGCAATATCTGGCTTTGCGTCCTGAGACCGAGAAGACTACGCTTGTGCAGGACCGGATTCGTGTTACGGAACAATTGTTGGCGCCACAACTTTTACGCAAGCTGGGTGATCAGGTGCAGGGGTTGTCGCAGGCACACCTGCTGAAGGAAAATGACACGCTTAAGAAGCAGATCACAAAATTGGAAGGTGAGAAGTCGATGATGAGCGAAGGAAAGGACCGCGCCGAAAAGGCGGCTGTTTCTGCGCTCGCAGAAACGGAGCGCTTGCGTGAACTCCTGAATAAACTTCGCGCCGCAGAAAAAGCTGAGAAGGTTGCGGAAGCTGCATCCGCGGCAGCCATCGCCGAGCGTGAACGTGCGGCAGCGAATGGCAAGACGCGCGAAACGAAGAGTGTGCGCGAGTTGCGCCAGGAAGCGGAGTCGATGGCTTCAGAAGCAGCAGCCTTGACAGGAAAGAAGTCGGCGGATGAATCACCTAGCGATGTGATCAAAAAAGTTCAGCAGAAGCTGGATGAATCACCTGTCAAGACTGGCGTGACCGATACCAAGACAGACACTCCTGTGGCAACGAAGGATAAGAAGGGAAAACATACAGAGCCACGTACCTATACGATTCTGCCTGGGGATTCGCTGTTCCGTGTATCTGAAAAATTTTATGGCGATGCAACGCACTGGAAGAAGATTCGCGATGCCAATCGAACCAACATTGATCCGGATGGACGTGTCCGTGTCGGCCAAGTTATCACTATTCCTTAAGGTGGTTAGATGAGCATAAGCCGTAAACGTTTTTTAAAAGAATCGAATCCAGGTGTCTTCCTGGGTGGAGGACGTACACCGCACACGTTCCGGCTGGATGTTCGGGAAGACGGGGCGGGTAGACAGGAGTATTTTAGCAGGCGCGTCAAGCCAGTGTTTGCACGCCAAAAGCTCTTTCATTATATTTCTGCGGGGGGTATGAAGCAGTTGCGTCGTACCTCAGCAGACGATCTTGCTGTCTATCGGATGCAGGCATTTTTGGCGTGCGTGGCAATGGGTATCGCTGCGTGGCTATTTTTTTATTTTTTACCCTCAATGTAAAGGAGAGAGGATTCACGTTATGAAGCAATGGATGAGTTGTATGTGCGCCGTCAGCGGACTTGCGCTGTTATCAGGATGTCAATATTTCGACGGGACGCCTTTTGAGCGAAAGCCGGATCCGAAGGTGACCAAACTGGCCATCTCGACCCAGCAGACGAATAATGAAGTCCGTCATCTAGCCGAACAGATGGCTGAGATGAATCGCATCCAGATCGAACTGGATATGCGCTTGCAACGGTTGGAGTCGAAGCTCTCCGGCGGTGCATCAACGGACGATATTTCAGCGATCAAACGGGACATCCAGATGATTCGCTCGGAGCGTGACACCCTGAAGAAGGAGATCACGGACGACCTTGTTGCACGCATTGACAAGGTGGTCTCCCGCGCAGGCTCCACGTCGACCGCCGTGAAATCGCCCGGGACATCCTCCACATCCGCGCGGACACGTACAGGTTATAATCATACGGTCGAAAAGGGTCAGACGCTGTCAGAAATTGCACGTGGCTATGGCAAGACCGTGGACGCCATCATGAAGGCGAACAACCTGAAGACCACCAATACGATTCGACCAGGGCAAGTGCTCTTTATCCCAGATTAATACGAGGTGAGAGAATGAATTTTCCAGAGATACGGTTGCGTCGCCTGCGCAGGACAAAAGCGATCCGCCGCCTGTTTGATCAGCCTTTTCCTGCTGCTTCAAAATTTGTATGGCCGCTCTTTGTTGTCGAGGGGCAAAAGCGGCACGAAGCCATTTCATCCATGCCTGGACAGTATCGAATGAGTCCAGATGAATTGCTCCGCGCCGTGGAACCCGTTGCCAAACAGGGTATCGGCGGCGTCCTGCTCTTTGGTCAGACCGAAGGCGTCAAGGACAAGGCAGGCTCTGGGGCGTATGACGAGAAGGGTGCTGTGCAACGTGCAATCCCCTTGCTGAAGCGTGAGTTTCCTGACCTGGTCGTGATGACGGATGTCTGTCTGTGCGCCTATACGGATCATGGACACTGCGGTCCGCTCGACCGCCAGGGGCATGTGGATAATGATGCCTCATGCGAACTGCTGGCGCGTGTCGCGTTGTCGCATGCCGCGGCCGGCGCAGATGTTGTGGCTCCGAGTGCGATGATGGATGGACAAATCCAGGCGATCCGCAAAGCGCTCATGGAAAATGATTTCCATGACACATTGCTCATGGCCTATTCCACAAAGTTTGCTTCGTCGATGTATGGTCCTTTCCGCGAGGCTGAAAATTCAGCGCCCTCCGCTGGCGACCGCAAGGGGTATCAGGCATCGTATGCGAATCCCCGTGCAGCGCTTCGCGAATCTGAGTTTGATGAGGCCGAAGGCGCGGACATCCTGATGATCAAGCCCACGCTCTTTTATTTGGATTTGCTTGCGCAGATACGTGAGCGCACCGATTTACCTGTGGCCGCCTATAATGTAAGTGGCGAGTACAGTATGATTCATGCGGCCGCAGAACGTGGCTGGGGTGACCTTCGCGCCATGGCTCGCGAATCGCTGATGGCGATTGATCGCGCGGGTGCTGATCTCATTCTTTCCTATTGGGCTCCAAACTATTCGGAGCTTGCATGAAAACGAGAATAGCGTCTCTCCTCTCTGCTACAGGCCGTGATATCCCTGTTCAAGTGGCGGGATGGGTGAGGACGCGCCGTGATTCAAAGGGCGGTTTCTCGTTCATTGAATTAAACGATGGCTCATGTTTTGCAAACCTTCAAATTATTGCACCAGCCACGCTTGAGAACTATGAGCGCGATATTGTGAAGCTGCATCCCGGCTCCTCCATCCGTGTCGAAGGGGTACTGGTGGCCTCCAGCGGCAGCGGCCAGTCTGTTGAGGTGAAGGCGGATAAAATTACTGTTTACGGTTTTTCTGATCCGCTCGACTATCCGCTCGGCAAGCAAAAAATTAATTTGGAAAGGTTGCGCGAAATTCCACATTTACGTGCGCGCACAAATACGTTTGGTGCCATCGCACGGGTGCGCGATGTGCTGGCGTATGAGTTGCATCGCTTCTTCCATGATCGCGGCTTCTTCTATGTGCATACCCCTATTATCACCGCGAACGATTGCGAAGGCGCAGGGGCGATGTTCCATGTGACGACATTGGATCCGCATAAGCTTCCCCGTCATCCGGACGGGAAAGTCGATTATTCCCAGGATTTCTTCGGTGCAAAAACATCGTTGACCGTGAGCGGTCAGCTCGAAGGCGAGACCTATGCCTGCGCCATGGGCGACATCTATACCTTTGGTCCAACCTTCCGGGCTGAAAATTCAAATACACGGCGTCATCTGTCTGAGTTCTGGATGCTCGAGCCTGAGATGGCCTTTGCAGACTTGAACGATGATGCCCTGTTGGCGGAAGCCTTCTTGCGTCACGTCTTTAAAGCAGTCCTTGAACAGTGTGGCGCGGACTTGAAATTTTTTGATCAGCGCATATTGCCAGGTGTGTTGGCACGCCTGGAACGTCTCGTGGATGCGCCGTTTGGCCGTGTGACCTATACCGAGGCGATTCGCCTCCTGGAAACCGCCAGTACGACCTTTGAGTTTCCTGTGAAGTGGGGCATGGACTTGCAGTCCGAGCATGAACGTTTCTTGGCTGAGGAGATTTTCAAGGGACCTGTTGTCGTGACGGATTATCCAGCCGAAATCAAAGCTTTTTATATGCGACGCAATATGGATGGCAAGACAGTCGCTGCGATGGATGTGCTGTTGCCGGAGGTCGGGGAAATCATTGGTGGCAGCCAACGGGAGGAACGCCTGGAGGTGTTGGAAAGCGTGCTGACGAAGGCAGGGCTTGATCCTGCAGAGTACAGTCATTACCTGGACTTGCGCCGCTATGGAAGCGTTCCGCATGCAGGCTTCGGTCTGGGCTTTGAACGTCTTGTCCAGTTTTGCACGGGTATGCACAATATACGGGATGTGATTCCGTATCCGCGCGCGCCAGGATGCATGAAAACAATATAACAAAAGGCGGGGAAACAAGGGGGAATCGAATGAAGTGGGTAAAATGGATTCTTGAAATTGTGATTGGCGTTGGATTGCTCGTCTGGTCAGTCCGGCTGGTGATCACAACCGAGCCAACGCGCGCTGGCACTAAAAAAAAGCCGGGACAGGTGGTGAACGTTGTTGTCCAGTCTGTGAAAGTGATAAAATTTGAGGACACCTTAGTCTGTCTAGGGACGGTTATTGCACGGGAGTCCGTTGATATCTCTGCGCAGGTCACCGAAAAAATAACAGCCATTCATTTCGACCATGGCCAGCATGTGAAGAAGGGCGATCTGTTGGTTGAGCTCCAGTCAGCACAGGAGCAGGCCACTATCAGTGTCACAGAGCTGTCCATCGCGGAACATCAACGTGAAGAAAAACGCTTGGAAACTCTGGTCAAAGAGGATGCTGTCCCGCAAAAGGAGTTGGACGACCGCCTGACGCGTCTAGCTATTGCTAAAGCGGAAAAGATTAAGGCAGAGGCGGATTGCGCTGACCGAAAGATTGCTGCTCCTTTTTCCGGAGTTGTTGGTTTGCGGTTAGTCAGCTTGGGCGATTTAGTCTCCCCGGGCACCAAAATCACGACGCTTGATGACATTGAACAGGTCTATGTCGATTATCCTGTTCCTGAAAAATATACGGCAAAGCTGAAGGAGGGGATGCCCTTCAAGGCTGTGAATATTGCCTATGAAGGGGTTGAATTCCAAGGGACGATCCGCATGGTGGATCCGCGTGTTCAAGCCCAGACGCGAAGCGCTCAGGTCCGCGGTGTCATGGATAACAAGGAACAACGTCTGCGCCCGGGCATGTTGATGACAGTGAAGTTGAATATGGGCGTCGAAGAGTGTCAAAGCTTGCCAGAAGAGGCAGTGACGAGTTTGGGCGAGAAGCACTATGTCTTTGTCTATGTGGCCCAGCAGAAAAAGGTCTTTCGCAAAGAGGTTAAGATCGGTAGGCGTACAGGGGGACGTGCGGAAGTAGTCTCCGGATTGGACGCCCATGCAGTCGTTGTGACCGAAGGTGTTGCCAAGATAGCAGACGGGCAGCAGGTCACGGTTGAGGAACGGAAATGAACATCTGCAGATTCTCCATTGTCCGCCCTGTCGCCACCATCGTGCTGATCTTGATATTGATGGTGTTCGGCACAATCTCGTTTAAACGCCTGACTGTGCGTGAATATCCGAACATCGAGATTCCTGTCGTCTCTGTTCGTACCACCTATCCCGGTGCGAGTGCCAGTGTCATCGAAAGTAAAATCACTCAGATTGTCGAAGATACCATCGCCGGCATTGATGGCATTGAAATGATCGAGTCTTCCAGCAGTGATGGAGAGTCGACGGTGACTGTTGAATTCGCGATTTCACGTGACATCGATGATGCGGCGAATGATATGCGTGATCGTGTCGCACGCGTGATGGGGGTATTGCCGGAAGAAGCAGATGCTCCCGTCATTTCAAAAGTAGATGCGGCGTCGATGGCCGGCCTTATTATCGGCATCACGAGTGATACGATGAATAGCATGGAGCTCACAGACTATGCGGATCGTTATTACTCCGATCGTTTTTCGGTGATAGAGGGCGTTGCAAATGTGCGCACCTTTGGCGAGCAGAGACAGGCGATGCGTATCTGGCTAAAGCCCGAAGCGATGGCTGCCCGCAATATTACGTTTGAAGATGTTGAAGCAGCTCTGCTTGCAGAGAATGTGGAATCGCCGGCCGGTCGCATCGAATCAGTGACGCGGGAGTTCACGGTGCGGGTGACGCGCCCTTTTTCAACCGCGGATGAATTTAGCCGGCTCGTCATCAAGCGTCGCTCCAATGGCGATTTGATTCGTATGCTGGATATAGCAGATGTACGTCTGGAGCCTCGGCAGGTTCGTTCCTCTTTTTCCTATTTCGGTAAGGATATGGCTGGAATCGGCGGGCATGGTATTGGCTTAGGGCTGTATAAGCACGCCAAGGGAAATGCACTGGTCATTTCCAAGGCGGCCACAAAACTGGTCACAGAACTGAACAAGACCGCACCACCCGGCGTGAACCTTTTTGTGCGACGGGACGAAGCGTTGTTCATCAATGAGTCCATCAAGGAGGTCAAGGGATCCCTTTTGGTTTCGTCCGTTCTTGTGATCGCGATCATCTTCCTCTTCCTGGGCAATCTCCGTGCCGCGCTGATCCCGTCCATTACCGTGCCGATTTCATTGATCTGCTCGTTCATGGTGCTCTATGCTTGCGGCTATAGTTTGAATATCTTGACCTTGCTTGCCTTGGTGCTGGCGATCGGCATTGTGGTGGACGATGCCATTGTCGTTTTGGAGAATGTGCATCGTCGAATCAAAG
>JBAXCC010000026.1:0-20768 GCA_037141675.1 bacterium | reverse complement strand
AGCGGTGTCTCAAGAATAAACAGATGCCCTCGAAGGACAACTTCTCTAAAGAAGCTGAGGAAAAGCGTCAGCATTAAGTTCCGGATGTGCAGCCCATCGACATCCGCATCCGTTGCAATAATAATCTTCTGGTATCGCAAGCCATCACTGGAATGTTCAATGCCAAGACAGCGCATTAAATTATAAAGCAGTTCGTTCTCGTAGAGGATATCGCGTTTGCGACCGTAAACATTCTGGAACTTGCCACGTAACGTAAAGACGGCTTGCGTGTTCACATTGCGAACGCTTGTGATTGTGCCTGAGGCTGACTTGCCTTCGGTGATAAATATCATGGTCTCTAACCCAGTTTCCCTTTTTCTATTCAGGTGTTCCTTGCAATCTTTAAGCTGAGGGACATGCACAGAGGTTGACTCCGAACGCTCCCGGGCAAGTTTCTTTACTGCGGTCAGTGTTTCGCGAATTTTTTGGGATTCCTTAATTTTCGCGATCAATTTGTCAGCGTCTACGGGATTTCGATGGAGGAGCTCTTCGACTATGCGCTTTATTTCCGTGACCCATTCGGCCCGCAGTTCAGCGTTTCCAAGCTTGTTTTTAGTCTGCGCCTCAAACATGGGGTTCTGTATACGGACGGCAACAGCCGCTACAATACCCTCTCTCGCAACATCCCCGTCAAATTTCTCTTTGCTGAACTCATTGACTGCCTTTAGGAACCCTTCCTTGAAAGCGGAGAGATGGGTTCCTCCGTCACTTGTGAATTGTCCGTTGGCAAAAGAAAAGTATTCTTCGGTTGAGCGATTGGTATGCGTGAAGACGAGTTCCATGGTCTTTGAGCGGTGATAGAGAGGCGTATAGACCTTTTCTCGCTGTGATTCTTCATTGATGAGGTCAAGCACCCCGTTTTTTGCGGAAAACTGTTTCCCGTCCAGATCCAGCACGAGGCCTGCATTGAGGTAGGCATACATCTTGAGCCGCCGCTCAACGTGCTGGGGCAGGAATTGATAGTTCGTGAAAATGGACTCGTCAGGAGTAAAGCAGATCGATGTCCCATCAGGGAAGTGCGTTGGGCTCCTGGATTTTTTCGTTGAAATAAGGATGCCCTTCTCAAACAGCGCTTCAACATACTCGTTATCGCGATAGGATCGCACCTCAAACGCTTTTGACAGCGCATTGACTGCTTTTGTTCCCACGCCATTCATGCCAACGGAAAACTGGAAAGATTCATCCGAAAACTTGCCTCCGGTGTTCATTGTGGAAACGCACGCGACAACTTTACCCAGGGGAATGCCCCTTCCATAGTCTCGGACAGTCACTTTGCCGGTCTCATAGTTTAGTTGAATATCAATCCGCTTTCCAAAACCCATAGTATATTCATCAATGGAGTTATCTATGATTTCTTTCAGGAGGATGTAGATTCCATCATCGTAGTCACCGCCGTCATTTCCCCTTCCAATGTACATTCCAATCCGCTTGCGAATGTGCTCCATGGGGGAAAGAGTCTGAATATGGTGATCGCTATAGGCTTCTGACATAGGGTGGTCCTTTGTGTTATTCATCGTCATTTCACCCATAATGCAGGTATGATGCCAATCCTTCTTTAAGGGCATATTAACAGCTCAGGCAGAGATTTGCCCGCTATCGCTGATCATAAACTGAGCAGGGTGTTCAAATAATGAAAATAATGTGGTTAGACTCAGCTTGGCAAAATCATCGCAGGTATTCGGATTTGATGTAAGGGAGTAAAGAAGAAGGGGGCATTCTTAATGCAAATGACTGATTGGCACGGGAGTTGCAATTGATAAATGACTGGACAGCATAAGATGTGCTCGCCAGATTAACTTCATAAACGAAAGGTAAACTATGGCTACATGCGCAACATGTCACGGAGCAAAGACAATTCGCTGCCCGGTCTGTAATGGTTCGGGCAAGGTGAATGGCAAACTTTGCAACACCTGCGGCGGCAACAAGAAGATCGTCTGCCCCACCTGTAAAGGAACAGGCAGGCAATAGTTGGGGATAACCCTGAGGTGTGGAAAGCGAATGGAGATGAAGCAGCACCATCTGACACAGAAAGACGATTATGACACAGCGAGACGATATCAACGACTCCAGCCAATCGATCAGTCAGCTGAATCGGCAAGATGAAACAATTCGTAGCGGTCTAACCGACAGACAGATGTTCGTGATGATGCATCATTATAAAAAAAGTTATGGCGACGCGGTTGTACAGGAAGCCGAGATTCGTCAGAAAATTGAGGTTGAGATCGCCTTCCAAACCAGACTGGCCGCCGCCTTTAACAAAGAAGGATATTTTGTTGAAGACATCACAACACTAGATGAACAGAAGGAAGCATCTATCCGAGGGAAACTAGAGAACGCGCCTGGTCGCGCCTTGGTCTCTTGGCGTTGTTTTCGTGTCCACTCGAAAGACGCATCCGTCCCGTTCTGGCTCACGGTGTGGTTTTTTAGTGACAAGTCTGCATTGACCAGAGGCTTCAGTTTCATCAGCAAAGGCTGGAGCGCTCTGGGTAGTGACGACATGTCCGAGCCTGGCCTGCCAAAGGCAAAGGAGTTGGAGGGGATGTCATTTACCGACGCCACCATGCCCCACTGTTGTCTTTTGCTAGTCATAGATGAGCGGTTGCGTTTTGAAACCCTGCCGTTACCCGTCATGCGGGATACACTCCTCGGCGATCAACTTGCGGAAGAGCTGGCCTCCAAAGTGGCGCTCGCATTTGACCGCATCCGTGCCATCACAGCCACCCGGCGTAGATTGCACGACCTTCAAACGGCCAAAGACATCAAACGTGTCGTAGCGGACCACTTTAATATATTCCTCCCTAGGGCCTTGAAAGAAGCCTGTCAGGTCGCGATTTACCTCTGTAGAAAATATACAGGAATGACATTGCCGCAGATCGCCGAGACGTTCGGCAGAACCCACGCCTCTGTCATACACGCTTGTAAGGTTGTCGAAGACCGGATGCAGCTTAAGCCCGAGTTTCATGACACCGTAATTCGCATCGTCCATAAATTGGGATACAAATACGAGGCCGTCGAGGGTTGAAACGTGAAAGGACCAGTATGAGGATTGCTATCAAATTACTGATTGGAGGCGTATCGCAGAGGCTTTTTGCCGTTGTTATTCAAACAGCAAGATGCTATTGTCATGCTTATGTCGGTTTAGGGACTCAAAATCAAATCGACTCAGAAAGAAAATGAACGATGAATTCGGAAGCAATGAGAGACTGGCTTGCTCGGTAATGCCAATCGCAAGGTAACCCAGCAGCCGGATTCAATTGCTATGCAAAGGAAAAGGGTGTTGCTATGGATATGAACGAGACGGTGAAGGGGTATCTCAAGGCGGCAGAAAATGGCGATTCGGAAGCTCAAAATAAATTAGGTGTGTGCTACATCAAAGGGGAGGGTGTAGCCGTGGACAAAGAAGAGGCCGTGAAGTTGTTTGGATTAGCGGCAAATCAGGGTTTGGCAGTAGCTCAACACAACTTAGGGTTATGCTACGCATGTGGATACGGTGTAGAAACCAGGGATAGGGACAAAGCGGTGGAGTGGTATCGGAAGGCGGCAGAACAGGGACTGGCGGCAGCTCAAACGAGGTTAGGAGCGTGTTACCACAATAAATGGGGTGTTGATCGGAACATGACTGAGTCCGTGAAATTTATTATATTGGCAGCAAATCAAGCCTATGCTGAAGCGCAATACTACTTAGCGATGTGCTATACAACTGGGGAAGGTGTACACCAAGATGAATTTGAGTCGGTGAAATGGCATCTTAAGGCTGCCGAGCAAGACTATGGTCCAGCTCAATACGCATTAGGAAGGCACTATGAAAGTGGCTGGGGTGTAGTTAAAGACGAAGAAGAGTCCATGAGATGGTTTAAATTAGCGGAAAAGCAAGGAATATCAAGAGATGCATTAATAGACAGGCGACCTCCTCACGCGCCTTGGAGTCGCACTGATGCGATACAAAAGTGTTGGTGTGCCTAAACGGAGAACCAAATATGATCATATATGACGTGCAGCGCAAGAACGGACAATACAGACACTTCAATAGATGAGGATTGGAGATAATCATGCCTGCTAATTCGTCTATACCGATAACCGACAATCTCCCAGAATCAGCCTTTCCCTTTTCCGACAGTGACCGCACGGCCTTGGGTAGCGAAAATTCAAGGATGTTTGTGGCGTTGTCTTCGCTTTCCGACGTGGTCAAAAAGGAGACTGACAGATGGGCAGAAAAGCTACCGTATCACATTAACCTGCTTGATATCTGGAAACCGGAAGAAACAGACCACAGTCGTATTCTTCTTCAGATATTCAAATACAAAACCATAAACGGAGGCTTTGAGTTTCTTAATAGCTTGATTGATTTTATTAGGGAACAACATGGGAAGGCCTTCAAAGTAGTGGTGGGGAATCCCCGGATGACCGCCGAAAAGGCACGGATTGATGTGTGGATCCAGGAGCACGGAAAATACGCCATTATCTTTGAAAACAAATCTAACTGGCATAAGGATGAACCGTACCAATTGGCGCGGTATATAAAAGCGGTTAAGGCACTCGGATACCGTGAAGACCAGATTTATGTGTTGTATCTCCCCCGGTATTCATCAAGAGAGCCTGACCTACAGTCGTGGACAGACCCCGATAACCCTGATGCAGACTTCAAAGAGCGGTTCAAAGACCGATATGTGAATTTTTCGTTCAGGGACGGAATACTTCCTTGGCTCAAACAAAAGGTGCTGCCGAACATTAGAAACAAAGACGCGTACTTGTTGTCTGCCTTAACACAGTATGTCGATTATTGGGATGG
Source organism: bacterium (assembly GCA_037141675.1). Taxonomy (GTDB): domain Bacteria; phylum Verrucomicrobiota; class Kiritimatiellia; order RFP12; family UBA1067; genus CAIZQW01. The sequence goes on along the minus strand of JBAXCC010000026.1, from coordinate 15,940 downwards.
GCTGTTTGAACAACGGGCAGGTAATAAGGAGAAAAATATGAGCATTGAAGCTGTCGTTAAAGATCAAATGGGCATTTCAACGAATCCGAAAGATTCGGCTGAGCTTATTAAGGATTTGAAAAAAGTACAACAAAAAATATCCGACTTCGATACGGTAAGAGGATGTTTAGAAAATCTCAAAAATAATTTGTCGATCAATCTGCAAAAAGAATTTTGGAAGGAATTAACGCGACAATTAAAGAATCGAGGGTACGAGGTTGAGACAACTCCTGGTTTGTTAAAGAGGGTGGATAAATTTTATGGGGATGCTTCTTACCAGGAATTGCCAGGAACTGTCCCTGAATTGGAATTTCCCTTCTATGTGTCAGAAATTACGAAAAAAACTTATCTTTTCAGAATTGAAGTTGGAGGTTATGGCGGGCAGGGACACTATTATGGTGTACGGAAACGAGAACAAAACGAATCCGATAATGCCATGGAAGAATGCCTGAACAAACATCTCGGTGCCTTCACTGGTAACACAGTGTGGTTTAGTTTGAAAAAACCGTCAGAACAGTACGAATTAAACTGGCGCACTTTTAAATCTTCGGGATTTAGCGCACTTACAGCCTCAAATTTTAAGGAGCGTGAGGCCTTTATGGAAGGGCTTACGGATGAAATTCATAAGTACATTGAAGGAATCCGCCGTGCAGCAAAAGAAAGTGGCCTTTAACCTCGTAGTGGGGCCGGGGGACAGGGCATAACTTAGGCAACCCAGACGGAGAAATAGCCATGACCATATCAGACGTTTCATTTGACGGAAATAAATTCAGCGTGTTTGACGAGGCCAGTCGAGAGGTAAGCGGGCTTTACGGCAGCAATTTCGCAAACGGGGAGCTATGCGGCTTCGGGACGGATTTCCTCGTGTTTCAGGACGGCGACAAGTATGTGATCGTGAACGCCGAAAACTGTAATGAGATCGAACGTCTTTACAGCAGCAACGTCGGACAATTCAAACACGCGAATGGGAAACTAATCGTTTTCAAGTACGACAGCAAGATTGTTGTGTATGAGGTTGGCTGTTCCGGTGTGTCGGAGGTCAGCAACCGCTACGTGTGACATCGGCTATCTGGCGTATTTAAGGACGGTATTGCGAGACGGTGAACGGCGGTGGCAAACTCTGTAACACCTGCGGTGGTCCCAATAAGATTGTAGGCCCCACCTGTATAGGCAGAGGTCGACAATAATAGTAATTTCAAAGGTGTGGAGGGCGCTCTGCCTTCTACGCCTATATTCATTGAACTAGAAAATTGGTGTTGGATTGAATGTCGGAATCGACGGAATCGATGGTTGACTATTTTGCCTTCCACACCTATTATATGTCAATCATAAGTTACGGAACGTTTCAAGCTTACGCCAAGGTGGTACGAATCGTTACTGTTCAGCTTATGGGATGCTAACGATGCCAAAGGTATTTATTTTGGACTTAACAGTGATGTAATAAGGGAGTTAATTAATGAGTGATGTAATTTGTAAGTTTTGCGGACGAGATTATCAGAATATTGCAGCATTGACAGCGAATAGTTGTAGCCGTCATCCACAGGGAAGAGGGAAACACGAGCCTTTTGAAGGTGATTCCAGAGATGTGTACATCTGCAAAAATTGTGGTCGGGATTACAGGAATATAGCCGCAATGACAGCAAGTTCCTGTAGCCGACATCCAGACGGCAAAGGCCCTCATGTACCGTACGAAGGTGGCGAGAAAGAAAAGTACTCCTGCAAGTTCTGTGGCAGAGAGTACAGGGACATAGCCGCGATGACAGCAAGTTCCTGCAGTCGCCATCCAGACGGAAAAGGGCCGCATAGCCCGGCACGGTAGGGCTGGGGAAGAAGAAGCGTAAGGAGCATCCGGATAGCGTTTGCGTTGAATGTGGTTATTCTGGCCCGTTTTATGTTTGGAAGACCCAGGAACAAGTAAATGAAAGAACAAAAAGTGAACTAGGCGTTTAATGATGAATGAAAAAATAAGTTATTCCTTGTGTGAAATCGCAAACTGGCAAAATAATGACTCCGACTTAGCAATTCCACGTTTACAACGTGGGTTGGTTTGGAATGCTGCACGAGTAGAAGTCTTTTGGGACTCAATCGTTCGTGGAATACCAGTCGGAGTGTTTTCCTTATGTCCTATGTCCGAAAGCATGCGTAAACAATTAAAAGATCAGGCTCAAAAGGCCACACACCTACTCTTAGATGGACAGCAACGAGCCAACGCTATCGCTATTGGATTCAGAGATTTTCCGCAAGATGTTAATGAGGAGGAGCATCGAAAAAGTCCAATTCTTTGGTTGGATTTGGAAGCTTCTGTAGCAACCGAAGGCAAGATAGATGACAGATGTAAATATTCGTTCTATATGACAACCTTGGCTCATCCATGGGGATTTGATGGGCGTAGTAAAAATAGTGAAATTAAAGACGTAATTCTTTCTTCAAGTGAAATAGGGGAAGTGCTTCGGGAGTCAAAACTACGAACAGAAGAATATTTGCGCGATAATCCTACGTGGAAACCATTCCCTTATGAACTTTATCCCGCCAAAGCCAGACTTCCGATCCCTTTTTCGATTTTAACCACATCACAAGACGTAAAAAAAACAATTGAAGAACTAAAAGGTACAAAGTCGTTATGGTACATAAAATATGGCAAGCAGGTAGAGGAATATATTGCCAAACAGAATAGTAATTCATGGATTGAGACTATTAGAGCTGTAGTAGCTAAAACGCAAATACCTGTCCTTTATGTTCCACCTTCACTTGCGGATGACGTTGATGAAGTATCAACATATTTTGTGCGAATGAATACGCAAGGCGTTATACCTAGCCCAGAGGAGTTGGATTACTCACTGGCAAAAGCATATTGGCCGATATTGTGGGAGGTCGAGGATCTTGCAAAGGATCGAATGCCGCCACACCGACTAGCTTCATTAGCGTTGGAAGTTTTTCTGTCTCTTGCGGACAAGGATGGTTGTGGGTGGATTAGGGATGTTGACAATGCACAAATCCGCACGCTAAAAACAAATGAAAACACGAGTCAGCAATTTGAAGACTTTATAAGAAAAGGCGGAGATTTTTATAAACTCGTTTATAAACTCGACAAATGGATGGGGTTGGATACAGAGGCCAGTGATAATTCAATTGAATGGGCTTTGTTACCTTACCATCGGGCAGCATTGGCACAATCACGCTCTATCTATCGGTTAATGCTGATATTGGCAAACGCGGACAAAGACACACTTGAGCCTATTCGAATGGCAGGATTAATGACAATGTTACGCTGGTTCTCCAATAGGGAAGACGTTGTAGCTCGTATCATTGCGGAAACTTGCAAAAGTGCCTCTGATTTGTGGTTAGGGATTCAGCAGGGAATTAGCGAAGCAATTCGTCTAGGCGAACTGTCAATTGCTCCATCGCCTTGTGCTATTGAAACTATATTCGGATATATTAGCAATGAAAAGGACATCAAAGATAACAGATATATAAGTGTTCTCACCAAAAATGGCTTCAATTCGACGTATGCCGAACTACAAAAAATTTGGCATGGGTTTGGTTATGCGAAGGGAACAGAGTTGTTGTTATACGCGACCCGTTCATTGTGTCGAAAGTTTGGTTACGACCCAGCAGAAGGCCGAAAATGGGAGGGACATAATCGTCCGTGGGATTATGACCATGTTTTGCCACAAGATTGGCTTCATGATTCAAGAGGACGTTCAGGATATGGTCATTACATAAGTGCTTGCAGAGAAGTGTTACGGTCTATTGGTAATTCTGCGGCAATTCCATTTCGGTTTAATCGATCAAAACACGCATCGCCTCCCAAAGACTCACCTTATTATACGTCCGATGTGTGCAATGACCTAGAATTAGACCGAGTGAGTATCTTTAAATTTGAAGCGATCAAAAATGGCCTTCACCTTGATGCTGATCCCGAACAGGCTTTGCAATTCGTTAGAACCACACAAAGCCGGACACTTAAACTATATAAATATTGGTTTGAGAAACTTCAAATTAACGACTTTTACGCGGGAGGATATTCGTCTTGGGGAAAAGGAGTTAAACAGCGGTATGATTTTTTCCAAGAACTCAGTAAAGAAACGGTGTTTAATGGAGAATCAAAATTCTGTTATACTGTTGCACCTTATCAAATTGAAATTCAAGAGGAAAAGGACTGGTTTCGACCATGGTTAGCCGTTGGGCAAATTATTTCTGATAAAGGATTTCTTGCAGTAGCATCTAATGGGAATCAAGTCGAAGTAGGATGGAGAAGAAATCCCGAACAAAATGCAATAGATGGCGATACAAACAAGTGGTATTACGGTTCGGAGGAGCCGTTTACTTTTGATGATAGAAAACCATGTTCCGTAATGGATGTTAAAGAACGACTACAGGGGATTAAAAATGGATTATAAGGGACAGGTGCGTTTGGTGACTCTTAAGGGCTGATAAGAAAGGGGTCTCCTTCGTTCGGGAACTGATCGCGGATTATAAAAAACCGTGGGTTATCGAGAGTGGTCGTACGTGCTCCATTCACAGGTTTTAGCATTACAAGTCTCACACAGTAAACGATTGAAATCGGCATGATTAAACTCGCCCCTCATAACTCGCATACAATAGCGCTCTGGTCGACGAATCCCACGTGCTTGATCTTCCTGGCAGAGTATCCTACGTGCAACGGGATAGGCTGGACATAAAGCGGCTTCGCATTCTGCGCATTCGTACATAAGACCGTTAGGTTTTGTCAGGAGTCCGCTTTTAAGTTTCAGGCAATTTTCAAGTCTGAAATTTGAAAAGTTGTCGTTAGACATCTCTTCTCGCCCCATTATATCGCCGTCACACAATTGCCGTACCTGCAGGAATGCCTCGGTGTCGCCATTGCATGAAGCGTCTAGAAGGCGACGGAAAACTTTTGCAAACTCTTTTCTGGTGAAAGTGCGCTTTCTTGTCATTTTGTACATCCTTTCTTTCCCAATACAGTTAAGCTGAAAAAAGATATCATATCAGATTTTTAAGTTTAATACCCTATGAGGATAAATTCAAATACTAATTACCGCATCTTGGTCGATTTGTTCGCTAATTTTTCTTCGCAATTAGAGATATAAGGGGAGCCAGTCTTATAGGTTGTAACCAAAAACTATGGAGGCCTGTTGATAGACATATCTGCCACAGGGATTTGTACGACCAAATCTAAAACAACTCCATCCGCACATAATCATTCTCGTCTTTCGAGAAGGGCTCGGTTTCTTTCCAGCCCTCTTCTTTTGAGGTCGCTGATAACATGCTGTCGGGCGACTTTGCCGGCATCTGAGCCGAATAGAAGGACAGCCTCCCGGATGCCCGCCGCATGATGACGAATACGGCGGTGACGCATGCCGTATTCCGGAGTGCTGGCAAACTCATCCAACCAGCGATGAAGCCCTTGGAAAGGGGCCCCTTACAGCAGAAGCGATTCATGGCAATGAACTTCAAACCGTGACATTTTAATACCCTTACTTGAACCCGATGCTGCCCTGCGGCAGGCCTTGGCGTTTGGCGAGGCTTTCACGCTCTAGGCCTTCAAGGATTTGGTCGGTAGTGACGGCGGTGGCGAGATAGTAAAGGCTTTGGCGCACGGTCCTAAAGTCGCCGGGGGTGAGGGAGGCGATCCGGTGAAGTCGTTGCGTTTCGGCTGCGGAGAGTTCGCCCATGTTCATCTGCGCGAAGAACTGCTTGAAGAAGTGCATTTTCCCTGTGTTCTGAAGGCAGTCAAACTCAAGTTTGAAGGTGAAGCGGCGCAAGGTGGCAGGATCGAGGTTGGTCACAAAGTTGGTCGCGCCAATCATGATGCCGTCGAAGTTCTCCATCTGATGCAGCAGTTCGTTGACCTGTGTCACCTCCCAAGAGCGCTGGGCGCGTTCACGGGATTGAATCATCCCGTCAATCTCATCCAGAAAGAGGATCGCCTTCTCACGGCGGGCCTCTTCAAAGCATTGCTTGATGTTCTGCTCTGTTCCTCCGACGTATTTGTCCAGTAGGTCGCTGCCCATGCGCGTTACCACGCGTGTGCCCAGCGTTGTGCCCAGATATTTGACAAACTCGGTCTTGCCGGTCCCAGGAGCCCCTGACAGCAGCAGGTTCATTCGCGGACGGTCAATTCCTTTTGACTGCTCATCTCTTTGTTCCTCCTGAAAACGACGGACAGCATCTACAATCTGATCAAGTTTCATGCTGCCCTTGATATTGAGTCCTTCCAGTGAATAGTCCTGCGCGACCCGCATCTGCGCTGTATCGTCCTTTATATTCAGCAGTTTGCAATGTGGCTCAAGGATCTTTTTCAGGAGCGCTTCAGCCTCTGTCGCAGGAGCTGTTCCGCTGGCGAGCATGTCGCTTAGGTTGCGGGCGGCCAGACTGATGCCGCCGGCGTTGACCTCGTATCGGGCCGCGAAACTTTCGAACATAGCGTCCGTGACGATCCCGTCGAGCCTGTATTTGGCCACGACATTACGCCAGATCATCTTACGCTGCTCGTGCGTCAGCTTGTCAAACCGGATGGAGTAGTCGAAGCGCCTCCTGTTTGAGGGGTCGAGCTGGCTTGCCCGAGAATTGGTAATCCAGATACAGGGGGTCTTGAGCGTGTCTAAGATGTCGTTGATCTCCCCTTTGTCTCCGGAACCTGAAGTGCAGCCCATCAGCATCTCCATATAACCGCCCATTCCGCCTTCCAGCATCTTGTCTGCTTCATCAACGATCATAATGCTTTTCTTCTGATCCACCTGACTGTCGCACACTTGAACTGCGGCTAAACGGAATGTTTTGCTCAGTTTCTCATTTTCTTGGTCGTCAGTTTGGGCAATCATGTATGCCGAATATCCAAGCTCTTTCGACAATGCCTGTGCGAAGCTGGTTTTCCCCGTGCCGGGTTCACCATACAGCAAAATATTGATTCCCCGGTTCTGCGAGCGACCTACGATCATCTGCTTGATGAAGGCGCCGTGTTTTTCTCCAAGTGATCCGAAGAAGGCCCAGGGCAGAGTCTCCTCCTTGTGCTTCTTAAAATAACGGTTCACGAGCGGCACATCGCTCAAACCATTGATGAACGGGATGATAGCATTACTCAAACCGATGTTATCGTTGATGCACCCGAGGCGACGTAGTTTTGATTGTCGCGTGGTCGCATTCAGATATTCAGACTCAGTTACACCTAACAGGGAGGACACTTTAATGACATAATCTCGGCTAAATTCGTCTCGCTTAAAGTCCAGGCAGCGAAGTACCCGATTATCATATAGTGTGACATACAAGAGAACATCATACTCCACAGCCGATAAATCAAACAACGTCCGCAACTCCTCAAATTTTCCTTTTGCGGGATCTTGTTTCTTTTTCTGCCATTCAGCGACACGCTGCCTTGCATAGTCTAGCCATTCAACGAGTTTGCGACAGAACTTAGCTTTGCTCTTGGGATGCTTATAGAGTGCCATGAAAAGCTCCTTAGGTTCTTCGTTTGGCGGATCTTTGATTCGGCCATATTCCGTGCGTTGAAGATCGCTGCGAATGAGTTCCGTTGTGCAGGAGTAGAAAATATCAATTCTCTTTTCCATTCCCATCACAAACCCAATATTCGAGAAAATTTCACTGTCGTCGAGTGTTGAATTGTAGTTGGAGAAAAAGTTTTTGAGAAACCGGAGACTGCTTTCAGTATAGAACAAATAACGGTTATAGGCTTGGCGGACGTCATTGACCCAAGCACTTTTACGGACAGCACGTGGGGGAGGGGGTGGATCCGTCTTTTCGGTTTCCAGTGCCGGACAACGTTGCGTCTGTTTATTTTCGTCATTTAAGGTCGGACAGTCGCCTGCCTTTAACCCAAACTTGTCTGTTCTAATCCGTTCGACTCTCATAATTAACTCCTGCTTGTCACGTTCCACGGTCTCAATAATACCCATGCGTCACTCCTCTATGCATACGCCATGCCAAACATGCAATAGAAGACTCTTACGGAAAAACCGCAGGAAGAAGTTCGGCTTTTGCGGTTAAATAAAAATGCTGCTGTGTTTGGTCTGTTGACATCACATGATACAGGTGATACGATATTGAACATTGATTGCTCAATTATTGAAAGGCTCGATTATGAAGACGTTGATTTTGACGGGGTGGGGGCATATGGACTATGCGTGTTCCGCAGCTTTGGCGTTACGCTATTATGACTCGAAGGCCGACATCCTCGGCATGAGCATGCGCCGTCTGCCGGAATTTCTGAACACTGAGGCAAGCGGGTATCAGCAGATTGTCATCCTGGGCGTTGGCTTGAGCGGTAACCCGGAACTGCTCGTTGCAGCACTCAAAAAGCTTCACGCGGCTAAAGTCAAGGTCTCCTGGATCAGCGCGCTTCCGCTTCCTGAATATCTCAAGGAAGCAGACCTGAAGATGGAGGCCCATGTCTATGACAACACGGACTCGCTCACGGCCGCCACGGCAATCCATTTCAAGCTCTCGTTTGATGATCTCAAGCCCATGTTTGAGGAGGGTAAATCCTCGCGACAGACACCGCGTTACCGCCTGTTGCTGGATTCCGCTATGTATTTCTATCGAAACTACCAGGATCTGCAACCTTATGAACTGGTTATCCGCCATCTTGCGGCAGGCGATAATGAAGCGCACTGGCTCTCCGTCGAACAGCAGCGGATCAACCACTATCTGCGTTATGGAAACCGTGAGCTTGTGGGCAAGAGCGCATCCATCTATGCGTTGCAGGACCGGATCAAGAAGGTTGCGCCGAAAGACCATGCCCGCGTAATCATCTTTGGCGAGAGCGGGACAGGCAAGGAGACCATCATGCAGTTGATCCACAACCAGTCCCCCCGCAAGGACGAGCCGCTGATCGCCTTCAACTGCACGACCGTGAACCCCGCGTTGCTCGAAAGCCGCCTCTTCGGTTACGACAAGGGGGCCTTCACAGGTGCCATGGCTGACACTCCCGGACTCTTTGAACAGGCCAATGGTGGGACACTCTTTCTCGACGAGATCGGCGAGTTGCCGGTGGATGTGCAAGGCCTGTTGCTGCGGGTGTTGGAAGGCGGACGTTTCATGCGCGTCGGCGGCAAGCGGGAGATTACCGTTGACGTACGGCTGATCACGGCGACCAACCGCGATCTGGCCGCTATGGTCCGTGACGGCAAATTCAGGGAGGATCTCTTCCATCGCCTCAACGTGGTACAAATCCGTGCCGCACCCTTGCGGGAGCACAAAGAGGACATCCCGTCCATTGCCAACGGGTACTGGCTCAATGCCTGCAAGTCACGTTTGAGTCCCAAGCAGATTGATGCGCTTATGGCGTATGACTACCCCGGCAATGTCCGCGAACTATTGAATCTGCTCGAACGCGCACTTGTGCTAGGCGAGACGGATTTCGGTAAGCTTATTGAGGAACACAAGCAGACGACCGTCAACATCATGCCAGCGTTAGCGATCAACTACCCCGACAATCTCAAGCAGATGACCATCCAGCACGTCCGGCATGTCTATGAGAAATGCGGCAAAAATGTCTCCAAAGCTGCGCAAGCCCTCGGAGTCGCCCGCAATACCGTTACAGGCTATCTGGACACAAAGATATAACTTCAAGTTTTTTTGTCCACGAAACACACGAAAAGCGCGAAAATGGCGGTGGATACATTGGAGGGTCGGGTTACACCCCGACCGTGGCACGGGTGTAACCGTGCCCTCCAAAATCTCTGTTGAAAAGTTGCCAGTTGGTTTTTTTCCGGAGTCCCGGCGTCGGGCTTACATCCCATATGAACTGAAATAAAGCCCATTGACATATTATAAAATTATGATATGATGATATTTATTTTAAGAGGCATTAGGGCAAGGAGAGATTATGAGTAAGATTGTTATTGTTGGCGGTGTTGCGGCTGGAGCGAGCGCGGCGGCGCGACTGAGAAGACTGGATGAGCAGGTCGAGATCGTCTTGCTGGAGCGTGGACCGTATGTCTCGTATGCGAATTGCGGTTTGCCCTATCATCTGGGTCAGGTGATTCCTGAACGTGACAGTCTGCTGGTCATGACGCCGGAGCGATTGAAGGCGCGTTTTAATATGGATGTGCGTGTCCTGTCAGAGGTCACGGCGATTGATCCGCAAGCAAAGTCTCTGACAGTCAGGACGCACGATGGGCAAACTTACATGGAGTCGTATGATAAACTGCTTCTGGCCCCTGGATCCTCGCCGATCATGGTGAATTTGCCTGGCTCGGATGATTCCGCCATCCTTCGTCTCTGGACGATCCCGGATATGGATGCTGTGCTGAAGCGTGTCGATGCCGGGGCGAAGCGAGCTGTTGTTGTCGGAGCCGGTTTCATCGGTCTTGAGGTGGCTGAAAATCTGCGTTTGCGTGGCTTGGATGTGACCATCGTGGAGCTTGTAGATCAGGTGTTACCCACGGTTGACAAAGAGATGAGTTCGTATCTTGCCCAGGAGTTGACTCACCATGGCATCCGTCTCGAATTAGGACGCAAGGTTATGGCATTTAAACGGTCAGGCGATTTGAAAGCTGTCCTGGATGATGGTCGAGAGTTGGCCGCGGACTTTGTGATCATGAGTGTCGGCGTGAAACCCAACTCCGAACTGGCACAAGCCGCTGGGTTGCAGGTCGGGCCGCGCAAGCACATCATTGTGAATGCGGAGTTGCAGACCTCGAATCCGGATATCTATGCCGCCGGAGATGCGATTGAGGTTGTCGATCCGATCACAGGTCTGCCCACGGCGATTCCGCTGGCTGGGCCTGCCAATAAGCAGGGACGCATTGTTGCGGACAATCTTGCAGGTGGTCATTCAACTTATCGCGGAACGTTTGGTTCGGCAATCTTGAAGGTTGGCAACCTAAGTGCGGCGAGTATCGGATTGACTGAGCGCAGGTTGAAGCAACTCAAGATGGATTATCAAAAAATCTATGCGCATCCTGGATCGAACGCATCGTATTATCCTGGCGGCGCGCAAATGCATCTGAAACTGCTCTTTGGCTTGGATGGAATGATTCTGGGCGCTCAGGGCGTGGGAAGCAAGGGTGTCGACAAGCGGATCGATGTGATTGGTGTTGCCATGCAGTTTGGAAAGAAGGTGCGCGATTTGGCTGAATTAGAGCTTGCATACGCGCCTCCCTTCAACTCCGCGAAAGATCCGGTCAACTTCCTGGGCATGATGGCTGCAAACATCTTGGACGGACTCAGCACGATTGTTCATGCTGATGCTCTGCCAGCTGGTGCAAAGGTCATCGATGTACGCGAACCAGCCGAGGTGGAGATGGGCGGCATCCCTGGCGCAATGAATATTCCGCTGGGACAGCTTCGCACGCATATTGGGGAACTCGACAAGCAGAGCACGTATGTGGTCTCCTGCCAGGTCGGGTTACGTGGATATGTCGCAGAGCGGATCTTAAAACAGAAGGGGTTCAAAGTCGCGAATCTGTCCGGCGGATATTTGACGTGGAAAAGTTTTCACATGCAGGTGCAGGCTCCAGCAGGGAGCGCATCCAGTTCAAATAGGAGCGTTAAGGATGCGGCTATGCAGGAGGCTATGAAGCAAGCTGGACCAGATGATGGATTGTCGATGACACCGAAGAAGATGTTGGATGTCCGTGCCTTGGCGTGTCCAGGTCCTGTGGTGCGGTTGAAACAGGAGATTGACGGTTTGGAGAATGGAGAGACCTTGCAGTTGACGGCGGCGACCTCCTTTGCGTCGGACTTGAATAGCTGGATAGCTGCGAGCGGACACGAATTGCTTTCGCAGTCGCTGACAGATCATCACCTGGTCGCGTTGATTCGGAAACAGACGGGGCAGACGTTTGCAACTCAGCAAGCCAAATCCGATAAGGGGGCCATCATTCTGTTCAGTAATGACCTCGACAAGGCCTTGGCGGCGTTGATCATTGCGTGTGGCATGGCTGCAGGAGGACAGAAGGTCGGGATCTTCTTCACCTTCTGGGGGTTGAGTGTGCTTCGCAAACGTCCTGCTCCATCCGTCAAGAAGTCCTTGCTATCCACGATGTTTGGATGGATGCTTCCCAAGGGTGCACAGAAACTGGCGCTCTCCAAGATGCACATGGCGGGCATGGGCACAGAGATGATGAAGGTCGTCATGCGCCAGCAGAAGGTGCCCACACTTCAGGAACTCCTCGTACAGGCAAAAAGTTTAGGCGTTAAGTTCATTGCGTGCGAGATGGCCATGAATGTGATGGGGCTCACACGTGAAGAACTGATCGATGTGGACGATGTCGCGGGCGTCGCAAGCTTTGTCGAAATGGCCAAGGGTGGTACGACGCTGTTCATTTAGAGAAATGCGCGAATGCGGGAATTCGAGAATGCGCGAATGATAGATAAAATACAAGAGATTGCGCTGGCGGTAGTAGGTGTCATCTTAATGATGGCGCCCTATCTGTTGCTGGGCTTTGCTATAGCAGGCGTACTCTCGCTCTTTTTCACCCCTGCTTGGGTGAGCCGTAATCTTGGACGTAGGGGGCTGTGGCAGGTTGTGAAGGCGGCTCTGATCGGCGTGCCGTTGCCTCTCTGTTCATGTGGCGTACTCCCCTTGGCCTTTGCCTTGCGCAAGTCTGGCGCGGGTAAAGGCGCGACTGTCAGTTTTTTGGCCTCGACACCTCAAACGGGTGTGGATAGCATCTTCCTGACCTATTCGTTACTGGGACCAGTGATTGCGTTCCTCCGGATTATTGCAGCCTTTGTGTCGGGGATTGTAGCTGGACTGTTGACCGACTGGGTCTGTCTCAATGAGTCAACCGATTCAGTTATGCCTGCTCCCCCTGTACCAGATTCGTGCTGTTGCGAAAAAGGGGTATGCACAGGTGATGAGACTTCGGAACGAATTGTGTGGTCGCGTGAATCATGGGAGTATGCCTTTCGGCAAGGTTTTGTCGTTCTTCCACGCGATATGGCGCGGCCATTACTGGCCGGTGTCCTTGTTGCAGGTCTCGTGTCAGCATTGGTTCCGGAAGGACTTCTTGCTACCTACATACCTCCCGGTCCGATGGGGTACCTACTTGCGCTTCTCATCGGAATTCCGATGTATGTCTGTTCGGCCTCCTCCGTACCCATTGCAGCTCTGCTGATTCAGGCAGGTGTCTCCCCAGGTGCGGCTATGGTCTTTATGATCGCTGGCCCCGCGACCAATTCTGCTGCCGTGATCACGCTCTGGCGCGAAATCGGCCACAGAGGTACGCTTGCCTATCTTGCCGCCATTAGCGGGGTCGCAATTTTGTTTGGTTTCATTCTGGATGGTTTTCTTACGGTCGTGATTACGAGTGCTCCCATCCTTCATCATCATGTGGCCAGCGAAGCAGCCCATGTACCCGTCTTGCAATGGGTTTCAGCCATTATCCTCTTAATCATCTTGATTCCAGGACTCTTTACACTGCAAGAAAAAACAACGCAACACATGGAGATTTAAACGTATGGTCATGAAAATAGTGCAGTTCTTTTTGAAAGGCCCTTTCTCTGCAATGCTTATCGTAACAGCGATGATCATGGGCGTTCTAGCGATGTTTTATACGCCACGCGAAGAGGATCCGCAGATTGTCGTCCCAACGGCCGATGTGGAGGTCGCGTTTCCGGGGCATTCGCCAAATGAAACCGAGGAATTGGTCACGCGTCCCCTCGAACGGTTGTTGTGGCAGCTCGACGGTGTCGAGCATGTATATTCAGCAAGCGCGCGCGATGGCGCACGAGTCACCATCCGTTTTCATGTCGGAGAAGATCGTGACCGGGCTATGGTTCGGCTGCGCGACAAGATGAGCGAGAACATGAACAGGGTGCCTGACGGGGTCACAGGTTGGAGGGTGATCCCTGTTAGCATCAACGATGTCCCGATTGTGACGATGGCTCTGACCGGCATAAAATACGACGGTGCACAGCTTCGTCGGATTGCAGAGGAACTGGGTGCACGACTTGACAGCATTGCAGATATTTCACGCACGGATGTAATAGGGGGATATCCCCGTGCGATTCGCATTGAACCTGTCTTGGAGAATCTCGCCGCGCGCCAGCTCGGTCTGAGCGATATTCAAAATGCCGTGCGCCGGCAGAATAGCTCCTCCATCGTCGGCAAACAGATTCAAGCTGGACAGGAAGTCCTCGTCATGACCGACACCGGGCTTACGAGTGCCGAGGAGGTTGCGCGCCTGATCGTCAAAGCGGAAGGGGATCGACTCGTGCGGTTGAGCGATGTGGCGACAGTGATTGACGCGCCACGTGTTACGGAATCTTATGTGCGCTACAATGGACAGCAGGCCGTTACACTGGCTTTCAGTAAAAAAGCAGGGATCAACGCCGTTACGCTATCGGAGAAAATAATTGCACAGGCGCAGGCGGCCAAGGGGAGTATTATTCCTGCTGACGTGACGTTGAATATAACACGCAATGAAGGGGCCTCTGCTAATCAGCGCGTAGATGATCTGGTGATGGGAATGTTTTTTGCTATTGTGACGGTCGTGCTGTTGATCGCGCTGACCATGGGATGGCGAGAGAGTCTTGTGGTGGGCTTTTCGGTCCCAGTCAGTTTTGCGCTGGCACTGTTTACGAACTATCTGTTTGGCTATACGTTGAATCGCGTGACCCTCTTTGCGCTTATCCTCAGTCTGGGCCTAGTGGTGGATGATCCGATTATCAACGTGGACAACATTCAGCGTCACATCCGCATGGGCAAAAAGAAACCATTTGAAGCAACGCTTGATGCTGTTCAAGAAGTGTTGCCGCCCGTCATCATGTCGACCGTTGCCATTATTGTGTCCTTCGTCCCCATGTTTTTCATTTCGGGCATGATGGGTCCTTATATGGCACCTATGGCGATCAACGTACCGTTGACCGTAACCTTCTCAACTGTCTGCGCATTGACGTTCGTCCCCTTTATGGCGTATAAATTGATTGGTAAGAAAGCGAGCACGGAGACAGGTGGTTCCGTCGACGTGACACCCGTATGGGTTAGCAAGCTCTATGCCGCCATGATCCGCCCGTTCTTTTCGCGGCGGCGGGCCATCCTTCTTCTGGTTACCGTAGGCATCCTGGTTGTCGCGTCAACGGGTCTGATGCTGTTTAAGGTTCCACTCAAGATGCTCCCGTATGACAACCGTGATGAATTCCAGCTCGTTATCAAAACGCCTCCTGGCACATCGCTAGAAAAGACGACGCGCGCGGTTGCTGAGTTTGAAGGATATCTGATGAGGCAACGGGAGGTTGTGAGTGTGCAAAGTTATGTCGGCGTGGCTTCGCCGATTGATTTCAACGGACTGGTCCGGCATTACAGCCTTCGCAATCAGTCGAATCAGGCGGATATGCGTATCAATCTTCTGCCCAAGGCGCAACGCAAGATGCCGTCCCATGAGATCGCCCTGCGCCTGAGGGATGGAATAGGGACAATGGCCAAGACGCATGAGGCATTGGTCAATATTGTCGAAGTCCCAGCAGGGCCTCCAGTGCTCGCGACGATCACGGCGGAGGTGTACGGTTCGCCAGATATGAATTATGAAAAACTTCTGGAGGCCGCCAACGGGCTCGGCGCACGACTCGCGGCAACAGACAAGAGGCATGTCAAGGAGGTTGATCTCTTACAGGAGCCTTCGGCAGAGCGTTGGATATTCCGTGTGGATTCTGAAAAGGCTTCGGCCCACCAGATTAGTGTGCAGGACATAACAGGGTGTCTCGGCATGGCGCTGGGCGGTATGTCGCTGGGGAATCTGTCGATTCCGGATGAACGCCAGCCTTTGAGTCTCCATCTGCAACTCGCGTATGCAGACCGGAATAATGTTGAACGGTTAAAACAACTTTCCATTCGTGGCGCAGGGGGTTCGGTTGAGATTGCAGAACTGGGGCGGTTTGAACGTGCACCTCAGGAAACGCCGATCATGCATAAGAATTTGAAGCGTGTCGTGTTTGT
>JBAXCC010000025.1:0-20805 GCA_037141675.1 bacterium | reverse complement strand
CATGAGCTACCGCCTGTTAGTCCTGCCGGACAGCGCCACCATGCCCGTGGAGGTCATTACCAAGCTCAAAGCGCTGGTGTCCGCCGGCATGACATTGGTCGGCCCCAAACCTGAGAAGGCGCCGGGGCTGAAGGATTATCCGACCTGCGACCAACAGGTGAAAGCTATTGCAGATGAGCTCTGGGGCGATTGTGACGGCAAAAAGGTTACGGAACACGCCTTCGGCAAGGGACGCGTTGTCTGGGGTAAGAGCGTCCGCGACGTACTCGGTGCAGCAGGTATCCAGCCTGACTTCACAGTCGCCGACGCGCAGCCCGGGGCGTTTCTGGACTGGATCCACCGAAGCGTGGA
Organism: bacterium; assembly: GCA_037141675.1. Lineage (GTDB taxonomy): Bacteria > Verrucomicrobiota > Kiritimatiellia > RFP12 > UBA1067 > CAIZQW01. Next base: position 20,454 of record JBAXCC010000025.1, on the reverse strand, counting down.
CGGCACTGAGATCTACTTCATCGCCAATCGTAATAACCGTGCAGAGAACGCGACCTGCTCCTTCCGCGTCCAGGGCAAACAACCCGAGATCTGGGATCCGGTGACCGGCACGCAACGCGCTGCGGTTGCCTTCAGTCAGGGCGATAACGGAACACGTGTCGCACTCGAGTTGCCGGCATACGGCTCGCTTTTCATCGTCTTCAGCAAGTCGCAAGTCCCACGTCCCACGTCCGAAATAAAAAACTTTTCGGAGCTGAAACCTGTCATGGATCTGACAGGTCCATGGACAGTGACATTCGATCCGAAATGGGGAGGCCCTGAAAAGCCCGTCGTGTTCGACGCTCTGTCTGATTGGACTGATCAGTCCAATCTTAAGATCAAATACTATTCCGGTAAAGCCACCTACTGTAAGACCTTTGATTGGCCGACCTCAGATCTCAGATCTCCGACCTCCCTTATCCTGGATCTCGGCGACCTGAATAGTGTGGCGGAAGTCCGGATGAATGGCACGTCGCTGGGAGTCCTGTGGACCAAGCCCTATCGGACAGAGGTGAGCGCGGCCATTAAGAAAGGCTCGAACACGCTGGAGATCGACATCATCAACCTCTGGCCGAACCGGTTGATCGGTGATGGAAAGCTTCCTCCCGAAAAACGGCTCACCCAGACAAACATCGACAAGTTCTACAAAGGCGAGCACAAGCTTCTCCCATCGGGACTGCTCGGACCTGTGAGACTTCTGGTCGCAGAATAAACAGAAGTCTGCAGGAGAAGCGATCTAGCGACCCGCCACGCGGCCATCTTCAAGCGTAATCACGCGGTCGCACCGCTCTGCTAATGCGAGATTGTGCGTGGTCAATACCAGCGCCAGCCCATTCTCGCGCACAGCCTTGAGAAAGAGCGCAAAGACCGAGTCGCCGGTCTGGCGGTCGAGATTGCCCGTAGGCTCATCAGCGATCAGCACACGCGGCTGGACGATCAATGCCCGGCCAATCGCCACGCGCTGCATCTGGCCGCCTGAAAGTTCTTTCGGCAAATGGCTGGCGCGGTCGGATAGTCCCACCGACTCCAGCACGCGAGCCAGTTCAGCTGGATCAGGCTTGCGGCCCAGAAATAGTAACGGCAATGCCACATTCTCAGCCACGGTCAACGTCGGGATGAGATGAAACTGCTGGAACACATATCCGATGGTGCCGCGGCGGATGGTGACCAGTTCGCTTTCGGAAAGCCCGTCTACGCGCCGGCCGTCGATCTCCAATGTGCCAGCCGTGGGCGCATCAAGAGCCGACAACAGATTGATCAGCGTAGTCTTGCCGGAGCCGGAGGGCCCCAGTATACAAACTGACTCGCCAGCGCGGACATCAATATCCACACCGTCCAGCGCCTTTACGGTCTCGCAACCCCTCTGGTAATGGCGGCAAAGACCTCGTCCTGAAAGTATTGTTTTTTCGTTCATGGAAGAATTCCCTATTCATTCGTACGGATGGCTTCGACTGGATGCAGCTCCGCAGCACGTCGTGCCGGCCAGATACCAGCCAGCAGACCCAACACAACAGAGCCCAGCACCGCGACGCCCACCAACCCAGGTGTCATGTGGACCAAGCTGCGCGTTACGCCGATGTTCAGCAGATGACGCAACGCGGTATCGGTCACACCTGCGGCGGCTACAGCCAGCAGACTGCCCGACACCGACCCGAGGAGACAGATGAGCAGCGTCTCCGTCCAGATCAGTCTAAATATTTGGAACCTCGACGCGCCAACCGCCTTCATGATTCCGATCTCGCCGATGCGTTCGTAGACGCTCATCAGAATCGCATTGATCACACCGATCACGGCCACGATGACTGCGATCACCGCCACAGCCGCCACCATGGTCTGCGCAGTGCCCACCAACGAGACCAGCGCGCCCTTGACCTGTTCCAGACTGACAACCTGCACCTCCGGTATACTCATCCACCGCCCTTCGAACTCGCGCATACGGATGCCGTTGAATTCGCGTAGCTTGATTCCAATAATGGTGAGCTGATTTTCACGGCCAAACATCGTCTGTGCCGTGTGGATCGGCAGGAAGACCGTGCCGTCATCCTGCGAACCATTGCGCTCCAGCACGCCCGTCACAGTAAATGCATGCATCACGGGAGCCGCTTTTCCGTTCGGCGTGATCGATGCGTAGAAGGTGTCCCCTACCTTGCGCTGCTCATACTCCGCAGCCTCGAACCCCATGACCACTTCGTTGGTCGCATTCGGTGCGAACCAGCGTCCGTTATCAAATCCGCTCCCGCGCTTGAAGGCCAGCCACGGTTTCATCGTACGAAACGAAGCGACTTCCACACCCGAGAGAATCGTGAACGAACTGGCTGTCGGCGTGTCACTGATCGACGAGCCCTGCTTCTCGGCGATACCGATGAAGATCGGCGTGATCGCCTCGATATCAGGATCGTTTTTGATTTTGGTGTGCGCGTCCTCCGGTAGATAGAGCAGTCCTGTGCCGCCCTTGAGCATCATGGTCGCGGCTTCGTACGGACACCCCTTGGCCATGACCATCACCTGGAAGCCAAGCTGCTCGATGCTCCCGGAAATCGCCTTCTTGTAGCCCATGTTGAAACCGCCCAGGCTCACAGCCACAGCGACCGCCAGTGCGACTCCTCCCGCCGTCAACAGCGTACGCACCGGACGGCGAGTCAGATTTTTCCATGCGAATGCGGTAAAGGTCATTTGGCGCCCTTCCGCGTGAAGGTCACGCGCGTGCCGATAAATTCATGCTTGTCACCCTTCTTGATCAGCTCGCCTTCGGCCTCGGCTGTGTTGCCGATATTCTGTGGCAGCTTCGGAAGGTAATCGCCCAATTCCACCTTGAGCGAACGTCCTGTGCCGTCGTTGATCACAAACCAGCAACCGGCCATGGGGCACTGACGCTCAATCGTGCCCTTCACGCGCACCGACTTGCGCTGAAAATCATCTGGCTTATCCAGCAACTGGCCAATCGTCACAACAGGCGCCTGTGTGAAAGGTTCACCAAAATGTAAACCTGCTGCGTTTTGGCGTGCGCAACCGGAAATAAATGTAACGATGACAGCCGATGCCAACAGGGCAACAGCGAACCTACGGGATGTTCTCATTTTTTATTCTCCTTGTTTTTGCGAGCTTCTTGGGCACGCGTATAAAAGGGTTCATGGCGTTGCTCGAATGCGAAGATGTCGAGCAAAATCAGATTCTTGCGCAGCCCGCGCAACGTCGCATCCCAGTCCGGCTTCGCCGCCGCATCAAGCGTTGCAGGCGGCGCAAGTCGCGCAACCCTGTCGGCTGCGTTTGTCGGATCGGCCACAGCGTAGTAGTCGTGCTTGTAAAAATCTGCCAGCGTCAGGCCGACAAACTGTTCACGCGTCTCCTTGGCGCGCAGGGCTGCGCCGCCGGGACTCTCCAGCCGCTGGAAGAATAAACGGGTAATGGCTGCATTCGTAGGATCGGCTGAGACGAACACCTGAATCACACCGCCGCGTCCCGGCACGTTGACCCCATGTACATACCCGATGCGCTGTTCGCCCTTGAAGACCGAATAGAGCGTATAGGGTGTTTCAAAGGCCTCATAGACAGGATCGAGATCACCGCCGATGCGCCCCTTGAGCGCATCGTACAGCTCGCGCCCCTTGGGAATTTTCGGCAGCTCCTTGACATCCTCACGATACGAGGTCATCTCTGAAAAGAGCGACTTCAAGTCGCGCGCCGGATTGCTGAGCGTGCAACCGACTGCAGCTTGCGCGTTGTTCGATAGCCCGGCCAGCAGCATTATCAAAAAACATATTCTCGAGTTCATTCTTTTTCTCCTGTCTAAAGCCTTACAGTCCGTCACCATCTTTCAGCAGCGCGAATACTGCTGTCTTCGACGCGCCAGACGCATCCGTGTAGATTAGACGGTAGTTGCCCTTGAACCCGCGGAACGCAACACGTCCCTGGTCATCGGCTTTCACGTTCAGGCGCGTCTTCCACTCGTCGTTGATCAACTTGTTCAGCGCATAGAACGACGGCTTGGGTTCCATGTCACGGGTGAAGAGTCCCGAGATCGTCGGTTCGCCTGGTGCGCCGCAATCGTCCACTACATTCCACCACGTGATGCCCATCATCGGCTTGATGCTGAACCAGAGGCGGTACAAGTTTCGAGCGACGATAGCCTGTATCTCGCATCCGCGGGCGTCACTTCCAGGCGAGGTGATCGTGATCTCGCTCAGGTGGATGGGCAGACCTGCCTTGGAAATCGTCTCCATCCTGCTCCACACCTGCTGGGGCGTTTCAATGGCTTTCCCCTCTGCAATGTCCAGACACTGCTGGGGCTTGAACAGATGCATCTGCGAACCCATGATGTCGATGCGGCAACCGCGTGCCAGCAGATCCTTGACCTGCCCCGCATAGACATCATTGTTCAAGTAGTCGTTGATGTTCAGTTTTACGTTCTTCGGAAAAATCTGGCCCGCAGTCTGGAAGGCCTGCCAGGTATAGTCGCCGGGCATCAGTCCGTAGTGGCTCTTGCAGATCGTGTCGCCCGGAATCATCGCTCCTCGGCTGAAGTCCGTCGCGCTCTCGTTGCATACATCCCAGCTATGCAGGCGACCTTGATAGTGTTCCGCCAGCTCTTTGACTCGCTTCTCGAAAAGCCGCTTCAGCTCCTTCGCAAAGGTCGGTGCAAGCGCAGCGATCTCGGCAGGCTGCAGCTTGTTGATCTCTTTGCCCAGCGCGATGATCTTGGCCTTCTCCTCCGCCGGGCAGAACTGTTCGTAGAGCCAGTCAGGGTGATGCCACGTGCGGTTACCCCAGATCATCGTGTGTCCATGCAGACGGATGCCCTTGCTTTCGCAGAAAGCCACTATGGGATCAGTCGCCGGACGCCGCCAATGGGGCTGGGTCTTTGGTTCCTTCACTGTGTTCCAATACGCTTCGGTATCCTGTTCCGCCTCGTCAAAGCGTGGCTTCCCAGGCTCCGTCTCAAACTTCTTCCAGTAGAATGCGATCGTCGCGGAGTTGAAGAGCGTGCCATACAGTTCTTTATACTTGCGGTTGCGTTCCGTGGTTCCCAACTGGTTGAAGTTGAAGATGTGTGCGCCGAAGATGAACGCATGGCTGAGTTGCTCGACCTTCACCTCTGTTCCAGGCTGGATTTCTTTGAGGAGTAGCTTTGCATCCGCCTGCCGGTTCTGAACAATGTCCTTGTCGATCCGTGCCTGAACCTCCGGATTCCAATGCGCCCAGTAGTCCGCACTCATGACCCCGTTAGACTCTGCGCCATGCGAAAGCAAGGCTATCGCTGTCATCAATAAAATGTTTGCTCCTCTGTTCATTGTACCCTCCTATAACTTGGGTTCAGGTTCCGTTTCTACTCCTTTGCGGCTCACCGAGACAGTTCGCCCTACCCGCTTCACACGGGCCAAATGCCTGATCCGAAGGCGGTAGGGCGAACCGTCTCGGTGAGCCGCAGTGTGTTGCTACCAATACCGATAATACTGAATCATGACACGCGTATCTTCCGGGCCATCCGATTGATAAACCTGCTGTTCGACCGCCAGCGCGATCCAGTGCAGCGCAGCATTGCCGACATCATTCTGAAAGTATCGGGTCAGCACCAGCGTCGCCCGCGAATCTGTAAAGCCATTGCCGCCTCTGTCAGTCTCCGCGTCCTGCCAGAAATAACGGAGCTGCGTCCCTGCACCCCAACGGCGGTTGGGCGAAAGCCAGTCTGCCTGCGTCAATCCGGAGAAAAGTAAATCCTGTTCATCGCCTCCAACCGCAGACTCAACACCCAGCGTAAAAGGTCCGATATTCGAATCCATGCGTTTGCGCACATCCAGCCCCGTCCGCCACGTCAGGATCACTGGATCGCCGCCCGTCTCCCGCATGACGGAGTGACTGCGCATCATCGCATGCTCGTCAACACGTTGCCCCGCGAGGACACTCAACCCGCCTTCTAGTCCATTATCGAATAACCAACTGTTATTCAGGCCGATGCGGGCGACGCCCATGCCAGACTGCCCTTCCATTTTAAAGTTCGGCCCCGCGCCCACGAGATAGCCGACCCAATAATCCAAATCCTCGGTCAGCGACCCGAAGAGCGTCGCCTGCCAATCGCGTTCCGTTCCCAAGAGCTGATCATTCGACAACTGTAACAACGTGCCATGCGTATCGGTCTGCTGGTTGAGTCCGAAGGGCTGGTAAAAACGCCCGACCCGCAGATTCAAACGTCCGGGTTCGCCAAACACATTGTAAATATCCGCATACGCGTTGTGAGTCTCATATTCCCAGGCCCCTGCATCGCGGGCCATGGGATCAGCAAGAATGTCCAGACTGTGGTTCCGATAAACGATGCGTCCCTGATAATCGAAAGAGGCGATGGTGCGCGTTGCCGTTGCAAAGCGCTTCTGCAACTCAAAGCCCAAGGATACCCGCGTCATCGCATCGTCTGTCTCTCGGACATCGTGCGCCCCCAACGCAAAGAGCAGATACACTTCCTTCCGCAGCAGCAGATTGTCGCCCCATCCAGGTTCTGCCAACACTGGCGCGTTGGTTGCAGACGACGTCCCAACAGCCAGATCCGCAAAAGGATCAGCGGCTTTATCCTGCGCGCGTCCAGACCATCCGGCCAGAACAACGGCCAGTAAAATACATCTGTGGAGCCTCGTATGCATGTGTAGCTTTCTATTCTACGCTTCTGCATTAATAAACACAATCAACGCCACGTGAAAAGAGAGCAACAATCATGCCAGTGTGTACTGGCAAGCGCCATGTCGAGCGACGGTCGCCACGGATGAAACGCTCCGTTTCAGTGCATCGCAACTGCCACTTCTCCGATCCCGGCGCGCAGGTAGTGGAAATGGACGTCCGGGTGATCCGCCAAGAGCGACATCGGCACGCTACTGTCCGGGATGCGCTTCGAGATCATTAGCGCCGAGAGCCGCATGCCGAACGGGTTGTCGTGATGGCCGGGGTGCCAAATTGAAACCTTCGCCGCTTTCCACGTCTCCACCGGGCCGACCGTCGCGGCGCGCGTCGGCACCATCGCCACGTTGCCACCGCCTGAGGTGCGCGCATTTTGGATGATCGTCACGGGATGCAAATCCACAATACGTGCCGATAGTTTGCGGTACTCCACAGGCGACGGTGGCGCATCAGCATAAGCACCCTCGCGCTTGGGCGGATCGTTGAACGCCCAGTGCTTGATTTCGCCCTGCCCGCCTTGCATCAGCAGGCACTTCGCCTGATCGTAACTCTGGGTGTAGGCCGCCAGGTCGCCAACAGGGAAGTGCAGATTCGCCTCCGGCATGCGCAATTCCGGGCGGATGCGGTCGAAACACATCTCTTTGTCGCACTTCGCGAACGAGAGCGGGTGTGTCGGCGGCACAGTCACCCCGTCCTCGACCCACTCGTCCATGCCCCAGAAGTGAGCGTCGCGCAGGTTCAACCCGATGGCATTGACGATCCGCGCCACCAGAGGCAACTGCTCTGTAGGTCCGACGGGCCCGCACACGCCGACCGGGTTGTCTGCCGTGGCCTGTCGCCAGACCTCGACGTACTCCAGCGCTTCGGCGGTGTAAAACTCCTCAATTGTGTCGTAGATGCTCACCCGGAACCCCGGGCGTTCCAACTGCTGCAGATCCCGGGACATCAGCCGCGCCGCGTCCTCCAGAATCTCCTTGTCCAGCGTCGTGTAGTCCCACCACCCTGACGCCAATTTGCTGATTGCTCTTGCCATAGTTTATAGACCTCCCCTTAGTGTAACCGATAACGGCTGTTCGCCAGCGTCGCGTTCAATCGCAATCACGCCATCGAAGCCGACCTCATTCAAGGCGTTGCCGGCCCAAGAGCTGATCGCTCGACAACTACAAAATCGTGCCATGCGTCTCACGGACATCGTCCAGCCACAATGCAAAGCGCAGATACACTTCCTTGCGCAACAGCAGATTATCGCTTCACCCTGGCTCTGTCAACGCAGGCGCGTCGGGCATCGTGTGCATATGGCTTTTTTTATTCTACTCCCATACATCCAAAAACGCAATCAACGCTGGGGGAAAAAAATGCACCCATCATGCCAGCGTGTCCCAGCAAGTGCTAGGAGGCGGACAGCAGCGACGCGAGAAGAAAATTAGCAGGAATAGTGGAATGGTGGAATCTTGGAATACTGGAAGAAAATCCTTCATGCTGTCTGAAAGGAGCAAACACATGCCCCTCAAAATGAATTTCTCTTTCACAATCCCATTATTCCACCTTTCCAACCTGTCCGCCGTAGCCTTGGTGTAGGCGGATATTCCATCATTCCAGTGAAGTTACTTACACTCCGATTCCTTCGAAGAGCACGGTCGAGAGATAACGTTCGCCAGCATCCGGCAGGATGACCACGATGGTCTTGCCTGCAAAGGCCTCATCATTGGCTAGTCGCACAGCAGCGGCTGCGGCCGCACCGGACGAGATGCCGACGAGGATACCCTCTTCGACTGCCAGCCGGCGCGCAAACGCGACAGCCTCTGCGCTCTCGACCTGCTCAACGCGATCGATGATGGAGAGATCCAACGTGTCAGGAATAAAGCCTGCGCCGATCCCTTGAATCTTATGCGGACCTGGCTTCAGCTCCTGGCCTGCCAGCTTCTGGGTGATGACCGGACTCTCCTTCGGCTCAACAGCCACGGAGAGAATCGCCTTGCCCTTCACGCGCTTGATGAAACGCGAGACCCCGCTGATCGTGCCGCCAGTGCCAACGCCAGAGACAAACACGTCAATCGCGCCGTCGGTGTCAGCCCAGATTTCGGGTCCAGTGGTCTGCTCGTGGATCGCCGGATTCGCTGGATTCTTAAACTGTTGCGGCAGGAAGTAACGTGAGGGATCAGAAGCCGCAAGTTCCTCGGCCCGGCGGATTGCGCCCTTCATACCTTCCGCGCCAGGCGTGAGGACCAGCGTCGCGCCAAACGCAGCCAGCACGCGGCGTCGCTCGATGCTCATGGTCTCGGGCATGGTCAGCGTCAGCTTGTACCCGCGTGCAGCGGCCACCGCGGCCAGCGCGATGCCGGTGTTGCCGCTGGTGGGTTCGACGATCTCGACGCCGGGCTTGAGAACCCCGCGCTTCTCAGCGTCCCAGACCATGGCAGAACCGATGCGGCACTTGACAGAGTAAGCCGGATTGCGGCCTTCGATCTTGGCCAGCACAGTCGCCTTCGCGCCCTGCGTGACCTTGTTCAGACGGATCAACGGCGTGTTGCCGATGGACAGTGCATTGTCAGTGTAGATTTTACTCATGTTGTTTCTCCTTGTTCGCTGTTTAGTCTTCTATGTCTATTGAGATTGTTGACAATATAGCAAATGCCCTCAAATAGCGCAATAACAATTTTCTATATTTTTAGTCACCCTAAAAGTTCAAAGTCCCTTCATTTGAGCAAGACTGTAAAGCCAACCACTTCTGTGTGAGCAAGAATGTAAAGTCAAGCCCCTGCGCACTAAGGCCACACCTGCGTCTTAAAAACTCCCTGACCCGAATTCACCAGTCGGACTCATTTTAAATGATCGAGTGTGAACAGCCCATTTCAGCGCCAATATGTCACGATATCACCCTGCCTTATTGTCCATTATCTACCCCCACGCGCTCAGCGTATACGCATAAAAAGGCCCTTTATATTTTGTCTACTACAATTATAGACATTTAGATGTTAAAGCACGTGGATGGCATAAGAAATGCTTCTCCATTTTCAGAGCGTCTCTTTATAAAAAGGACAGCTTTAAAAACGTTGAAAGGAAGGTAGCAAGAATGAAAAACTTAACTGTAGTCACGAGCGCGCTGATGATCCTGATGGGATTAGGAACCGTCGAAGCCCGGGACGCTCAGCCCGTTGTCACAGCAGCGGCTGAAAAGACTGTCAAGAAACAGACGGTATGTCCCATCATGGGCGGTGCAGTCGAAACAGATATCTACGCAGACGCCAATGGCAAGCGCGTCTACTTCTGCTGCAAAGGCTGTATAGCAGAATTCAAGAAAGATCCGGCGAAGTACATCGACAAGCTGGAGAAGGCCGGCGTCACGCTGGACAAGTCGCCAACAGAAGACCCGACAAAGAAACAGGTGCCAGCCGATGCGAAAGTCTCCCCCAAAGCCGACGCACCCGCGGCTACGAAAGGAGGAGGCTGCTGTAACATGTAGCTGATCAAGGACTCAAAGACGGAGAGACTATAAGACTAAAAAAGGTCTTTGAACTCCTTCGTCTTTTTTTGAGTCTTGGCGTCTTCTTGTCCGGCGTCCCCAATCCAATACAGGACGACATGGGAGCAAACAAAAATGCGCTTGCTTTAGAGGTCTAGGGTTCCTCGCGAATATTTTACATTATGATTGCGGCAACCTTTCAGATTTGTTAAATTCTCCAGAAATTAAAAAACATTTGAGACGCCTTGAGTCGGGCGGCTGATATAACAGTACATACGATAGCGCGGGGTCGCGCTTAAAGTTGTGCTTTATATCCACTGGAGAACACAAAGCATGCTTTCTATTAATGATTTGCGGGAGACCAGCCCTGATGTGCTGGCGCTCGAACTGAACCGCTTTGCCGTGCACAGCAGCACAATCCCTTTTACCGAATTGGTACCGCTGTTGCGAAAACTTCTACTGAAGACCGAGGATAGCCGATATTCCCCCTATACGCTCCTCTGTCTCTTGTTGGCCCGACCGGAGCCTGAAGCGTCCGCGCTGGCGCTACGCTTACATGCTGCCATTATGAGTGAGGCCTTGCGCACAGCGCGAAACCGGCAGACCGATCCAGCAGTCGACTGGGGCCTCTCCCCTTTGCTGGCTCATCTACCTCAGAAGATGCCGATTGGCTGGCGGAGCGATACGATGGCCTTGGCCGCGCTGAAGCAGGCAGCTCAACTTGAGCGTGACCATGCTTTTCTTCAAGCCGCTGCACCGGATATGTCCGTTCCCTTGAGGTCTGTGACCGAAGCGCTCGAGAGCCAGCTGGCCCTGATCCGCAATCAAACCGATTGCTGGAGCCTGCTTCCCCTCTCTCAACTTTGGTCGGGCTTTGCGCTTCCCCCGGACATGTCGCTTCCCCCGGCCACCTTACGCAATCCTCAAGCTGAGGAAGAGGCGCATCTGGCAGAGCTGGCCACACGCGCCACAGACGTCTTCGATTGCAACCCGTCTCCTGCTCTGAAGGAGCTGGTCGCCTGGCCCTCAGCTGCTGCTGCGCCTTACCTCCGGCAAGTCTGCACCGGCGCGCCAGCGTTACAGGCCTTTGTGATGCAGGCGCTAGCCTTACGCACGCGACTAGAGTATTCGAGCTGGTCAGAGTGGAGCGGTTGGTTGCAGCGAATAAGCGAGGCGTTCATCCAGTTTCGCACCGAAGCTGCCTCTCTGGTCGATAAGTTTCAAAATGAACTGCGCCTGCTCTGGCTGCGCCAGCAGACCGGCGGTTCGGCCCCTGCCCTCGTGGCCGCCGCTGAAGTAACGGTTATTCAGTCTGCGCAACGTGTTACCCAGCCCTACGAATTTGTTCGCCGCTGGGAACATGCGTTGAAACCCGCGGAGGCCAGCCGTCTCACCGGATCCCTTCCCACGCCAACACTCTCGGTGCCGCCGCCCATACTGACAAGCATCCCTGCTCAGCCGAAGGCACCGCCCATACTGACAAGCGTTGCCCCTCAGGCGAAAGCGCCGCCCACGCCGACAATCGTCGCTCCTCAAGTGAAAGCACCTCCTGTCATAGTTTCCGACGTGCGGCAACCACCAAAGCCCACGGTGTGGGACTCCCATATCCAGCCTTTCCTGACGGCGAACTGGTACATCATTGCCGGCTTACTGATGGTCGTTGCCGGCGCTTCGCTGCTGGCCTACTTTACCTGGGACAAAAGCGCATTTGTACGCTATTTATTTCTGCCCATCCTTCTGGGAGCGTTCACAGGCAGTTTGGCAGAACTGGGCCTACGCCTATCCCGCCGGCACGAGCAGCTGCGCGTGACTGGCACGTTCCTGATCGGTGGCGCGGTCTGTCTTCTTCCGGTGAATTTCATGGTACTCTGTCGCGCTGGAGCTGACCCGCTTGCAGCGCGGTTCATCCTTCCTGCGCTCGGCTTGTATGCGCTCTTAGCCGGATTAGGCCTCTGGCGCTGGTGCGGTGCCATGCGCCCCGAGTTCCGGCTACTGCTCGGCGTGCCATTGCTGGCGGTGAACCTTCTCGCTGTGCTGGGCGATATGCCTGGCCTACGCGACGCGGCCTTAGCTCATAGTGCCATGCTGGTACCTGTCACGATCACCGCGGCCGTACTCCTGTTGTTGGCCGTCACCAACCGGTTCCTGTGGCGCGTGCTCAATCAAGAGCTGCTTGCTTCGAAGCTTGTACCCTGGTTTTTCGGCGTCACCATGGCCGCCACCACGATTCAAGTCGCAGCCTGGCGACACTTTCATCTCCAAGTCTCGCCGCAACCTCAGGACTATGCACTGGCCACGATCCTGATCGGTGCGACACTGCTGCGCTGGGAGCGGCGAGCCTGCGAGCTCCGCAGCACAGGAGCGGCCTATGGCGGTGAGTCGTTTATCGGCTATGCCGCGTTGCTACTCGGCATCCTCATGGCGGCTGGCCATGAGTGGCTGCGTCTGGTCGCGCTCCTGCTGGCCGGCCTCATTTGGCTGGTGCAGGCTCCTCGGCGCCCCGGCGTGGTGCACTATTGGATTGGCGTTACGCTCTGTCTGCTAGCTGGCGCGTCCGTCGGCATGCTCCACCTTTTCCCGAAGAGCCGCGAGCTGAATCTTTTGCCCGAGCTTGGCGTGGCGCTGGCGCTAGGCGCTGGTGCGCTGCGTGCTGTGGCTGGACGCTGGGGAGAGTCGCGCCTGCGTCAGGTTGCACTCGAAATCCAGCCCCCCATCCTGCTCATCACCTCCATCATTGCCGTGCTCTCGCAGTACCATTTGCGATCGACACCGTGGCAGTCCGGACTAATTTTGCTTTTTGTTTCCGCATTCTTCGGCGTACGCGCCACGCGGGAAAACCGCCTCGATTGGCTGCATATCTCCGCTGCGACCGCCGGCCTGTCGCTACCCTACCTCGGGTGCGCGGATATGACCCATTACCGCTTCGGCACCAACATGCTCGCGCTCGGTTTCGGCCTGCTGTCGGCGGTGTGGCTGACGGCCTCGCGCCTTCTGCCAAGCCAGCTATGGCGCTCAAGTGGCTCTTTGATCACCACGTGTTTCGCTGCACTCGGCCTCTTCGGACTCGGCCTACGCCTGATACTCGCCGACTGCCCGGAAATCGCCATCGCCGAACTTGCGGGCGGCGCGGTGCTGGCGATGACCCTCGCCATCGCCGCTTGGCATTCACGCAGTCAGATCCCGAGCATGATGGGAGCTGTTCTGCTAGCCGTGATTCTGCCGCTCTTCCGTGTGCCTGCCGGCGCGACGCCTGAGATTCTCTATGTTGGCTCCGGACTCGTCAGCTCGGCCATCGCGCTGGCCCTGACACTCTGTTGTTTTGTCATTCGTCGAGAGGAACTCCGCCGCAACATTTCTGGCCTCTTCATCACCCCAGTTTGGGCCTCTGTGTTCTGGCTCTCCGCAAAAGCTCTGGGGTTGCAGTTTCAGGCGCACCCGATCCAGTTGCCCTTCACAGTCTCCATGCTGCTGCTTGCCTCAACAGCCTATATCGCTGCCCTTTTCTTCCGAGCACGCGCAGCGGGCAGCATCCTTTTCCATGTGTCCTGGCCGCTGCTGGGCATGAGCACAGCCCTGGCGTGCGAGGCGGCTGGCTGTCACGGCGCTGGAATGGTTCAGTACCCGCTGCTCTGGACCGGCGTGGCGCTGACCGCACTGCTGGGCGCGGAGGTTTTGGCGGCCCGGCGCTGGAAGTGGGCTCAGGCGTTTCTCGTCAACCCGCGCCTTGCGCTCCTATCGTATGGCAGCGCAATTGTCGGCCTGCTCATAGCGCTCATGGTGATGGAGCATGTTTTATTCTGTCGTCCCAGTGATCTTCAATGGCTGGCGCTCTTCGTAACCGCGCAACTTATCTGGCACAGCTTGCGCTGTTCGCAGCGCCGTTTTGGAGCTGTGCTGTTCCTGTTGGCCATTGCCTGGCTCTCCGGCTTTCAAGACTGGTGCGCGACGTTCGGCAACCTGTCAATCTTCCTGTTGATCACACTCGTCGCGGACATCGTATTGGAATTCATTCCGAAGCCGCGTGCCTTCCTCAACCCGCTCCGCGCTCCGTTCCTTGCGGGAGCGACTCTTCTGTCGGTGGCGCTGTCAGGCGCAGTCCTGCTTGCTGTGCGCTCGGGCAGCAATGGTTTGCTGGAGGTTTCGCTCTTACGGGCGGATGTCATGTTGCTCGCTGCCGCCCTGTTGCTGGTGGCTCGTGCCCAAGCTTGTGCAGGCCTGGCGCTGCCGGCAGTGGGGCTGGCATATCTGTTGTTGCTTCTGCCCTGTGATGCGACGACGCTCTCCCAGCCGTGGCGTCTCGCTCTGCTGGCGCAGGGACTCTGTCTGTTGCCCTTTCTCGGACGCCTGCTGGCCGCGCGCCAGCAGCGGTTGCTCTTCGGGTGGGGTCCCCAGATACCGGACGTGGCCTCCGGGCCGCAGGCTCCTTGGTTTATCGTCCCTGGATTGGCTCTGGCCAGCGGCGCGGCTGCCCTGCAGATTGTGCTCTCCTCGGCAGGGCAGTCGGAGGTTTCCCTGTGGGTGCAGATCTGCGCGCCCTTTGCCGCGGTGGTGGCATTTGCGCTGGCCGGCACATATTGGCGCCAAGGCGTTCTGTGGGCTGTTGCAGAGTGCCTGCTGCCCGTGGCCAACGTGTTTGCCATTGCTGTGCTGTGGGGCCAGACTCTGCTGAGCCACCAGCTGATGTCGGTCCACATTATCGGCATGGCTGCTGTGTTGACCATTGCTGAGCTGGCCGCTGTACGGCGGCTGGTGCTGCAAGTCTGGCGTCCGCCTCTCACTGCCGCAGCTCAGTGGCTGCACTATGGGTGCACGGCTCTGGCCGGGCTGACGCTGGTGTTGCTGGGCGTGAACTACATCACGGATCCAGACCTGGCCCAGATCGCGGCAAGGCGCTTCTTGGTCTCCGGCTTGCTGGCGCTCGGAGCAGGCGTCTATTTCCGTGCCGCGGCGCGTCGCCCGGAGAATCTGCAGTCGTCCGACGGCACCGCGATGGAATCGCTGTGGCACGTCGCACTCGGTCTCGCGCTGTGGTGCGGCGCGCTGATGATTCCGGCCCTGCGGACGCCACATGCGGCGCTCTACGCGCTCGCACTGCCGGCTGTCGCTTGCTGGCTTACGGCAGAAGTTTTTCTCAACCTCCGGGCACGCACCGAGAAGAATCAGCTCACCGGCGAGCGGTTCCGCAACAGCGCAACCGCGTTCGCCCTGCTGGTGCTCGTCCTCTACGTGTTCCGCCTGCCCTTCCAGATGGTGCTCTTTCCCCGGGCGCCGCTTGATCTGCAGGTCTACCACACAGGCGCGGCTGCGGCCCTGCTCATGGGCTTGATCCTGCTCCGCCTGCGCGGGCTTGGCGGGGTGCCATGGATGGCATTGTCAGGCGGGCTGGCGCTGATCCCCGGCGTTTACTTCCTGGTCACCTGGCTGCCTGGCCTCTCGCCCTTTACCTTCCCGATGGCCGGCGCTTGGACAGCTGTTGTGATAGCGCACCTGCTAATTCTGCTGAGCTATCAGCAGTCACCGTTGCGCAGTTTCGTCCAGTACATCGGAGGCATTGGCGCAGAGGAGTGGCATGCGCATCGCCGGCAGTGCGGTCTGTTTCTGACAGCCGCGACTCACGTGACGGTCGTGGCTGGACTGTTACAGGGCTACCCATCGAACAGCGCGGATATCACACCGCTACTGGCAGCGCTCTCAAGCGTGCTGGTTCATCAAGTTCTGTTTGGCGTGCCGTGGGCTAACGCGTACCGGCTTATCACAGCGATTGAGCTACTGGTTGCCCTCCATATTGACTTCCTCTTGCCGAACAGCACGCCAGGATTGATCCCGGCCCGGCAGGTCGTATGGTTCCTGTTGGCATCGTGGTTAAGCGCTGCGATCTTTTGGCAGCGGGTGAAGCGTCCCATGGATGTCCGCGTGCTCTGGACTGCGGCTGGCTGTCTAGCCATGCTCTGCTCAGGACACCTGTGTTACCACGGACCCACTACGGGGAGCGGACTGCTGATCGCCGCAGGCATGGCTTTGGCGGGGTTACTGACGCCAGTACCCGAGGAGGATAAAACCGCCGTACGCCCACTTACGCTGCTGATGCTCGCCGTGCCGCTCTGGCTCGCCTATTTCGGCACGCGCTGGCTGACTGGAGATGACGTGCTCGGCTTCCGTCCGCTACTCGCCGGCGTCTCCGCGCTTCTGGGTACCGGCAAGCTCGTGCGATGGGTTGACCCAACAGTCATCGGAGCAGCGGCCCGGACGTCCTGCCGTCGGTTGGTCCACGATGTTCTCTCGCTCTGTGAAAGAAACGGCGAGGCTGTGGCACGCGTGTTCTTGGGCGCCGTTTTTGCAGCGCTAGTGCTCATGACGTTCCTGCATAATGACGCCCGCCATGGCTCGCTCGGGTTGATGCTCAGTCTGGCGTTTATTTGGGGACTGTCTTGCGCGGCCTGGTTCCGCGAGGGACATCTGCGCGACGGCACACTTCCGTACACGCTGAGCGTGCTGAGCTTGGCGGGGGCCTGGATCCTGCTGCGCCGTCTGCTCTTCCAGCACTTCAACTTCTGGACCTACGAATACGACATTTGGCTCAGCCTCGGGGCCTCGCTCGCGTTCAGCGCCGCCAAGAGGATCGCCCAGCACAAGCAACCCGGACTGGCTCGAACCATGACTGGCACGGTCTGGCTCTTACCCGCTTTACAATGCGTGTGGCTCGTATACAACCGAATGAATGCCGACCTCACACTACTTGTCATTGGGATCCAGTCGATTCTGTTCGCATGGCATGGCGGCGGGAAAAAGGACTCGCCCTATAACGCCGTTTCCATGCTAGGCTTTGTCGGCTTTGTCTGCTTGCTCTTCTGGACAAAGCTCGACCTGCGCTGCGTGCAAGCCTACACGATTCCCTGCGGACTCGGGGTGCTCGGGCTGGTGTGGCTCTTCGGCGAACACATGACCTCAGGCCTTCGCACATTGGTACGTTTCGTCACGGTGTCGATCATGCTCGGAAGCTGCGGCTATTACGCGCTGCTGGATAACTCGTATCCAATCGGCTTCCACCTGACTATGCTTGTGCTCTGTCTCGTGGTGATGGCACTGGGGCCACTGCTGCGCGTCCAAATCTACTTGTACATCGGGTTTGCGGGCTTCGCAACGGACTTGATCGCGCTGGTGGTGAAGCAGTTCCAAGCGCTTGAACACTCCATCCAGATGATGGGTATCGGCGCGTTGCTGCTCCTGTTGGGCATCGCCGTGGTGGGCGGCGCCATCCTGTATAAAACGCGTCACGAAGCCATTCTTGCTTTTGCCAACAAGGTTCGCGGAAAACTCGGAAATTGGGAATAGCTGCAATGGGTGGCGAAGGCCTACATGCGTAAGGCAAGACTAACCAAGTTTCTGGTATTCTATGAGTATGAAGTTGATGTTTGTAATTAACGATTATGAGTAAAAGTAAACCCATTCTAAGTGGTCCTGCCCAAAAGAACGCAACCCCGCAAAGGCTTTCACGTGGCCGCGTACGGCTCGAGGCCGTCTTCCCGGTAGCACCGTCTGCCGCGTCCTTGCCCGAGAGCTACGCCGCCACACTTCAGGAGATCAAGACCCACCTCCGCAGTGCCCGCGTCCGAGCCATCCTCGCGGCCAACCCCCTTGTCATCGAAGCCTACTGGAACACCGGAAAGATCATTCTTGCCCGACAGCAGGAGGCTGCCTGGGGCTCCAGAGTCATCGACCGCCTCGCTGCTGACCTCCAAGAAGCCTTCCCGGACATGGGTGGGCTGTCACGCCGTAACTTGCTTTCGATGAAGATCTTCGCCCGCGAATTTCCCGATGGGCCAATTGCGCAACAACCTGTTGCGCAATTGCCTTGGGGGCATATTCTCCAGATCATGCAACGGGTCAAAGACCCCGCTGACCGGGACTTCTACATCCGTGCGACCCTCACCCACGGCTGGAGCCGCAGCATCTTGGACATCCAGATTCAGAACCAACTCCACCTCCGTGCGGGCAAGGCCCAGAACAACTTCGCCCTCACCATGCCACCGGCAGATTCCGATATGGCTACGCAACTTTTCAAAGACCCCTACCTCTTCGACTTCCTCGGCACTGCAGACCCGCGTCGCGAGGCAGAGGTGGAGCAGGTTCTGGTAGATCACATTCAGAAGTTCCTCTTGGAGCTGGGCATCGGGTTCGCCTTTGTCGGACGTCAGGTGCGGCTGGAGGTGTGTGGCGAAGACTACCCGCTCGATCTCCTCTTCTACCACCTTAAGCTCCGTCGCTATGTCGTCATCGAACTGAAAGCTCGCGCCTTCGCCCCCGGCGATGTCGGCCAGCTCAACCTCTACCTCTCCGCCGTAGACGACCTCCTGCGCCATCCTGACGACCAGCCAACCATCGGCCTCCTGCTCTGCCGGAAAAAGAACAAGCTCGTGGCCGAGTATGCCCTGCGCGGACTTGACAAGTCCATCGCTGTCGCCGCTTGGCAGACCCAGCTCACCGAATCCCTGCCCGAATCCCTCCGCAGCAGCCTGCCCACAATTGAAGAAATCGAAGCCGAACTGGCCAACGAACTCTCGCTTGTAAAAGGGATAGCGGAATAATTTCCAATCGCAGGGCTGATCAAGGACTCAAAGACAGAGAGACTATAAGACTAATATGGTCTTTGAGGTCCTTCCTCAATTTTTTTTGAGTCTTTGAGTCTTCATGTCCGGCGTCCTCAATCCAAACAAGGGGGACAGGCAAGGCTTTTGCTTAAATGGTGTAATTCAAGCTGTCGATGGCTTCTGCTTCACGGTGGCGGGCAAGCAGGTCTTCCAGGGTGATCCCGGCGAGCACATCTGCAATTTTATTTTCTAATTCAACCCAGGCCTGATGGGTGACCATGTAAACACTGTTTCGGTTTTTCGCTTCAACCTTTTGATCCGCGACAAAGGTCACAGACCCTTCCAACACGTTGACAATATCGCGGATGCTGATCTCTGACGGCTTGCGCGCTAACACGTATCCGCCTTGTGAACCTCGCTTGACGCGCAGGATTCCTGCGGCGGTCAGCGGGGTGACGACATGCCACAGATAGGGTTGCGAAATCTTTTGGCGTGCGGCAATGTCACTCAAGGTCACCGGGCCCTGATGCTGATGCAGAGCCACTTCCAGTAAGAGTCGTAGCGCGTACCGTCCTTTAGTAGTAATTTTCATTTTTAAGTCTCAGGGTTTAAGGCTTGGTCAAGATCAGCGATCAGATCCTCGGTGCTCTCCAGCCCTACAGACAGGCGTACGAGTCCGTCCGTGATGCCACGCGCCTGGCGCTCCTCAGCCGGCATGGCGGCATGGGACATGGTCCTCGGATAAGAAAGAATGCTCTCCACGCCGCCGAGACTGACAGCGACCAGCGGCAGCTTCACACGCTTAAGGAAAGCCACAGCCGTGGGTCCATTTGCCAACTCGAATGAAATAACCGCCCCGCCGCCTCGGGCCTGCTGCGCATGGATCGCGTACCCCGCATGGTTTTCAAGGCCGGGATAAAACACCCGACGAATTTCTTTCCGGCCCGACAGCCAGCTCGCCAGCTCGCCGGCACTCCGCTGCTGCGCGTCGAGGCGAACGCCCAGCGTCTTGATGCCGCGCTGCACAAGCCAGGAGTCCTGCGGCCCCAATATCGCACCGAAGCTATTTTGAATGGTCTTGAGCTTCTTTCCTAGTTCCGCGTCGCGGGTGACAGCCAAACCGGCAATCACGTCGCTGTGTCCACCGAGAAATTTTGTCGCGCTGTGAACCACGATGTCAAAGCCGAGTTCCAGCGGCCGCTGCAGATGCGGAGTCATAAAGGTATTGTCCGTGATGGCGAGTATCCCATGCTCGTGCGCAAGGACTGCCATGGCCCGCAGATCCGTGATCTGCAGTAGCGGATTGGCTGGAGTCTCCACGAACAACCCGCGCGTCGTTGGCGTAATTGCTCGGCGGACCGCATCAGTATCCATGCTGTCGACGAATGTCACCTGAAGCCCCCAGCGCTTGAAGAGAGTCGTCAGTACGCGGTAGGTGCCGCCATAGATATCGCGGCCCACCACCAGATGGTCGCCTGGCTGAAAGAGCATCAGCACCGAAGAGGTCGCCGCCATTCCCGAAGCAAAGGCCAGACCGCGCGCGCCGCCCTCCAGCACCGCGATGGTGTGTTCCAGCGCCTCGCGCGTCGGGTTGTCGCTGCGGGCGTAATCATACGCGCCGAGATGCTCAGGATCAGGTTGATTAAAAGTCGAAACTTGATAAATCGGTATGCTCGACGCGCCAGTATACGGATCGCGGTCGCG
>JBAXCC010000024.1:0-20859 GCA_037141675.1 bacterium | reverse complement strand
CATGTGTATGGCAATAACACCATTGACCCGAATCTGATTAATCAGGCGCGACCGATTCCCGAGAGCAAAAAATTGATCGCGACGGCGAATGCCCATCATGGCATGGCGAATGGCACCCTCATTCTTGTGGATACAGAAAAAGGGGAAGATGGATTAAAGCCTCTGACCATGGTGACCCCTGAAATAGCCTTCCCCGAGCGCCAGAGTCCCTCTTTCTTCTCCAAGAAAGTTGAATGGAAACCAGATGCCAATGGCATTTACCCCTTCGGAATCCCTTATAATTTGAACGATCAGCCTGAAAAAGCTGCGCTGCCGCGTGATCGCCGCCTGCGGACCGCCATTATGCCCTATCCTTTGACGGAGCAGCTTTTTCTTGTTTCAGGGAAGGAACAGGGCGATGATCCGTTTAGCATCTGGCTGGTCGATACGCTAGGCGGCCGGGAATTGATTTACAAAGATGAAAAATTTGATGCGTGCTCACCCTTGCCGGTGCAGGCGCGGCCGATACCGGCTACGCGCGTTCAAGCCATTGTACCAGGAAAGAAGGTCGGGATATTCTCCGTGCATGATGTTTATCAGAACCGCTTTGATATGCAAGGGACGATCAAGCGGGGCACGGTAAAGGCGATTCGCGTTTTGGAGATTCTTGATCAAGCCAGTCAAAAGTATAACCCCAACAGCAAATATATTTTTGAGTTGCCACGGCGTGTGCTGGGCACGGTACCTGTCGATGAAAAGGGCAGTGCGACATTTTATGCGCCCTGTGAAAAGACCTTGCAGTTCCAACTGCTCGATGCCAAGGGTATGGCGGTCATGACCATGCGTACGGCGGTGTATCTTCAACCGGGTGAAAAAGCAAGTTGCATAGGGTGTCATGAACCCAAGGGAAACTCTTCCTCTCCTGTTGAAGGTAGTTCTGCGAATCGGCAGGTGCATCCCATCACACCGCCTGCGTGGAACACTTATCCAGACGGATTTAGTTTCTCGCGTAGTGTTCAGCCTGTTTTGGATCGCCATTGTATCGGGTGTCATGGCTTGAACGCGGAGAAAAAAAGTTTTTCCTTGCTGAGTGTACCCTCAAACCATGTCTATCACGTCGTGAGCAAGAATGATCCGTATGTGGTGCTGACCTGGCCAGGATCAAAAAAGGTTAAGGCATCCGAGGCTTATCACAATTTGATCACACGAACAAACTTGGTTTCAATGATCCCGTACATGGGCGAAAATGTCACCAGCAAACCTTATGATTTTTATGCGCATGCTGGTCGGCTGGTCCAGATGCTTGAAAAGGGGCACAACAATGTCAAGCTGACACCCCTCGAGATGGAGCAACTCATTAACTGGCTTGACATGAATGCGCCCTTTGCCGGTGATTACTCCTTTAATCGCGCGGAAGACCGGCAAGTTGATGTTCCGAAGATTCAAGCTTTGCGCACGTCGCTATTGACCGTGATTAAGCGGGACTGGGGCACGCAACCGACGGAAGCCCTGATCAATATCGCGGACCCTGAACAGAGCCTTGCGCTCTTGGCGCCATTGGCGATTGAGGCCGGGGGGTGGGGGCAAGCTCCGGTCATCTTCAAGGACCGAAAGGACCTTGCTTTCATGGCGTGGCGACAGCAGATTCTAGCCTGTATCCAGCCATTGCCGTTTCAAGATGTGGACGGCACGTGCGGTCGCGGTTCTTCAAAAGGGTGTCAATGCGGAGCATGCTGGGTCCGCGAGCAAATCGACTTAAAGGAGGCAATTCGTAAATGAAGAAGATGAGAAGCAGAGAAAATAGGTGCTTGGGTATTTTAGCTATTGGTGTAGCAATGGCTGTTTCGGGTATGGCAGAGAATGTTCCGGGGTGGCGTGGTCCGCGCGGGGATGGCAGTACGTTGGAAAAAAATCTGCCCACGAAATGGAGCGCCACAGAGAACGTCGCTTGGAAAACCGAAATCGCGGGATTGGGACACTCGACACCGATTGTGTGGGAAGATAAAATATTTCTGACAACCGCGCTAGAGGAGTCCCAGGATCGCGTCTTAATCTGCCTGAACCGAAAGGATGGGAAAAATTTATGGCAGAAGACCGTTGTGACCTCGCCCCTTGAGAAGAAACACAAGGAAAACAGCTATGCGTCTACGACGCCGGCAACGGACGGGCAGATGGTCTATGTCTCCTTTTTGGAAGGAACGCAGACCGTCGTTGTCGCGGCTTATGATTTTGCGGGTAATCTGAAGTGGAAGAAGACGCCGACGACCTTCAAGAGCGACTGGGGGTTTGCCAGTACGCCTGTGATATGGCAGGACCGCATCTTGCTCGCGTGCTGCAGTAAGATTAACGGTGAAATTCTCGCCCTGGACAAGAAGACGGGAGAGACGCTGTGGATGGTGAAGTCTGCAAAACCAAATCAGGCTTTCAGCCCGCCATATATACGAGAGATGGCGGGTAAAATGCAGATGGTTATCCAAGCCAATGAAGGGATCAGCAGTTATGATCCAAAGACTGGAAAGGAATTGTGGACAACGGAAGGTCCCTCCAAGGAGTTTATTTCAACGCCTGTCTATAATGATGCCAGTGGCATTCTGTTGGGTTCCAGTAGTTGGGACAAGAAGATAGCCGTAGGCATCAAGCCTGATGGCGAAGGGAATGTCACGGAGTCGAAAATTGCGTGGAAGAGCAAGGATGGACCCTGGATTGCCTCGGCTGTCAGCCTAGGCGCTTATTTCTTCTTTTTCTCCCCAACGCCGAAGTCATTGAACTGCTGGAAGGCTGCAACTGGCGAGTCAGTCTGGCAGCTGAAAGATGTGGCGATTCATCATTCATCGCCTTTATTGACTGCGGATGGGTTGATTTACTTTGCCTCTGATGACGGCATCGTTCGTATTGTGAAGGCGAGTCCCCAGATGGAGCTCGTTGCAACGAATGTCATGGGGGAGAACGTGTACGCTTCTCCTGTGGCGCATGAGGGGCAGATTCTGTTGCGCACGTTCAAGGCACTTTATTGTATTGGTAAAAAGTAAGGAGGAATAGTATGAGTAAGAAGAATAGTGTTGGGATGCAATTCAGTCGGCGTGGGTTTTTAGGGGCGACCGCATCGGCCGCTTCATTTATGATCGTTCCGCGACATGTCATTGCGAGATCCGGTCAGATCCCTCCGAGTGAGAAATTAAATATCGGCTCTGTCGGCGTTGGCGGCATGCAGGGACTTTCAGATGTGAGGAGTGTGCAGGCTGAAAACACCTATGCCCTGTGTGATGTGGATGCGAACCATTTGAATAAAGCGGCCGAACTATTTCCGTCTGCAAAGAAGTACAATGATTTCCGTCAGATGCTAGATAAAGAGTACAAGAATCTGGATGGCATTACGATTACGATTCCTGACCACATGCACGCCACTGTCGCGTATTGGGCTATGGAGAGAGGTCTCGGAGTTTACTGCCAAAAGCCTTTGACCCCCACGGTGTGGGAGGCTCGCCTCTTGGCGAACGCTGCAAAGAAGTTCAAGGTCGTGACACAGATGGGCAACCAAGGCTATTCATCAACCGCTACGCGCATCGCCTGCGAGTCGATCTGGAGCGGAATGATCGGCGATGTCAAAGAGGTCCATGCCTTCAACGGCGGCGGTTTTGCCCGTGGCATCACTGAGTGGCCTGCTGCTGAACCTGTTCCGGAGACGCTCAATTGGGATGTCTGGACGGGCCGCGCACCTGAACATGCATTCAGCAAGAAGATTCATCCGGTTAACTGGCGTGGCTTCTTAGATTATGGGACGCAGATGGTCGGCGATTGGGGCGTGCATATCTTAGGGCCGTCTAACTGGGGTCTACAGCTGGGTGCGCCGACCAGCGTGGAGTGTATTGCCGTTGAGGGTGTGAATCCTGTCACATATCCAAGCTATGCCTGTCGTTTCGAGTTCCCTGAGCGCGTGAATAAGTTTGTGCCGTCAGGCAAGATGCCTCCGGTCACCATTTACTGGTATGAAGGCAAGATGGCCGGCAAATGGGCACGTCCTAAAGACTTGACTGATGCGGACATGAAGGGCTTCAATGAACTCTTCATCGGCTCGAAGGGTTACATGGCTACAGGCGGTCGCGGCGAGAGCGTACGGCTCGTGCCGGAATCCGCGATGAAGGACTATAAGAAGCCTGCAGAGGTCATTGCTCGTTCCCCCGGACACCATAAGCAATGGTTGGCTGCCTTGAAGGATAAGAGTGCAACCTGCTCTGATTTCACGATTGCAGGTCCCTTCACAGAGTGGCTGCTGCTCGGCACAATCTGTTGGCGCTTCCCAAATCAGAAGTTGTTGTGGGATAGTGCTAAGATGCGCTTCACCAACAACGAGAAGGCCAATGAGTTTGTCAAACCCTATATGCGCAAGGGTTGGGAACTGAAGGGGTAACTTCTTAAATTGAGAGTTAAAAGTTAAACGTTGAGCGTTGAGAGTTTGATTTGTAACGTTTAACGCTTAACTCTTAACACTTAACGTTCAAGCTTTTTGCCACAGAGGCTTCAGGATGACATCTTTTTTCCGTGAAGCGGGCGTGACGTCCCACTGTTCGACCTTACCATTTTTGACGCGTCCTGTCACTGTGCCATTGTTGGAGATGTGCAATTTAAAATCCACATCCCAATGGGCGGGCCAGGCCGGGAAGAGATAGATCTTCCCAGGCGCACCTGCTGTCTGCCATTCGCGCTCTTCTTGCACAAGCATGCGCTGAAAGGCGGTTGAGCCAGAACCGAAATGGTCAAAGTCCGGACAGGAGTCAGGGCTTTCCCTTCCAAAGAGAGGGAATCGGCACATCGGTGTCGTGATACGGAAGCGAGCAACCAAATTCTTGGACGCTGCCTCTGCGTTTCCAGCCAACGCCCAGTGGATCTCCTGTTGTGCCCAGCACACGTTCCGCAGTGCGCCCTTGTTGGTGTAGTTTCTGAGTGTCCGATCAACAAGGTCAGAAGACCCTTGGGCTAAACCAAACAGGCTAAAGGGAAAGACTGGATAAAGTTCGCCAATTTCCGAGTTCTTCCGAGTTGCAAATTGTTCGGCAGGAGCAATGACCTGCTTCCCTTCCACCTCCCGCATGGGGACCTCCGGGATCTGTTTAAGAAGACTCGCCCACGTGGTGTGGTCTGCTGGCGTGCCAACCTTCATGGCCAGAAGTTCCTGAAGGCAAAACCGCAAGCCAGCAATATCGGGGGCCGGATTGACTGCAACCCAGTAGGACTCGAGCACTTGGGCTGGATCGAGACGGAGCTTCCCCTTTTCATCGCGCGCATAATGCTTGTCGAAAAAGAGGAGGACCTCGCGTGCAAAGGGAAGCAATTTTCTTTCAGTAAACTCTTTCTTTACATCTGGATGCTCCGTATAACGAACATACTCAATCATCATGGCGATGATTTCTAGTCCGCAGGTGAAATAATAGTCATGGTAGTGGCCATTATATTTTTCACCAGGTTTTGTCTTGGGCGGACGAATGGCGCTGTCATGGTCACGGTCATCGCCTGTGAGTCCGACGTTCTCCCGATAATACGCACCGTCATGGCCGAACCACTTCTGGGTGATGGCCTTGCGCACGGGGAGAAGACGGGTATAGTGCTCCATGAATACATCGAGCAGTTCTTCATCACCACTCATGTACAACGGCCAATAAAGCAGGCGTTGGTTCTGGAAGGTGAATCGACGTCCCCAGAGGCGATCGTCTTCGTTCGTCAAGAAGGTTCCCTCCGTCAATGCCTCGGCATAAGGGCGTGGTATTTTACCATCCTTAGAAGACCGTATTTTTAGTTGCTGGGTAAAGATGCCGCCGTTAAATTTGGTCTGCACCGTTCCTCGGCTTTGGCAGGCCATCAAAAAACGGAACACGTTGTAGGATTGCGAAACCAGAGCGGCGCCATCCTTCTCGTTGCGCTTCCCGGATTCTTCAGCGTCGCCCAAAAAGCGTTCACGCTCTTCGCTTGGAAGAGACGTGTCAGAGGCCGCAATCCAGCTCCGCCCCCAAAAGTCTTTCCACCAGGCGCAATGTGCCTTCCAGGTTGTCGGGGTATTACCAAGCATCCGGGCTTGATTCTCAATGGCGTTTGACCATTCAGGGTCTGGTGTGGGCGTCTGGAGTGTTAACGCATGAATCCGGATGTCAAAGCGCTTGCCGTTTCCGCCAAGGACATATCCGCCGTCATGCGTGAGTGATGTGCCAGGGGTGGGCTGTATCTCGATTAAGTTGCCAAAGGTGTTGTACCTGAAAGGATCAGGAACTTGATCTTTGAGTTGTTCAACTTCATAGTCTTTGAGATCCGTCGGCAGAATGCTGTGATCTCCCACCGTGTAATACCACAGCAGCTTGCTGGGGCGATCAATCATGATGTCTTGGGGGATCTCAGAAGGAACAGTCTGGGGATTGACACGGTTAGCGCGATTATACGGGATGATACGTTTCCATAGATCAGGCTTCACCGTGACCATGAGATCCCAGGGCGCTTGAATCTCGATATGGCAGACATTGCTATTCGCATCTGCCCATACGCGGATTGTGACGCCGTCCGCCTCGATCAGGATGCTGCCGGTCACAAGATCCAGCGTCTGCTTAAAGGGTTTACCCTTTGAGAACGGATTCGGAAAAATCGAAATTTTAGCACGGCCGGTCTTGATGACATCGCCACAGAAGTTGAGAGCATCCGTCTTGGAGAGCAACAGGAAGAGGGCGCCGTCTTCAATCGCATATACGTTCGCGCCCATGTCGCCATTGCCGAGCGGCATGGTCTCTGAAGCATCTTTGCTGGGCGAATTCCAGATGACGTTATATCGGGACATGTCCTGCTGTGCAAAAGAAGCACTCGCAATCGTTACAAGTGAAACAGCAATACCTCGAAAATAGTTCCGTGTAGGCCAAATAGACATCGTATAATCCCTTTCACAAAAGTGCTGTTATTGTTGCTTATTTATTTAATCCTGTCAACCATGCTCTTATTTCATTTTGTACTCGCATGAAGCGTGGCAAGGAGCTTATAATGCTGGCCTATTTTATTACGCAAAGATGAAACGAGAGTGCTGAGCAATAAGGAGCAGAACCATGAAACGGTTGTTGGTCGTATTTCTGTTGATGGCTGGAGTGACGCAGGCGGGTGAAACGCTGAAGGATTTTCAGCCAGGGGCACTCTGGCTGGATAACAAGGGGGTGCATATCAATGCGCACGGTGGTGGGGTTCTGTTTCACAACGGGGTCTATTATTGGTTTGGAGAGCACAAAATTGAGGGAAATGCCGGCAATGTAGCACATGTTGGCGTTCATGTTTATTCATCCAGGGATCTCTATAACTGGACGGATGAAGGCGTTGCGTTAAGCGTTTCAGACGATCCTAAAAGTGACATTGTCAAAGGCTCTGTCATTGAGCGGCCCAAGGTGATCTATAATGCCAAAACAGGTCAGTTCGTAATGTGGTTCCATCTTGAGTTAAAAGGGAAGGGGTATCTTGCGGCGCGCAGTGGTCTTGCCGTGGCCAGCAAGCCTGTTGGACCGTATACGTTTGTGCGCTCGCTCCGTCCCGATGCGGGTGTATGGCCAATCAACATCACAGAGGAGCAGAAGGCAGGGCTGAAAGAAGCTGAAAAGCTGGCGGGTTCAACCTTCAGCGGCGGTCCAAATAAAGATACGCCCAAGCACAATATCCTGGCGCGCGACTTTGCTGGCGGACAGATGGCCCGGGATATGAATCTGTTCGTAGATGATGACGGCAAGGCCTACCATATTTTTGCATCAGAAGAAAATAGCACCCTCCATATTTCGCAGCTCAGTGACGATTTTCAGTCACACGCCGGGAAATGGGTGCGGCTGTTTGAGCATCGCTGGAACGAGGCTCCTGCGCTGTTTAAGCAGGGAGGGCGGTATTGGCTGATTTCGTCTGGGTGTACCGGATGGAGTCCGAACGCGGCCCGTTTAGCGGTCGCGGACTCGATATGGGGACCTTGGACGGATTTGGGAAATCCTTGTGTCGGGAGCGAACAGCAAAAGAAGAACACTTTTGAATCGCAGTCCACGTGTGTCTTGCAGGTCGCAGGCAAACCAAACGCCTTTATCTTTATGGCTGATCGCTGGCGGCCTGCTAATGCTATTGATGGCCGGTATATCTGGTTGCCGATCCAATTCAAGAACGGGCAACCCGTTATCGAGTGGCAGGACCGCTGGGACCTGAGCGTCTGGTGATGTGAGGAATGTTGGAATAATAGAATAGTGGAATAATGAAAGTCGAAACTTGCTGGCTATTCCACCGTTTTGTCTGATATCTCTGTAGCGTAGGTGGAGGCCATCGCTTACTCGGAAGCCTCAGCAAAGGAGGCTCTCCATCATTCCGCAATTCCAACACCCCATTATTCCATAGAAGTTACAGGCCAGTTGATCCGAAGCCGCCTGAGCCGCGGGGGGTATCTGACACATCCACGACCTCTTCGACTGCGACGCGCAGCACCGGCGCAATGACCATCTGTGCAATGCGCATACCTGGACGGATCTCAAAGGGCTCCTGCCCGAGGTTGATCAGAATAATGCCGAGTTCGCCACGGTAACCCTCGTCAATCGTCCCAGGTGTGTTCAGTAGTGTTATGCCGTTCTTAATGGCAAGGCCGCTGCGCGGACGCATCTGTGCTTCAGTGCCCTTAGGAAGTTCCATGACGAGTCCTGTGGCTACAAGTGCTCGCGCGCCCGGCTGGATTGTCAGCGAGGCGCAAGAGCAAACGTCCATTCCTGCATCACCCGGATGGGCATAGACAGGAATGGTCGCTTCGGGATGAGTCTTCTTGAATTTGACAGTCATTTTATTAATTGATGGTCACGGGGTCAATATGCCAGATCTCATTGGCGTATTCAAGAATAGTCCTGTCGGATGAAAACTTGCCCGATCGCGCCACATTCATGAGCGCCTTTGCATCCCATTTGTAGGGTTGACGGTAAAGCTTGTCAATCTTGTCCTGTGTCTCCATGTAGCTGCGTAAATCCGCAAGCAGCATATAGTGGTCGTTAAAGTCCAGCAGGTTGCGAATGATCGGTTCATAGATGCCGGGATTCATCAACGAGAAAACATTACGCCGAATCATGTTGATGGCGCGCTTGATTTCCGGATCATTTTCGTAAAGCTCACGGGAGTTGTAGGTAGGGCGCAGTTGGGCGACTTCGTCTGTGCGCAATCCGAAGATGAAGATATTATCCTCTCCGACTTCTTCGAAGATTTCGACATTCGCGCCGTCCAAGGTACCGATCGTCAATGCGCCGTTGAGCATCAGCTTCATGTTACCGGTGCCAGATGCCTCGGTGCCGGCGAGCGAGATCTGCTCACTGATGTTTGCCGCAGGAATAATTTTCTCAGCAAGCGATACACGATAGTCAGGCAGAAATACCACGCTGAGGCGCTCCTTGACGCGCGGGCTTGCGTTGACCACTTCAGCGACACCATGAATGAGACGGATAATGAGCTTCGCCATCCAATAACCAGGAGCGGCCTTTGCCGAGAAGATGAAGGTTCGCGGATAAAGGTCTAAGTTTGGATTGGTGATGATGCGATTGTAGAGAATAATGATGTATAGAACGAGCAACAGCTGTCGTTTGTACTCATGCAGACGTTTGACCTGCACATCGAAAATAGAATCCGGTGAGACACGGAGGCCTAATTGGTTGTAGATGTAGGTGGCAAGCGTGTCCTTGTTTTCCTGCTTGATCTTACGGAATTGCGAAAGGAATCCTCTGTCAGTGGTAAACTTTTCAAGGCCGCGCAATGCGTCCAGATCGGTAATCCATTTAGGACCGACAGCGTCGGTACATAATGCAGCTAACTTTGGGTTTGCTTTGAGCAGCCACCGACGTTGCGTGATCCCGTTTGTCTTGTTGCTAAAGTGTGTTGGATACATCTCATAGAAGTCCTTGAACAGTGTGTTCTTCAGGATTTCTGTGTGGAGTGCCGCCACGCCGTTGACTGCACTGGAACCAATGATGGCCAAGTTTGCCATACGCACGGAACGTCCACCTCGTTCATCGATGATACTCATACGGGAGAGGCGGTCTATGTCATCCGGATAGAGCGATGCAACCTGACGCAAGAAGCGTGCATTGATCTCGTAAATAATCTGCATGTGACGTGGAAGCAACCGCTCCATCAGCGATACGCTCCAAGTTTCAAGCGCTTCTGGCAGAATGGTGTGGTTTGTGTAACCTGTGCATTTTCGTGTAATATCCCAGGCGGTGTCCCAGTCAATGTCTTCATGATCCACGAGCAAGCGCATCAGTTCTGGAATGATAAGCGCAGGATGTGTCTCGTTCAGATGGATGAAAGCTTTTTCAGGCAGCGCGGTCCAGTCCTTGTTGGTCAGACGGAAGCGACGCAGGATGTCCTGCAGCGAACACGCGACAAAGAAGTATTGTTGACGTAGACGCAGTTCCTTGCCGGCTAGCACATTGTCATTCGGATAGAGAACCTTGGTTAGGTTCTCCGCCAGCACCTTGTCCTGTACGGCATCCACATACGAGCCTTTGTTGAATTCATCAAGTTGGAATTCGTCGTCCGCTTTAGCTGACCATAAGCGCAACGTATTTACGGTGTATCTGAAGCCGACGACAGGCAGGTCATAAGGCACCCCGAGAACGCGTTCGGTTTCAACCCAATTCCATTTGCTGCGTTTGGCGCTCGAAACGCATTCCACACGTCCTCCGAAGTGGACGGTCTGCGTGTGTTCAGGGCGTGCGATTTCCCAGGGATACCCATCCTTCAACCAATGATCAGGCTCTTCAACCTGCTGCCCCTCGACGATTTTCTGACGGAAAATGCCGTAGTCATACCGTAGGCCATATCCCATGCCTGGGAGTTCGAGTGTGGAAAGAGAGTCCATGAAACACGCGGCGAGACGTCCTAGACCTCCGTTGCCAAGTCCGGCGTCGACTTCGAAATCTCGGAGGGAGTTCCAGTCAATGCCATCCTCTTCAAGGGCCTCGCGGCAGATGGGGTCCATTTTTAGGTTGATGACGTTGTTGCCTAAGAGACGGCCAATTAAAAACTCGAGTGACAGGTAATAGACGCGTTTGACATTGTCATTTCGATATTTTCCCTGTGTCTCGATCCAGCGTTCAACAATGCGGTCACGAACACAAAGCGCGAAGGCTGTATATTGGTCTCTCTCGGTTGCAGACTCTTCATTTTTTGCGAGTGTGTAGCGAAGATGGCGTTCAAAATCTTGTTTTACGGATTCAACACTCATTTCAACACGACGACCACGCAGACGCCGTTTGGGTTCTTGCTTTTCCATACATTCCTTTCAGCAATCTTTCAATCCCTTTTATTCGGGAAAATTAATTTGCTAAAAAGTATACTAAAATAGTAAGGGTTGCGTCACGCGTAAACATGCGGTCGATCTAAAAAAACACATGCCCGTCCCAAGTCCCAAATCCAGGGTCCCAAGTCCGCGTTGAAATGAATAAGGCAATCGCGCAATAAGGCAATAAGGCAATTTCTACGCCTTGAATCCGTTCGGATTCTGTGACTGCCAGCGCCAGGCATCTTCGCACATGGTCTTAAGGTCGCGCGTTGCGACCCAGCCCAGCTCGTCTTTTGCCTTTGCCGGATCAGCCCAGCATTCCGCGATGTCGCCAGGGCGGCGTTGCTGGAGCGTGTAGGGGACTTTGCGCCCAGATGCCACTTCGAAAGCCTTTATAACATCCAGTACGCTGTAGCCTTTGCCGGTGCCCAGATTATAGACCGCCAGCCCGGGTTTGGATGCGAGCTTGTCAATGGCTTGCAAGTGGCCGATTGCCAGATCCACGACGTGAATGTAATCACGGATGCCTGTGCCATCCGGCGTCGGGTAATCATTGCCGTATACACTGAGGCTCGGGAGGCGGCCGACCGCCACCTGTGCCACGAAGGGGAGCAGGTTGTTCGGGATGCCAGCCGGATCTTCACCGATCAGTCCGCTTGCATGAGCGCCAATCGGATTAAAGTAGCGCAGAATAATAATGTTCCACGCCGGGTTAGCCTTTTGAAGATCACGGAAAATCTGCTCCATCATGAGCTTGGTCCATCCATACGGATTGGTCGCGCCAGGGGTCGGGAAGTTTTCACGGATCGGTACGGAGATCGGATCGCCATAGACCGTCGCAGAGGAGCTGAAGACCAAATTGTGGCAGTTGTTGGCCTCCATCACTTCGCACAGATTGATCGTGCCTGTAATATTGTTCTCGTAATACTTGAGCGGCAGGCGTGTGGATTCCCCGACCGCTTTTAAAGCTGCAAAATGAATGACCGCATCGATCGGGCCCTCTGCCTTGAAAATGGCATCCATGGCAACACGATCCCGCGTGTCCGCCTTCAGGAAGGTGAGTGTTTTCCCCGTGATTTGTTTTACACGTTTCAGGCTTTCTTCCGAACTGTTGCACAGATTGTCGACGACAACGACTTTATGGCCGTTATTTAAGAGTTCAACGCATGTATGGGTTCCGATAAAGCCTGCTCCACCCGTCACTAACACTTTCATTTTTCATTCCTTTTCGTTTGAAATTAATAGTATCTCAAAAATGGCTGAATTTTGCAAGCCTCAAGATCGTTAGAGCTTTCGTCCGCACGCTTTGCAGAACGTGGAATCTTCTGTATTCAGGGTGCTACAGGCAGGGCATTTGATCATGACGACGCGTTCGGGTTTACCACCGATGTTGATCTGGGCTTCGTCCATGGCGTCCTTGACCATGCCTCCGGCCATGCGACTATAGGGTTCTAGTTCATCCCGTGCTTTGTCCGGGTCGAGCACAACCCCGGACCCCGCCAGTCCTCTCGCTCCAATCCCGCGGATGATCCCGCCGATGATCAAGAGTGCCATCCCGCCGAAAGCCCGAAACATGCTGGACCGGGCATTCGCCTCGAAGTTGCTAAAGTTGCCAAAGTTCATAGCCCCGGTGATGAAGACGGAAAAAAACAGTAGTCCGCCGATCACCATCAGCGCACCACCGAGATAGTACGCCATCTGCCTTTCCTCTGAAATGTTCTTTGCCATATTTTTTCTCCTTGCGTTTCGAAGCGACTCAATGATCTGTCAAAGTTATCATTATAACCCTTCTTTTCCTCTCGTTCCACTCGAATTGCAATAAAGTTGTCATCTGAACGAGGATGCATTTTCACTAAAGAGGTGACGTTTAAAAGGCGACAGTGTAGCCATGCAATAAAGCGCATATCAGATATGTGGCAAGTTATGGAGAATTTGTGTTGCTTGATCCAGAATGACGCAGCCTTCTGGACAGAGTGTGAGGTCTGTCAGGGAGGTTGGCAGGACGAAGCACCGGAGTCCGGCAGCCTGGGCGGCTGTTGCTCCGCGCGGAGAGTCTTCGATCGCCACACACTCATCCACCTTGAGGCCGAGTCGGTGCAGTGCAATCTGGTAAGCCTGCGGATGCGGTTTGACGTGTTCGCACGCGTCACTCGTCACAACAGTCTCGAAGTAATGAAGGAGCCCCGTCGACTGATGCACGCGGTCAAAATGACGTTGCGTCGCGCCTGTCACAATTGCGAGACGGAAAATGGGTGCCAGTTGGTTCAGCGTCTCTAAAATGCCAGGGTTGACGGTTACGCCCTGATCGACCCGGCTCCAGAAGCGTTCGAATCGGTTTTCAATAACCTTCTCAATGCGTACGGACGGCATGCCCAGCATCGTTGCGATTTCGCGGGAGCGTTTGCCTTCACTCAAAAACCACCGTGCCCATTGCTCTTGAGAAAGATCTAAGCCCTCTGCCTGAAAAGCATCACGCGTCGCCTCAAAGAACAATCGTTCTGTGTCAACAAGCACGCCGTCACTGTCAAAAAAAATGGCTTTAATGTTTAGCATGAAGGGAATCACGGCTTCCGGAAATCGACGATCCGGTGAAAGGTTAGAAAGTTCGCATCATGTGCATTCTTTGCTCCGCCAAGGCCGTCATCGTAGGCTGAGCGGCTGACAAAGATGATGTCGTTGCCGTCGAATTGCCAGTCGACATACTGCCAGGCGTGCACGTTACTGTCGGCGTGATTCTGTAGCGTTGACTCGGTCCGCCATTCTTTCAGATCTGCCGAAGAAACCAGCACCAGATTATTTCTGAAGGCTTTAGGGTTGGTCTGCTTGTTGACGATCGACCAGTAGCGGGAAGTCGTCTTGTCAAGGCGGATGGTGAATTTCACCCCGCCGCCGGGCATGTCGCTGACATCCGTTGCTGGATTGAACGAGAGCGTCTTACCGTCCTCCGCAACATGCACGATAGCGGCTTTATCATCTCCCTTTCCATTGGTCCGCAGCATGTTGACGATTGTGTTGTCCGGGGCCAGTAAGACCGCCCCCTCCAGCCAACTGAACGCTTGATTCTTGGGCAGGCGCTCGCTGAAGGACCAGTTGTCTGCATTCAGCAGATCTGCGTCTTCAGGTACGGAGATCACCATGGCTTCAAAATTTCCCCAGGCCCCGCCCGTAAATACCTCCATGGAGCGCCAGAGGCGGTTGTTATGAAGAAGTGTCTGACATGGGGCGCAGTGGAAACTCCCCTTGCGCAGCAGACCTGTTGCTGAATCAACGGGTTCTGTCCATGTTTTCCCGTTGTCCGTGGAACGGCGGATCAGGATATCCCCATACTCGTGCCGTGTCCCCAGGATATAGAGAGCGCTTTTGTGCACGAACAGTTTCCCCCAGAAAAGAGGCGTGATCGTGGCGATCTTGCGCCAGCTCTTGCCTTTGTCTGCGGAGGTGAAGACCACAGAGGTCGCGTTGGCCCGACTGTTTGCGCGGGGCCCGAAAAAATCGTGTGACGCCACATAGTCTCCAGTGGGAAGGATGGCGATGCTGGGCGAGCCGATATATTTACCTGACGATTTTGGGGAATGATCGATCACCACTCCCGGAACCTTTGAGGTGTCAAGGACGGCGTTGGTCGTGTCTTCAGCAAACGCTTCATGACTCAGCAGGATTCCGGCTAATAAGGTCAAAACAATCGAACAAAAGGATTGATTTTTCATGCGGTTATCATGGTTGTGTGTGTGCTCACAAGTGAAAATGGGTGAACGGCGTGGAATTCCTATGAATGAAACAAGGATGGCGGAGTCGTAGCCGTTGGTTTTGAACGTCCGGCAAAGACAGCCACCAATAGAAGCCCATAAATCACTGCATGTAACATGGAGCCAATAATAGCGAAGATGCTAAATGCCCACATACGGCCTGCCTGACTTCCTCCGCTCTGAAAGGCCCAATACTGGATCGCTGTTTGTCCAATCGGCATGACAAAACAAAGAAGAAGCCCCAAGCCGAACCCCATGATCGCCCATAGTGATCCACTGGGTGCCTGCCGCCATTTGGCGAGGCAGACCATGACGGCCACCAGGTTGATCAGGAGGGCCGGAAGATACATCACAAACGTTGTGAAAAACATTTTCAGCACATCAACATTGCTAGTCATAGTGTCCTTATTTATGCGTTGTTATCAATTTTCATCCACGAGGTGTGTGTGAGTCGAATGAATTATTTCCTCTGCCATTTATCGGCCTTCTCCAATACAGATTTAGCGCCTTCCCCGTTAAGCCAGGTTTTTGCAGAGGTGTTGTTGAGCAGATATGCGTCCCAGAAGGCTGTGCTAAGCGCCAGAATGGAGCGATGATGGTTCGGGTTGCGATTCTGATTATCAGTTGGCAGCGGGCGATCGGTGAACGCGGAGTGGTCGGCCGCGTTGAGGAGCAATTCATATTTACTGCCTGCTGGGAGGGCAGGGTAGACAGCAAGGCGGGATGCTACGTCAATATCGCCAATCGGGGAAACATCTTTTGTGCCTGTCATGAGCAACCA
This sequence comes from bacterium, assembly GCA_037141675.1. GTDB lineage: Bacteria > Verrucomicrobiota > Kiritimatiellia > RFP12 > UBA1067 > CAIZQW01. Next base: position 5,057 of record JBAXCC010000024.1, on the reverse strand, counting down.
CGGGAGAGTGATTTTTCCAAAGGCTGATTGAGCGGTTCCTCGCCGCGGACTGCTGGGGCTCATGATAACCGCAGCAGCAATGCGCGGATCTGTGAACGGGGCTTTATCTCCTATGATAGTCTGTCCGCTGACTGCTTGTGTGGTCACGGCACCGAAGGAATGCCCTGACATGCCGACTTTTGTGAGATTAAGTTTGCCGGCCAGTGTATGTCCTGCTTCTTTGTTCCATCGTTCAAGTTGATCCAATACAGCGGGGACATCTTTTACACGATCCAGAAAGTTTTGTCCGCTGGCCGCCTCTCGCATGGCTGACATACGCTGGCTAGCGGGCTTCTCCTTCCAGACCGAGGTGTCGCTGCCCGGATGCTGGAGAAACACCGCCACATAGCCCCGACTAGACCAGTGCTTCCCAAGATAGGTGCTTCCCTCCCGGGAACCGCCCAGACCATGACTGAATAGAATAACCACAGCAGGCGATGTTGTTGCCGGCAGGTAGACGCGGATAGGGATGTTGCGCTTGCGCTGCGTGTCAGAAACATCCAGATCCACGACCTTCGGCGCGACGTTTGACGAAACGAGTAGGGGATCATACGTTGGGGTTTTGCATCCCGAAACGCTTAGTGCACTGAGCAACGCAAGTGCCCAGCAATTGATCATGTTCATACTCGTGTTTCCTTATTACGACGTTCAACAATGCCAGACAGGATCAAGGCGAGTTCATCCGGTCCCTCCATCTGAATCGGTTGCTTAGCGAGGCCATCAAATGATTCGGCATCGGGTCGCGGGACAACGATCACTTGGATGTCTGGCATGTTTTTTATCAGAATGTCTTTGATTCGTGTTCGTGATGTGGCCTCAATGCCCCCGCCGATTGAAATGACATCGTATCGATTTCGATTCAGAAAAGCAAACGCCTGATCGTCTGTTGTCGCCCCATCGATTCTAAGTGGCAAGTGGTTCAGGGTGGGGAGAACCCTGTTCAGTAGGTCCAGGTGACGCCCCAGGAGTAAAACTTCAAGTTTAGATTCTTCCATGTTCGTGATCTTCTGACGTGGCTCTCTTACTCATCCGTGGGGTTGGGCTTTTCTTTTTTCGGTTCCGCTGTGTATCTAAAAACGACGAGTTTGCAATTGCTGCACCGCTTTGCAGGAAGCGTTTCTTTAGAAAGTTTTCGGAATCCCCAAGAGTCCTTGTGGAGTTTCTCCATTTTCGAACCAAACACCCACTTCGCGTCTGGATCTTGAGTCCAACTGACGCCGAAAGACGGTACCAGCACAAAGCCAGATTCAAGCGGGGTGCCGCATTCGGGGCATTTTTCTATGGTAGGCAAGTTTGTCATGTTTTTTCCCTCCAAACGCGTGAGTGTTGACTCGTTCAATAACAAGTAATATACCGCTTCTTTTTATCTCACGCCACCCTTTTTTTATTCGCCCGCCTCGTTGAGCACCGCTTGGTATAACGTGTTGCCAGACGGCTGGCGAGATTTTCAGGTAGTGTCCGCCATCCAGCAGGCAGTTGAACCGCTCCTTTTCCTCTTTCGTCTCAAGCATTGCCGCATGTTCGGGGCCACCTTTTACGTATGAGTAAACTTCCCTATCAAGGATATAGTATGCTGAAAGAGGCGGATTTTGTCATGGCAAATGGTGCTTTATCAGAGGTTGAAGAACCCCCTCTAAAAGAAATAGCCGTGGCCAAAAACCGCCTTTTTCACTTTGGGCGTTTACTTTTATGCAAAGGTATGCTATTTTTTGTACTGTTTTTTAGTTCACACAAGGTATGCGATTGGCATACCAAAAGGCTGATTAACACTAGAAGGAGTCAAGATGAAAAAAGAAGTGATGTCGGGTGCGTTAATGGGGTGCTTAGTGGCAGCGCTTATGACGGGATGTACATCGTCTGGTCATAAAGAAAAGAAATCCGCTGAGGCAACGGTGAGCAAGTCTGTCTATTATAAAGATGGAAAGTTTGATTCAGCAAAGGCGAAGCAGGCGTATTTTGATATGATGACTCACTTCAAAGTGCCGATCTATGAAGCATTGGTTAAGGATGAAGGGTATTTCTGGCCTCTCGATTTTAACAAGGGTGATTTTGAGGCTTTTGGTATGGGTGGGGTCTTCTGGGTGAATACCAAGGCGCCGACGGGTTATTTGGGACATGAAATATATTTATTGAAGAACCAGAGCATTCCAGAGCATCGTCACTTGGTGACAAAAGATGAAAAGGGAAACACCATTCAGGCGAAGGAAGAATCCTGGCAGGTCCGGTACGGATATGTCTATGGTTTCAGTGAAATCGGCGAACCCAATCTCGATAAGTATCCAGAGGCGAAGGCGCACCTCTCGAAGTTACAGATCCCTTATCTGAAGAGCGTGCATGTTGAGAAATGGGTGGCGGATGGCCGTACACACGATATGCCAAAGGCTGAAAGCTGGCACTTTATGATGGCGGGACCAGAAGGAGCTATTGTCTCCGAGTATGCGACCTATCATGACGGGAAAGGCCTGCGCTTCAGCGTGCCTGGCGCAAAGCCATAAGCAAGAAGAGAAAACGAGAGGAACAAGACAATGACATTACATCACATAGGCTACCCGGTTTTTGAAAAGATGGAAGGCATGATGTATGCCGATTCATTGAAGGTGTGGTTTACGGATTCAACCAAGAATCCGTACAAGATTGAGTTCGTCTATTTTGAACCTGACTGCCCTATGGCGGCCGCTATTCAGGATACCGTTCATATCGCTTTCACGGTTGACAATATCGAGGAGGCTGTGAAGGGTAAGAGTATCTTGTGGCCCATTTGCGAACCGGGTCCGGGAATGAAAATAGCCTTTGTCTATGATGAAGGTACAGCGATTGAATTCATACAGATGGGTTAATTAACACAAAAGGAGAAAACAGTATGGCAATGAAGAAATTTCTGAATGATCCAGCTAATATCACCAAGGAACTGCTGGAAGGGTTGACCGCATGCTACAGCAACAAGGTCAAGTTAGTGAATGAAAAGATTGTTGTCCGCGCGACGCCCAAGTGCCAGAGTAAAGTCGCAATAGTGTCGCTGGGCGGCACAGGACACGAACCGGCGATTAGCGGTTTTGTTGGTGAAGGCATGCTTGACGCTAGTGTTGCCGGCGATATTTTCGCGGCTCCTGGCGCACCGAAACTCCTCGAAGCTCTTCGCATGTTCAAGCGTGATGCAGGCATCATCCTCGTGACGCTGAATCATGCTGGCGATCGCATGAGTGCAAGTAAGGCACTCCGTGATGCACAGAAGGAAGGCATCAAAGTCGTAGAGATCGTGACCCAGGAAGACATCAGCGCAGGTATTGACATTGACCCTGAAGAGAAGCGTGGCCTGGGTGGTTGCATTCCGTTGTACAAGGTGATCGGCGCTGCTGCAGAGCAGGGCAAGAATCTTGATGAGATCTGTGAATTAGGTCAGCGCTTTAACAAGCAGATGGCAACATTGGCTGTGGCGATGACAGGGTGTACGCATCCGCAGAATGGCGGCGTAATTGCGGTTCTTCCCGAAGACGAAATGGAAATCGGTATGGGCCAGCATGGCGAAGCCGGTGGCGGACGTAGCAAGATCCTGACTGCGGATGAGACAGCAGCGAAGATGATCGCTCCTCTGATGAAGGCCACAGGCGTCAAGTCTGGTGACTCGGCCATGCTCATTGTCAACGGCGTTGGCGCGACCACGCTGATGGAAATGTTCCTGGTTTATCGCAAGGCCGCTGCAGTCCTCGCCCAAACCGGCATTACAGTTGTTCCTGGCATCTGCGATGAACTGCTGACCGTGCAAGAAATGGCTGGTTTCCAGATGATTCTGTGCAAGCTGGATGCTGATCATGTCGAGCTGATGAAGGCGAAGGCGAATAGCCCGTACTGGACAACTGTTGCTTAAGACACTTAATCGAGGTTAATGGGGTTCTCGAGGTAGTCGAGAACCCCCTAAAAAATTATGCTCACAATACAAAAGTTTAAGAACATGGTCGTTGCGGCTGGCGTGGATATCCGCGCTGGCGAAAAGGTTTTCTCAGAGCTGGATGCTGCCGCAGGAGGCGATGGTGATCATGGTACAGCGATTGTCACCGCCTTTAACGCAATGGATAAGGTGACAGATGCGCCTTGTTTCAAGTGCTATCTCAAGGCATTGACGGACACACTTCAAAATGAAGCATGCGGATCCACCAGTACGTTGTATGGGGCGTGGTTGCAAGGCATGAGTGATGCAGCTCCAGAAAACGCAGCTGAATTGGATGCTGCAGGTATAGCTGCCATGTTTAAGGGCGGACTGGATGAAATTGGTTTTACAACCAAGGCGCGGGTAGGGGACAAGACGCTGATGGATGCTCTGATTCCTGCCACGGATGCGCTGGTTGCCGCGGCGGGTGATGGCATTGCTGCAATGTTTAAAGCTGGCGCGGAAGGTGCGAAGAAGGGCTCAGAGGCAACACGTGCCATGCGCGCCAAATATGGCCGTGCAAAAAACTTGGGTGAGCGTTCCATCGGACCTGTTGATGCGGGTTCCGCTTCAATGGCGTGTATCTTTGCGGCATTCGCAAAGGCGTTTTAACAGAAAGAGAGCGAAATTATGGCAGACTTAGATGATATTCGTGACGGTAAAGAGTATGGCATTGGTGTCGAGCAGAAGAACGAAAAGTATTTTCTCAAGGGCTCCGCAAACCTGAACTGGGGCATGAAGGATCGCTTGAGCCGTATCTTCAATCCGAAAACAGGCAACAGCGTGATGCTGGCATTTGACCATGGCTTTCTCATGGGCCCGACCTCTGGCCTTGAACGTATTGATCTCACCATCAGCCCGTTGATGAAGTATGCGGACTGTCTGATGTGTACACGCGGTGTCTTGAACTCGCTGGTTCCGACAACGTTGCGCAAGCCGGTCTGCCTTCGTGCAGATGCTGGCTCGACCATTCTCACAGAGATGAATCACAATGTTGTGATGGGGGTTCAGAGTGCGGTTGCGTTGAATGCTTCGGCTATGGCGGTCATGGGCGGCATCGGCGATAAGATGTGCGAAGCCGAAACTGTTGCAA
>JBAXCC010000023.1:0-21166 GCA_037141675.1 bacterium | reverse complement strand
CATGACCCGCGCCAAGCGCGCCCTCTTCGTGCTGCTCAAGTCCGCGCCCAAGAACAATTCCGAAGCGCTCTATTTCAGCAATCACATCGAGCGAACATTGGACGGCACGTTGCCGTGGACACTCGGCGACCCGGCCAGCCTCGCACACATGCATCCCGCTCCAGCTTCAAAGGCCCCGCAGCAAGCCGTTATGACGCTCCCCCGTCCGCAGCGGCAACACATCCGAAGGGTCACGCCCTCCTCGGCAGTCCATTACGGAAGAGCGGCCAGCGAACTCTTTACGCCGCAGGTCGGCCAGCTCGCAGCCGAGCGCGGTACGCGGTTGCATGAGTCCCTCAGCAAGATTGAATGGCTTGAGGACAACGCCGGCCAGCCAGCAAACATCCCCAGGGAAGATATCGACCTCACCCGCGCTTCAGCCTTCCGTGCGGCCTTGAGCCGTCCTCCATGCGCTGTTGATCTCTGGCGTGAAACTTCCTTTGAGCTGGTCTTCGACGGCCAGTGGATATCCGGAACGTTTGACCGCGTCGTCTTCTTTGAAGAACAAGGCCGGCGTAAAGCCGAGATCCTCGACTTCAAATCCAACCGGCAGCGCGACAACGAATCAGAAGCGGACTTTGCAAAGCGCATGCAAGAGACCTACGCCAGCCAGATGACCAGCTATCGCCAAGCGCTCACGCACCTCTCAGGCATTTCCTCCCGCGATATCCGCTGCACACTGCTCCTGATCGACACCCTTCAGGTTGTACTGGTGTGAGAAGTCTTCAGCTTGCCAGGCATGCCCCCGCCGTGTATCATAACGCCAATACTTGGGTCCAATAAGAGAAGGTCGTTATGTCGATAAAAGCAGAACTGCCCGATCGCAAGCACTTGCGATTGAATGGGTGGAATTATTCCTGCGGGTGCTATTTCATTACCTGCAACACACATGATAATAAACCACTCTTCGGGGCGATTGTCAACGGGCGCATGGTCTTGAATGCGGCCGGGCAAATCGCGAAAGAAGAATGGCTGAAAAGCGCAGTGCTTCGCAAAGAAGTCGAACTCGACGAGTTTGTCATTATGCCCAACCATGTGCATGGCATTGTACGGCTGCGTGCGGACGACCTGCCGGTCGCCCCTCCCTGTACGGGCGACCGGCAGGTCGTCCGGTTGTTTCCCAAATCATTGGGCGCATTGATTGCAGGATACAAAGGGGCCGTTGGTAAGCGCGTCAATGAAATGAGCCAGACACCCGGAAAAGTTCTATGGCATCGCAATTATTGGGATGTGATTGTGCGGGACGAGAAGGCCCTGGAAAACATACGCAACTACATTCGCTTCAACCCCATGAATTATCACGTGGTCATGAATTGCGGCGAGCCGAAACACCTGGGTAATCGGGAGTTGTTGGAGTTGCCCAACGTTGGGTTTTTGGCATCGCGAGGCGAAGCGGCACTGCATGGCAACTTGCCCCTCAAATCGGGCGAGGTCATTATATCAGGCTTTCTTTCGCCGATGGAGCGGGCATTGTTCAAGGCTGGATTAGCGAATCGCAAGCTCATGATCTGGGTCAAGCCATGGGCATTGGAAGAGGGCATCGATTATCCGCCCATCAGCACAGCCATCAAGGAAGGCCGATTGCTCATTATCTCCCCATTTTCAGAGCAGATCGATGCTCCCAGCGTGCGCCGCGCCGCATGGTGTAACCAGTATGTATTAGCGCACTGTAACCGCATGGTCATTGGGCATCTAAATCCAAGCGGCATGCTCGCCTGTATTCTGACCGAAACCCCGCCTGATCTCGAAATAGCCTATTTGTAGAGGCGACCGGCAGGTTGTCCGCTGCAGGGGCAGGCCGTTGCGCCTGCCCGCTTACTTCAACAGCGCGTAGAGCTCAGGATCTTTTATCTTAATTTCGTCTCGTGTCAGGCCGTCCATTTCGTGCGGGAAGACGATCCAGCTTTCGGTCTGGCTGACATAAAAATCTGGCTTGAGCGTAGTCTTGTTTTGGCCGGGCTTCCAATAGACCGTTGCGAAGCGCAAATCCACTTCGCAGGCGGCCAGCCGATCGGTGACAGCTCGCGCGGTCATGCCTGAGTCAAAGACGTCGTCCACCACCAACAGGCGCAGGCCTTTGGTCATGCTTTTAAAAATTTCATCCGCATGTTCGAAGCGGACTTCATGTTCACGCGACTCGATGCCGGTATAGGACTGGCATTTAATAATCTGGTGACGCGGACGAAAACCATGGTAATAAAAGAACTCGTGGACCGCGATACCGACTGGCGCACCGCCGCGCCAAAGCGCAATAATATAGTCGGGCTGCCAACCCGAATCCATAATCTGCCGGGCAAGCTTCCACGTATCCCGCAAATAGTCATTGGCTGATCGATAGATCTTATTGACTGTGCTCATATACTCATGATCCTCATATAGGCCTTAATCAACGGCGTCCCGTAAAAGGTCCAGATCAGCGCGCCTGCGGCAATGTATGGCCCGAAGGGGATCTCGCTCTGCATCTTCGCGCTCCGGAGGGCAATCATGGTGACGCCGACAATGCTGCCTAAGAATGAGGAGGCCACAATCGTAAAGAGAACGGCCTGCCAGCCAAGAAAGGCGCCAATCGCCCCCAGTAACTTGACATCGCCAAACCCCATGGCCTCTTTCTTGAATATTTTTTCGCCAATCCACGAGATGGCGAAGAGTGAGCAAAAACCGATGGAGAGTCCGAGCCCTGAGTGCAGCAACCCTTTCCACCAGATATCCTGACCGTGCATGGCAGGAACCAGTGCACTCAGGATCGGTCCGACAATCATACCGCCAATGGTCACGGAATCCGGGATGATGTAATGTTCGAAATCGACAAAGGTACCCAACACCAAGCCGGCGACAAAGAGCCAATAAATCGGCACAATCAGCGGATGAGTAATCGGATTCATGTGAAAGGTCGCGGGCAACGTCCACTGCAGGTAGACTGCCAGGAACAACGCAGCCGTCAATAACTCGACCAACGTATAGCGGATCGCAATGGGGCCTTTACACGAGGCGCATTTGCCACGCAAACAGCACCAGCTCAGGACAGGGATGTTCAGATACCACGGGATCAACGTACCGCAATGCGGACAATGCGACCGCGGGGTCACTACAGATTCATCCCTCGGAATCCGATAAATACAGACGTTCAGGAAACTGCCGACACACGCACCAAAGAGAGTTGAAAAAACGGCAAACAATGTAAAATAAAAAAAAACTTCATCAATTGCCATGTTTTCACACTCCTTGGAATGATGGAATCATGGAATGTTGGAATGTTGATAGAGGAAAGGGAGCGGCGCAGGCCTCTGCGCCACAGGCACGCAGGCGCGTGCCCCTCCCATATCTGGTATTCAGTTTCCCCATCATTCCAACATTCCCACCTGTCCGCCGTAGCCTTGGCAAAGGCGGATATTCCATTATTCCAGTTTAGCTGCGCCTGTATTCAGGGCGCGCTTCTTACTTCACTTCTTTCACGATGGACGTCGCGGTCTTCAGGATGCCTGCGACATTCGCCAGGTCAGAAGGAATGATCATGGTGTTGTTCACCTTGGCCATCTTACCGAACTCATTCAGGTATTGCTGAGCGAGTTGCATATTGACTGCTTCCGAGCCACCCTTGGTGCTGATGGCCGTGGCGACGCGTTCAATACCGGTAGCCTGTGCCTGTGCCACCAGGAGGATTTCCTGTGAACGGCCTTCCGCTTCGTTGATACGCTTCATCTTTTCACCTTCGGACTTGGCGATCGCTTCCTGTTTATCACCTTCCGCACGGTTGATCTTGGCCTGGCGGTCACCTTCGGATTCAGCAATCAAGGCACGCTTTTCACGTTCAGCGCGCATCTGTTTTTCCATGGCGTCACGAATGGTCTGCGGAGGCGTAATGTTTTTGATCTCATAGCGGGTCACTTTGATACCCCACGGATCCGAGGCCTTGTCAACAGCTGCCACAATTGAACAATTGATCAACGAACGTTCTTCAAAGCTCTTATCCAGTTCCAACTTGCCCATCTCACTACGCATGGTGGTCTGTGCCAACTGCGTTGTTGCAAACAGATAATTTCCGATACCATACGAAGCTTTTGCTGGATCCATGACTTGGAGGTACAGAATACCGTCCACTTCCACGGTGATGTTATCACGTGTGATACATTGTTGGGGCGGAACGTCGATCGCCTGTTCCTTCAGCGTATGCTTGTAGGCCACGTTATCCACGATCGGCCACAGCAGATGCAAACCAGCATCCAGTGTCTTGTAATACTTGCCAAGGCGTTCAACAATGAAAGCCTGTTTCTGAGGCACAATGCGAATGCACTTCAGAATAGTATATACAACGGCTATAGCTACGGCTATTCCAATGAACTGAGACATGCGTTTTTCTCCTTATTGTTTGTTTAGTGAAAATGAACATTATGCGTTTTTCTCAACGAAAAGCGTCAGGTTCTTCTTGCTCTTAATCCGGACCAGCATACCGACATCAAATTCTTCCTCTGCTTCGGCTGTCCAGTTCGAACCATTAAACTCCACACGGCCGGGGTGCGTTGGGGAAATAAATTCAACAACCGTCGCGCGTTTTCCGGAGAAAGAATCGAACATGTCATCTGTAACTTCAGAGGTTCCAGAGAAGGTCTTTTTCAATGTTTTGCGCAACAAGGCGATGAACAGAATGGAAAAAACGGAAAACATCAGCCATTGGGCTAGTTGTGAAATCCCGGGGACCAGCCAGGTGATCAGCGCGAGGACCAAGGCGGCGAGTCCAAAAAAGATCGAGACAAGACCCGGGGTCATGACCTCAAGAACAATCAAGGCAATGCCCGCGTAAAGCCAATAAACTGCATTCATGATAGAACAGACCCTCCTTTGTTTTTGTTATAGTTGAGATAATAAGCCACCCCCAACCATAAGTCAATGTTGAGTTTCATAAAACCCCTTCTCGCAGGCACGGACAAAACCTTCGACAATCGTTTTCATGTGTTGCCACTCTTCGCGGATGAGGGTGGATTCGTCTCGGTTGATTCTCCCGTCGTCGGCCATGCCGACGGAGATCACGTTAATCAGATCGGAAAACTCCTTGAGAATCTTGTTGGTCTGCTGGATCAAGGCTGGCAGCGAGCTTTTATTAGCGAGGGTGTCCTCGACGAAGACCCCTCCCGCCTGCGCGCAGAGCCAGTCGACAGGACTTCGATCCTCGGTCAGGCGGACGATCTGAGCCACACGATCCAAAGGATTGACTGCACCTGAATCCTCTGTCCCCTTGTTGGGCTCACACCACTTGTAGAGGAGCGGGGCCGACAGACCCAGCTCAGCGGCACAATGCTTTACGCCTAGTCTCTTGAAACAGCGGCTGAGAAGCGTGTGACTTTCCATACAATTAATCTCCTTTGGATGAACGAGAAATAGATTATCCCTTTTTGGGTCCTATGCCTATTATAATACGCTCCGAACGTTATAACGCGCCAAAGCCGATATGGCACCCTCCACGGTGGCTTTGTCGCCGATGACATCGGCTTGGGAACCTACCTCCAACAATGCGGCCTCGGTCGGTTTGCCAATAGCCACAAGCAGCTTGCCTTTCAACGCCTGTGCCTCGAACTGGCCGCAGAAGGACTCGACTGCGGACGCGCTTGCAAAGAATATCGCATCGTGAGGCGGCAGCGCGTCGTATCGAATCCATTCGTTTTCGTAGAGCGTTGCATCCTCGACCGTTGCGCCTTTCGCATACAGCACATCGGCCAGCAATGAGCCTGCCTTTTCGGAGCGCAGACGCAAGACGCGCGCCCCTTTGAAATTCTGTTCCTGAAGCACGGCGGCCAAACCTTCCGCACTGTAATCCATGGGCGGCATCAAGTCCGGCTGCACACCAAACGCCTTCAGTGCCGAGGCTGATCCCGGACCGCAGGTCATGATTTTAGGAAGCTTCCGCAAATCGTTCTTCTTCGCCTGCTCCATAAAGATCTGAACAGCAGAGGGAGAGGTCAGCACAATCCAATCGTATGCGGTATAGTCCGCCGTCATCGCACACGGCACCAATTTGATCAGCGGACGTAAAACAGGCACGCCGCCAAAATCAGTAATACGCTGCGCGGCCTTCTCCAGCAGTGCCTCGCTGCAGGTCACGAGCACACGCTGACCGCTCAATGCGCCGATATCACGGCGATAGGTTGTTGCGGCAGCCGAGCCAATAATCACCAGGCCAGGCGCCTCATTATTAAGATTTGAAAACTGAGACTTAAGTTGATTCAAATCCAACCGCTGGATCACCTCATTATCGGAACCCGCATCGTACACAATCGCCACGGGCGTATTCGCATGCCACCCTTCAGCCATCAATTGTGTGGCCATGTCCGGAGCGACGGTCAGAGACATGAAGAGCACCAAAGGCACTTTTTCGCGCACCTCGCGGCCAACGCCCGAGACGCCACCCTCTGCCGCACGCGGAGTCATGGCGGTAAAGCCGCGCGACACGCCACGCTTGGTCAGCAGCATGCCTGTGCCTGTTGTCGCAACGGTCAACGCGCTCACGCCTGCACGGACGCGGTAAGGAATGGCGAGCCGATCAAGCTCCTCAATCTCTTCAGCCAGGCGTCCGAATAACCCAGGATCTCCGCCCTTCAGGCGCACGACCCGTTTGCCTTGGCGTGCATATTTTGCAATGAGCAATGTGATATCCGTCTGCTTCACACTGTGTTCACCGCAGCGCTTACCAACAAATACGCGCTCCGCAGAGGCTGGCACTTCATTCAGGAGTGCATCATCCATCAGCACATCATAGAGACAGACCTCTGCCTGGCGCAGATCCTTGAGTCCGCCCAGTGTACAATAATCAGCCGAGCCCACGCCGGCGCCAACAAAGCGGACGGCCTTGACAAAATAGCCGCGAAGCGTGGTGAGCAGCGGATCGCCCATCCGGAATGTAACAGCCAAATAGCCTTGGCCTGCGGGTACAGGAAGAGCCTCCAGCGGCACCCATTCCGTGATGCGACTTTCCAGATTTAAACGATTTAAAGCCGCGCCTGCCATGAGCATCGCATCAAAAGCACCTGCATCAAGTTGATCAAGCCTGGCCTGAATCGTGCCACGGATCGTCTTCATCTCGGCATGGGGAAACCGTGAGCGGCAATAGGCTTCACGACGTGCGCTGCTGATGCCGACACGCGGCGCATCGGGAAGGCCTGCCAGGGTCTTGCCGTTCGGAAGAATCCAGGCATCGCGCGGGTCTTCGCGCCAAGGGAGCCAGAACCAATCAAAGTCTGCGGCTACAGGGTCAGGCAAGTCCTTTGCGCTGTGAACTGCGATGTCAATGCGACCACTACGCAAGGCTTCATCCAGGTCGCGCGTAAAGAAATCATCGGGACTCTGCCGCAGATCTGTCGTGAGATCACGGTCGCCGATCGTGGTGATCGGCACGATTTCAAATTCTAGCTCCGGGAAGAGATTCTCCATACGCTTCAAAGCATCCTGCGTCTGAATCAGCGCAAGTTTACTTCCCCGTGTCCCGACTTTCAATAGGGTTTTCATGAATTACTTTCCTTGGTCCTCGATGATCTAACTGCACTATATGTGTGTCGATAACTTGCCTAAAATGAGATACCTCCTGAGTTCTTGGGGTCAGAGTTAAATATGTAAGTACGCCCCCAAGTCCATTCAATAATAACTACCTCTGTTTTTCGCGTTCTTCATTGATCTTTTCTTGCATCCGTTTGCGATGTCCCGTTGTCTGCTCCCGTAATTTATTAAAGACCTCTTGAACGCTCACCAAGTCTGATTTGTAAACCAGAAAATACTCCTTCTCAATCAGAGATCCCTCAAGGTCTAAAGACAATACCAATGCACGCAAGGGTGTTGTCCCTTCCTTTATGACCTCCTCGCGTTTTCGTTGAATATATTCCATGGAGGTATGAATGCCTGTAATATTAAACCGCTCACGGTTCAAAACACCCCCCTCTGCCTCCAGTTTCCTTTTAAGCCCACGCAGCCAAGCTGCATGACACTGTTCCTCGTGAGCGATGTCCATCCAGAAAATACGCCATTCGGGAAGAGCCGCAGCATAAGTCTGATAGAGCTCCGACAGCTTCTCTTCATGTACCGCCATCATTTCCAGCAAATCAGTATTCGCATCCATAGTTACTCTCCAAATCTTTTAGTAAGGAAAAAAAGATTGTGTTTCAGTATGAAGAGATTCTCAGAAAGAGTCAAGCATGTTTACCCCCTTTTCCCCCTTATCAATCGCGGCTTTTCCATCATCTACTAGGGACTCATTTCCTTGCCCTTTCAATGCCTGATACATCATTATGTGCTATAATCCAATACGTCCCCTAGCGACCCAAACTGAGGATTCCAAATGTGCCACTGGAGCTGAAATATAGTCAAGCCTATTGGGGGTGCCTTGTTGATTTCCAACGAGTTATGGCCTCAAAATGTTGCCAAACTGGTGAACGCGGGGTAACATGATGTGCAGGATTGCTGTTATTGGCTTCTAATCCGTGATCTATTCCCCGCGAAGGCTCTTGATGATCCGTTCGTAGCTTTCACGGTTGGCCTCGAGGACCCGGTCGCACAGGCCGATCGCCTTATCCAGTGAACCGTTTTGCTCACGGTGCCAGCGCTTCAACTCATCCAGGTCAGCCACACGGATATTTCCTCCGCAAGCATCAAAAGCTGGATCAATGTTGCGGGGAATACCCACATCAACAAAAAAGGTTCCGCGAGGGTTCAACTCTGGCTTGTGTGCTGCAACTGTGACAACGGGCAACTGCGTATTCACCGCACTGATGACGATGTCGGCTTCGGGTAAAACATCATGGAGCATATCCAGTTGAACAACCCGAACCCCTTCCGCTGCCTCCGGCTTGTTGGCATGATACGCCCAGATGCATTTGACGTTCCGTTCCAGCAGTCCCTTGATCGCGCCACGGCCGACCACACACGAACCAATAACCACCGCGGTGCCATGTGACAGGCTCTTCGCATCGAGGTAACGCAGAGCGACATCTTCGATCTCCGAGACATCGAGCAAGTTCCCCATTTCGGCGCGGACATCTTTGGATACGCGTAACGCGGAATCGCACAGGCCGCGGATCAAGGACCCAGCCCAACCCCGTGTGACAGCCTCATCAATCGCATCCTTCAGTTGGGCCACCACATGCACCTCGCCCGGGACCTGTGAATCCATTCCGGCCGTGACTTTGCAGACATGCGCAAAGGCTTCAAATCCGTGCTTCATGTAGTAGAGATCCGGGCGGAGCTGGTCAAAGCGCATCAGCCTGCGCAGAATGCCGGATGTGCCGGCCTCCTTTGAAATGGCCGCTATAATCTCGATACGGTTACAGGTGTTCAAGATCAGAAACTCATGGACACCCCAGACCTGGCGAATCATCTCGCCCAGTTCCTCCCGCTCGCGCAGGAGCAGGTGATAGGGTGCGCGTTCCGAGGTGCCCAGATACGCATGGCTCGTGCCCAGGATCAGCAGGTCGGAACTTTCGATGGAGTCCAGATGCTTCCGCAGGTTATCCTTCACCAAACGCGACTGCACGCACGACCGGCCACTCGTAGAGACCGCAATCAGAACTTCCCCTGCGCGAATGATCGCGGGAGTCACAAAATCACCGTCCGGCCAGTTGCCATCAGCACAGCAACAGGGTACTTTTGCCTGTTTGGAAACCTCTAAAATATGACGGTTCACGCGCTTGTCGTCCGTACAAGCAAAGGCAAGCGCAGCGCCATTGACATCGGTATCGTCAAAGCGACGGGCCAGATATTCAATCCGTCCGGCCTCCGCTAACCGGATTAATTCGGGGACGCAATCTGGGCAGACCAATACGACGTGTGCATCGGCAGCCAGCAGCAAATCAATTTTGCGCTCCCCCACACGTCCGCCGCCCACGACAAGTACGCGCTTCCCCTCAACCATTGTATTGACCGGAAACGTCTTCCGGACCGGTCTAAAATCCCTCTTTTCCATAATTTTTATACTATATCAGAATCCGTCCCTTTTCGGAATTTCAAATTTTCGATTGACCCTTTTTTTGTGTTGCAAAGTGTTGCAAGGAGACGCGAAAGTGATTGACCAGGAGCGAACGCAGCGTCTTGTCGACGGCCTGACCTTCCCCTGTCAGACGATTGACACCCAGCACATCCGGCGCTTCGCCGTCATCCAAGAAGATCGTGATGATTTCATCCGCTGTCAACCCATCACCGTAATGACAGAGAAGATAACGATTCTCCTCCCCGACCACTTTTGCAAGGATATTGTTGCGCTCGAGCCTCTCAAGCACGTCACGAACGAGCCCGTATGGAATGCCGTGCTGATGCGCAAAGTCTTCCGCTTCAAAGGGTTGCCCCTCTTGTTCGCCTGCACTCTTTTCCGCCTCTGCGCAGATGGCGCACGCCAGGATGATCCGCGTACGGGGACTTGCTTTTGACGCATATTGCTCCAGAATATAGGTGTCGCGGTTTTGGGCCGCAAAAGCTATCTCGGCACCAATCAGTACGATCTGCCAGCTTGTGTACATCCACAGCAGCAGAATTGGCAGGAGGGCAAAGCCACCATACACCATGCTGTTGCCGGCAATGCCCACCTGCAACATGGCGCAGATCTTCAGCCAGGCCGCGAACAGGAGCATGGTCACAAATCCGCCAATGAGGGCAGGACGTATTTTCACGCGTTCATTCGGCATGAAACCCAGCAAGAAGGCGAACATCAAGGTTCCTAATACAAGCGGGATCACGGCCCTCAGGAAGGAGCCTCCCATGAACCCGCGCACCGTTTCCGGCGTCACGCTGCCCAGCGTCTTTTCCATGATCTCCATGACGTGCGCGACAACCGGGATGGAAGAGGCCGCCACGATCAGAATCGGGAGAACAATGCTCACACTGGTATAATCGGTGAACTTACGCACTACAGACCTGCACTGGGTCACCCCCCAGATCTCATTAAAGCTGTTTTCGATCTTTTCCAGCATACCGATGACCGTCCACAGCAAGAGGAGCAGCCCGATGAGGCCGAGCGTCCGGAAATCGATATGCTCCACCTGTTTAAACAACTTTTCAGTGACCTCTCGAGCCTGTTGCCCGAAGAGACGAACGACTTCAACCTGCTCCGGAGTCTTTGCGCCCCATGCTGGGGCAGGGACATTTGTGCTGGCCAGCGCCACAGGACGCTCCATCTGCGTCAGCCACGCATCCAGATGGGTGCTCGCCCGCTGGTGCAAGAGGTCTGCTCCGCCCAACGAACGGGTCAGCCCCAAGGCCAGGACAAGGACCGGCACCAGAGCCAACAACGAATAGTAGGTCAACGAGGCGGCATGCAAAGGACAGCGGTGTCGTTGGAAGCCATGCAGGACCAAGCTCACAAAGCGCAACGTCTTGATGGCCAGTCGCCGCGGATAAGAGAGTTCATGCATGGACAGCAACCACTGTCCACGCGTCAAAAAATTTACGATCCATGCGCTCAGCGATGGTTTTTCCGATGACTTTTTCATCCCATGCTACACAGGGTCAACCCCGTCCCTTCTTTATTAGACCCCGCCACATTAAGCACGGACGGCATAAAAGTCAATGGAAAAATCACACCCACAATTGCATTCTCCTTTCTACACTTTCCACGGTCACCAAAAAAATTCCTTTTGGGATTGACTATTCAACTCCTCTTCGCGTAAGATGCCGCCAATAAATTTGTATTTCAGGTCGTTTCAATTTTACCATGGGTCTTGAGGAGTTATTTGATGCACCGTCTATTGAATAGCGCGCTGGAAACTGCCGTCCTTTGCGGACTGGCAATCCTTGTTGTCTGTCCACACAACGCCTCGGCCGCCGCGCCCGCGAAGCCGCCCCTCCCAGCAACCTTCATCACGGCGATGGCCGCCGATGCATCAGGCAATGTCTGGCTCGCCACGGAGGACGAGGGCATATGTCGCATGGATACAGCCTCAAACGACTGGAAGCAGTTCAAGTCCAAGGCCGGCACCGGGGACGACACCTTCTACGCCGTCGCTGTGGATCGCCTCGGCCGTGTCTGGTGCGGCTCGCTCAATCATGGTGTCAGCGTCTACAATGGTCGGTCGTGGCGCGTCTACGGCCTCGACACCGGTCCGCTCGGCGCACGAGTCTTTGACATCCGGTGTTCTCCAGTTGACGGCGATGTCTGGATGGCGACCAGCGCGGGGCTTGCCCGCTATCGGATCACCTCCTGTGCATGGAGCTACTATACCCGCCTAGACGGTCTGCCCACCGACCAGGTCCAGAGCCTCGTCTTCAACCGGCAGGGCGACGTCATCGCCGGACTCCAGTGCGGCGGAATCGCCATCGCGCGAGCCGCCGAAGGGCACAGGCAGTGGACCGCGATAGCCGCGCCTTGGTACTTTGACAAGGGCCAGCGAGCGCCCTATCCGCTCACGCCCCAGGGCGAGGGGCTGCCTTCGAACCTCATCAACTGCGTGCTTGTGACGCGCGACAACACGATATGGGCCGCCACCGTCGCCGGCCTTGCGTGGAGCCGCGACAACGGCCAATCCTGGCGATTCCTGCGCGGACGCGACTACGCCGACCGCGTCAAGGGTCTGCTCGGTGGTCCGCCCAAAGATTGGAAGCCGCCGCTAAAAAGCGAAACGGATAAACTCCTGCCCGAAGATTACGTGACCTGCCTCGCCGAAGCCCCAGACGGCAATCTCTGGCTGGGCTTCCGCAAGCAGGGATGCGCCGAACTGAACCCCAAGACAGTGGAGGTCCATCAATGGATAAAGCCCAGCGCAAAGGGTTCATTGCTGAAGGATGGCTACGTCAACAAACTGCTGCCGCTGCCCGACGGCCGCATTCTCGCAGCAGGCTATGGTGCCGGACTCCAGTGCGTCCTCCCGGCTGACGCGCCGAAGCCCGGGGCGTTCAAGCCGCTGGCCGTCGCGAAGCCCACCAACACCACATTCCCGCCCTTCCCGGCGCCCGCTGCCGTGCCGGACGACGAAACGCTCAGGAAATGGATCTCCTTCACGCAGAGCCTGAAGACCCCAACTCCAGCGCCCGGCGCAACATATCTCGGCGAAGACTGGTCAACCCAGGGCGACTGGGTCAACCGCTATGGCCGCCGCTACGCCATGCTCTGCGCCATGAACGCGCCACGGGACAACCATGACATCAGTTCCGACCCGGGAATCTACGACATCGCCGGTCAGCTTGGGCCGCATTTCAAGGGTTACGACGCGCTGCGGCATTGGGTTCACTGGATCAAGACCGACAATCCGCGCAGCCTGTACACCCCGACGGCCGGCATCCGGCGGCAGGCAGAGTGGGACGACCATGGCGAAACCTACCCTATGAGCTTCGACGGCCCCGACGTGTGGAGCGTGGTGAAGGTGCCTCAAGGCAGCCACCGTCTCAGCCTCTATTTCTTCAACAAGGACGGCCATAGCGGCAACAACCGTTACCGCGACTATCTGCTGGAAATCAGGTGCTATGAAGCCGGCCTGCCAGACAGCCTGATGTTCAACAACGAGATACCCTCTCATGTCGGCCTGCCCTCCGAGGCCAGGAGCTGGGAACTGACGAACGCCATACCTAAGACCGTGCTGGCGAGGGCGCGGGTGCGCGATTTCTTCGGCGGCGTCTATAAGACGTTCGTGGTCCAGGGTCCTGGTGACTTCTACGTACGCCTCGCTCGGCATGGCAGTTTCAACGCCATCGTCTCAGCCGTGCTCGTGGATAAGCTGCCAGAGTCCGTGGAGGATGAAATGAGCCAAGGCTTTGCCACCATCCTTCATTTCGGTGGAGTCCGGTACGCACCGCCCGACGTGCAGACGATCACCCCGGAAACCAACCCGGCGCTAGCAGAGCCCTTGAGGCTGTGGGATGCAACGCAGGACGTCTGCGCCTACCAGCGGGGCGCGGAAACGTTCGCGACGGCCCAAGGATTGGCCTACCGTGCGGCTGTCGCCCGCGAGGCACCGCAGGAACTTGCCGACAACTAGCGTTGGCACCTGCGGCTCTGGGACGATGCTGACCGCATTAATTTCACTGCAACCATGACGCGGGCATGGACCGCGAGCCAGAATCGTTTCGTCTGTAAGCGCTCGGCGGAATTCTGTCCGCACAGTCCCAACGTGGTACCGTTTTCCATTGCAAAATTGCATGAGATGGACAAGACCGGCGTGGACTGGCGTACATTCATTCCAGCAAAAACAACAAACAAGGCAAAATAGCCAAGTAAAGGAGATAAATGAGGAAGAGGGTCGTGTTTCTGAATATGGCGATACTGCTAGCGGCGTGTCTGCAGGCAAGGGCGGCTGAGCCCAGTGTGGAGATTACCACAACCTTCGAGGTAAAAGACGAAAAGGCTCTGGCTTGTCCGCATAAAACGACAGGCAGCTTCACGGCTGTTCTGAAAGACGAACCGAAAGGACATGCTGAATTGATCATTACGAGAGACATCGTCTGGACGATTTCGCCTACCGCAAATGTCACCTTCGCGCCGAAGAACAAGGAGACCGTGAATCTGTCGTTGCTGAACACCAACGCCTTTGGGAAGAGCTACGGCATATCCGTCGTCGTGACATGGACCCTAGAGGACAAGGTAGCAAATACCACCAGTTACAAAACCGCCAATGATAGCATGGTGCTTGCCGCGAAAGACACGGCAATCATTATCGACATTAAAGAGAAGAACCCGAACAATGTCAGGAGCGGCTTGGATAAGGATACCCTGAAGGTAAAAATTAATGGCACAGACTTTACCGGTTCAGATCTCATTTTAGAAACAGTCTATGACCCCGTTCTCGTGGATGGGGTAAAGATTCTGGCCAACTTGAAAGTAATTTGTCGCTTGTGTTGCCGTGATCTATATAATACAGGGGGTAATACGGTCACGGTGGATATTGATGACATGGTCGACAATCACATGCCTCAAAAACAGGAAACTTTTTAACCATTATTGATAGCAAAGGAGATCGGATATGAAAATGATAAGAATAGGATTGCTAGCGGCGGTCTGCATGATCGTGTGCGGCGTGTGCGAAGCGGAAGTGGCCCAAAAGGCAGACGGCGGGATCTGGGGCGACCCGGAAATCTCGGCGGCGGTCGAAAAAATACGAGCAGGCCAGACTGTGGATACGATGCGCCTAACCTCAAAGGTTGATCCGAAATCCTCTTGGAAGCCACTAATGAAGAATCTGCCCGCGTACCACGCATGTCTCGGGACCAATGAAAATCCGAGAGTCCAGTTTTTCGCAATCGCAGCCATCAGTCGGTTCAAAGAGAAGTCCAGTGTAGAGCCGTTGCAGAAGTTCATCGTTGCATCCCAGCACCGTCTTCAGGAATGCACAATATCCCATGAGGAGGATGAGAAAGAACCCGCCAAGGCTGCCCAGCGCAGGCTGAAGGGCGGCTTGCTCTCCCGAGAGGAATCCGCCATGCTTCAACGCGCTATAGGGGGGGCGATGGAGACACTGGGGGAGATCGACGGCGATACAGACCTCTCAGTTGCCTTCCTCGGAACTCTGTTAAAACATGATATGGCGAAGGAGTGGGGTGGTGCTGTGGTGCATTCGGCCCTTGCAAAAAAGGGGCTTCCGGGGTTGCGCCGCCTTCTCGAAGAGTCACTGATCGCGGATAACAGACAGATGAACTATGTGTGCTCCGCTATCAGCGAGATTCGGGATCCTGCACTGGTCGATGCCTTGTATGCCGCTTGTTTGAATGTTAAATACCCAGTCCGAGTCAGAATTGCGGCTCTGTCGGACATTGCCAGGATGCGAGCCGCAACCCCGCAAGCAGAACAACTCGTAATAGATATCCTAATGAATGAGAACTCCGACCTGAGGAGAGCTGCGGTGTGCCGCGTAGGCGAGTTCGGGACGGAAAAAGGATTCAAGCTTCTACGGGACTTGCGCAACGCACCGGGTAAGGGAGGACCAGAGTTAGTCCAGGTCATTGACGATACGCTATTACGGAACAATATCGGGAACGCGCTTGATGGCGTTGTGAAGGCCATCCTCTCCCCAACGACACCCGACGATGAAAAACTGCGTCTCTGTTCCAATATAAGGGGTATTGATAAAGGCCAAGTTTCAAAACACGCAGAGACTCTGGCGACCTGCCTTAAGGTTGAGAACAATGTGGGAGAACCGCTCAATGCAGCCCGTATCCATATCTGGCTTATTTTGTATACATCTACAGGAGTGGAACACCCTTTAACTCTGGACTTTGATAATGATCCGAGAATTAAATCTGAGATTACCGAATTGCGTTTTGCAATTGAGACCTATTTGAATAGGAATGCACCATATAAAGGCAAACAACCTGAAGAAATGGCTAAGGATATAATTAAGCAGAATGTCAGAAATTGGGTCAATGGTAAGACGGAAAAGACAGGGGGTGTCAAATGATATCACAAAGACTGACACTTTCTGTCAATCTAACAGTCTGGCTTCTCTGTGCAACAACCCAAGAAGCTCATGCGTGGTGGTCCGGTGCTGGAGGCGAAGCTCACAGGTATATCACGAGGGACGCTCTTACTAACGCCTCCATTTCGGTTGCGGAATATCCAGATCTTCGATTTGCGCCTTTTAAGACTCAACTAATGAATGCATCAGACGAAGAAAGCCACGATATTCCGGATGAAAACGATACTCAGTTGTGGATGCCTCCGGCAGAAACATGGTTTACAGCCGGCAGAACAGAAGATGGGCTGATAGGAGCACTTTCAGTATATACCAATTACGACTTTAACGGTGCATACATGAGGATTGGCTATGAACTGCATCTCGTGCAAGACACACGCGTTCCAGCACATATTCGTTTCTGCTATCATGGGGGAATATGGAAAACGGACAGTCTCGAAGGAGTGGCGGAAAATCATTTTGAGTATGGTATACCGACGGAAGATTGGTCTTTTCAATCAACAGATTCGGAAAAAACTAGAACCTTCCAGTACTGGCTTTCGGATAATATGGATGACGATAACAAAAATGAAAAAGCCGATCCTGACGATGAAGTGGATCAAATAACGAGGAAATTAATTCCTGACGGTTTTGCAGAATGGGGAGTAGCGATTACCGACTGGGGAACATATGGACAGCCCAGAGAGGGCTTGTGGAATGGCAAAGTGCTCGAAGAATTGCCTGGACGAAATGAAGGTATCGATTATTACGTAGGTTCAAATACGGAAGAGGGGAGCAACGGCGACCATTACACAATCGTACAAGGTCAACTTACGTTGGCACATAATGATACTCTAAAGTGGATGAAATTGCGGTCAGAGCAACTTCCACCGTTGGTTCCAGACAACGCTTTTGGGAGTCCCTCTATTTCTTTGAAGATATTCGGTCCGAACAAACCGGTCGTTGTCTCTTTCACCGCCCTGGAAAACCGCAAACCAAAGGTGTTCGTCTCTGTTTTAGCCGGATCGGCTGGGATCAAAGATGTTATTCACAACAAGGTCTGGGATGGAGGAGCGAATGCCACAATTGATTTGCTGCCATGGTCGTTGCTTCCGTGGGGAGGCTTAATAATCAGTAACTGGAACGGCGATACAGGGGCTGGACAGATTGCCGATGGTAACCATGTCATCTCGATACAAGTCAGCGATCAAGACGGAAATTCCTCGGAGAAGCGGACTCGTTCCGTGAAGTTTGACAAGACTCCGCCGGAAGCAACGATCACTTTCCGTAACAATCCTAAAGTCAGCTATCCGTGAACGTCCGTTTAGGAGTGTCAATAAGTGTCAGCAAGTAAGTTGGGAAGTTACAAGGTGGCAGCGGTGCTTACCGCGCCGTAGCCTTCGTGTAGGTGGGGCCCGCCGCTGGCTCCCCATCTCAATGGAGGCCACAATCTGCCTGCCATGCGGTAGATTTACGAAGGCGGGGCGTGGCCGATTCCTACGGCGGACGTGACAGAGCACGTCCCTCCAGAAACATCATTCCTTCATTCCAGTATTCCAATATTCCAGTGAAGTTATTGCAAAAGCCCAAAACAGAGTATGCTTTAGGCTTTGCAGGCGCACAAAAAAACGGTATCCTTTTTAACCTAACTTGGAAAACTTTATTGATGAAGGATGAAGGAGCTTTATGTGGGATTATACAGAAAAGGTGATGGATCACTTCCGAAATCCCCGAAATGTCGGAAAAATTGAAAATCCTGACGGTGTCGGCACGGTCGGTTCACTGGCCTGCGGCGACTCCCTGACCCTCATGTTTAAAATGGGACCGGATCAGCGAATCCAAGAGGTGAAGTTCCAGACCTTCGGTTGCGCCAGCGCAATCGCCTCTTCCTCTGCCTTGACCGAACTGGTACTGGGCAAGACGATCGAGGAGGCCGAGAAGATCACGAATAAAGACATTGCTGACTTCTTGGGCGGCCTTCCGGACCAGAAGATGCACTGCTCGGTCATGGGGCGCGAGGCACTCGATGTCGCGATCCATAATTTCAAAACCGGCGAAACCATGGTCAAAAATCTTGAAGACCACATCATCTGTACCTGCTTTGGCGTCTCTGAGAACGAAATCCGGCGCGTCATCACTGAAAACAGCCTAACCTCCGTTGATGATGTTACCAACTATTGCAAGGCCGGCGGTGGGTGCGGGATGTGCCGCCCTGAAATCCAGAAGCTGATCGACCTTGTCCAGAACATGCGTACAACAACCCCTGCGCAGCCTGCACCTCCTGTGCATAAAAAGATGTCGAATATTCAACGGATGAAGCTGATCGAAGAGATCGTGGACCGTGAAATCCGTCCGCAACTGCAACGGGATGGAGGCGATATTGAGCTTCTCGATATTGAGGGCGACAAAGTGGTGATCGCCTTCCGGGGCATGTGCGCAGGTTGCACCTCGGCGACCTTTACACGCCAAGACTTCATCCAGGCGAAGTTGCGCGAGTTTGTCTCTCCGACCCTCGAGGTGGTAGAGGGAACAAACTAACAATTTTCCTTAGTTTGAATAGAAAGATGCTTGATACTCTTATAGCAAAACGATTTTTTGTCAATGCGCTCACCTTTGGACGCGTGCCACTGGTATTCCTTTTCATGATCACGGCGATCATCCAGGCGTATCACCCCATGGCAACGTGGCTCATTTTCGTGGCAGCCGTGTTCCTTTCTGCCGCAAGTCTGACTGATCTCTTCGACGGGATGCTCGCGCGGAAGTGGAACGTCGTGAGCAAGTTTGGCGCCTTGGCTGATCCGCTGATGGACAAGGTCTTCTACCTCGTGGTCTTCCCGACGCTACTCTGGATGCTAGGACGCATGCCGAGCGAGACCATCCATGCCTTGGTCATGTTGGTCTTTACAGTCCTCTACATCCTGCGTGACCAGTGGGTCAGCTTCCTCCGCACCATCGGTTCCATGTATAATGCGGACTGCCGCGCGAACTGGCTGGGCAAGTTCAGGACAGCCGCCAGTTTCCCGGCCTCCGTGGTCATCTACGTCTATGCGGCGTATCAGCCGTGGTTCCTGCCGCAGTGGCTCATTTTCGTCATTGAAGCCCTGCTCATCCTGCTCAATTTCTGGTCAATGATCGCTTACACCCGTCAATACCTGCCCTATATGCGTGAGGCGATAAAATAAAAGAGGAATAATGGAATGGTGAAATTTTGGAATACTGGAAGAATGCCATCCCAAAGCAATGGAGGGCCACGCTTTGTCGTGGCCGATTCCTGTGGCGGACGTGACGGAGCACGTCCCTCCATACCATCATTCCAACATTCCCACCTGTCCGCCGGAGCCTTGGCAAAGGCGGATATTCCAACATTCCAATTAAGGAGATTTCCGTGAGCCAAACAATTGATGTCGCCTACGTGGCCGAACTGGCACGGCTGGCTCTGACGCCTGAAGAGGCGAAGTCTTTTCAAAAACAGTTGGAAAACATCGTCCACTACGTTGAAAAAATCGCCCAACTGGATGTGACCGGCATTGAGCCGACCCTCCACGGACAGGGACAGGTCAATGTCCTGCGTGAAGATGTCGTTGTGCCCTCGACCATCCGAGAAACGGCCCTCTCCAACGCACCCGCCCGCAATGGCTACGAAGTCAAGCTTCCCAAGATCGTGGAAGACGCATAGCGGCAAGTTTGCCGCCCTCAGATTATTAGGCTGTATTCCGTTCTCTCTTCTTAAGTACTTTGACGGGTTGCTTATTGGAAAATGCAACGCCAAACGAAAGTCCCTTCCGGAGAACGCAAAGATTCACCCATATTTTCAGCGCTGTTGTAAATCGGCATCGGGAACGGTCCGTTTCACGGCTCCAAGCAATGAGGTCTCGTCCATAGAATCTTGCCCAATTTCCCAGATCATGATTCCGGCTAAGCGGTTTTCCATAGCGTAACGTGTCTTTTTCTGAATTGTGTTGATGCCATTGAAGTAGATTCCGCCTGCTTCATCCGCTTCTGCGGCAGGATGATAGGTTCTCACAATGTCGGAATATTTCCGTGCGTTATTCCTGTTATTCAGATTGCGTCCGTAAAAAGGAACGCCCAGAAGGAGCTTCTCCTTTGGTACCCCAAACGCCAGATGCCGTTCTACATCAGCCTCGCTTGCTTTGAAGGTGGAATGTTTGCCGTCGTGATCATAGGACATCAAGTGCACATAGTCTACCGCCTTGTAGGCATCTGGCGCAAGTTGGCTATGTGATCCTACAGCGACGGTAACAATCATCCCAGTCTTCTTAAAAACATTCTTCGTTTCAACGATAAGGTTCGCATAGGCCTTTTTTTGCTGTGGATTGGAGGGGAACTCCCAATCATAATCAACTCCGTCAAGGCCGTATACCTCGCAGAATTCCACAATATGCGTAATAAATTTGTGCCGGGTGTCTTCTTTTGTTGCAATTGGGGCAAAACCAGCAGACTTCCCCCATCCGCCAATGCTTATAATAAGGTGCTGCTTATTGAGCTTGGTGAAATCCCTGAGTTTTTTCAGAAAATCCACTTTCAATTTCGATGTGTCAAGTTCCCCTGAATCCTTTGGCTCGAGAGAGAAGTAAATACACTAACATCCCATAGGATTTGCCAGAAACATTCCAGCACCTACGATTGGCATATATTATGCGGGGGGGGGCAAAATAGTCAACTCAAAAAATAATCTCAAAAAATAATCTTTTTCGCACCCATTTTTAAATCACGAAAATAGTGCTGGCTTTGGGGACGGTCGCGGCTGTAGCCTACAGCCGCAAATG
>JBAXCC010000022.1:0-21298 GCA_037141675.1 bacterium | reverse complement strand
GACGTCCACCCGTGATTTCCGATACAGGGTCAATCATGGCGCAGTCCTGTACCGTAATGCGCGCGCAACTCCGGTTGACACTGACACAAGCATAGGCAAAATGCAATGCGGTGACTTCACGTACCCAGGAATCAACTAGCCCACTCATCGAGATCGCTGTCCAGGCATGATTCTCATCCGTCGTCTCCTTCCCAGCCTGATAGACCGACTCGAGCCGCAACCGTTCCACTGCAGCACCTCGGGCACGGGGATCATTGATACATTTGTAAACCGAGCCGCCGCCGTAACGCCGTTCCAACGCGCACATGACTGGCGTGTCTAAGGTCAGCGTGTCCCCAATCACGCTGACGACACGAGACTGCCAACTGCGGGTATAGCCGCTCGGGCTCCATTGCTGTCCGCCTGCCTTCAACACGATCTGATCCATTTTTAAATCGTGAATCCATGCCTGGACCGCTTTGCGCTCGATGGTGATTAGATCGCCATCCCTAAACGCTCCGATGTCGGCAACTTTAATTTTTCGCGCACCGAGGGGCACGGTTTCATCCAAAACAGCATGAGGCACCTTGTCCACTTGGAGCTTGGCACTCCCGCTCACGCTGATGAGTGTCGGCCCCCCTCCTTCTTTTTGAGCGCTCATGGTGGCGATGATGATCGTGCCATCCGCATCCTGGCCCGCGCCTCGCAACGTCAC
Source organism: bacterium (assembly GCA_037141675.1). Taxonomy (GTDB): domain Bacteria; phylum Verrucomicrobiota; class Kiritimatiellia; order RFP12; family UBA1067; genus CAIZQW01. Next base: position 20,604 of record JBAXCC010000022.1, on the reverse strand, counting down.
GCCGGCAGATACACGTAAGGTAGTAGCACAACGGTAGGTTCCGCGGGTCAACAGCACAGCGCCGCGAACGCCATCCGCGACGCGCTCAGGCGCCTGCGCCACGCGGTCAAGCGCCGCTTGGATGCGGATGCTGTCATCCTGTAAACCTGCAACAGGACTGAGTGTCACAACCACAGACGCCGAGGGCAATGCAACACCTCCGTGACGATAACCTGCCAGCGAGAAATCAGGAACCGTATTTCCAAAGGCATCAGGCGCATATTTCAGCCGCCCTTCTGAACTCTGGCTGACGGCTAACACACCTTGATTCGCTGGTGTAATTTCTTTAGCCGAAACCCAGCCTAGAGCACCCAGGCTAATCAGGCTAACCGCTGTGACGCGCGTATGCCGCACTAATCGATTATCTAAGAGTTTCTTCGTTTTATTGTGAATCCTCATAATCCTGTCCATCCTGTCAAAATGATCACTGTTGCTCGCTCCAAAATTTTTGATCGAGGACAAATGTATGCGTCTCTTCTTTCTGTCCTGGGTTGGCGATCACGACCCTGAGTTTTGGGATATCGCGTGCTGGAGTTTCAATGATCCACGATGAGAGCGTGGAGCCATTTTGTCCAGTGCGCCAAAGGCTGTTGTCAGGACCAGCATGCTGATCTCTACTGATCTTTGAAAAGGAATCGATCGTGTGAGGTGCAGACGCTGTTTTCATCAACTGTATAATCCGATCCAAGCGCATGGCACTGCTTGTTCCAATCTTCGTGTTGAACCCCGCAAGCTTCTCCTCGAGAAAGTGATTCGTGTGAACAGCGGTCCCGTTTTCGATTGTCTTGATGGCATATTGGCCCTCAAGCCCGACTTCCACAACCAAGATCTTCGCACGGTCGGAGATCATGATGAACATGGCCCGCGTAACGGGGAATATCTCATCCTTCTTAGCCAGCACCTCATCACAGCTTGCATAACCGGACAGCAACTTGCTGATGACGCTATGCTTGCCCGGCTGGTTGTCCCGCTTACTTTGAGGAATACTACTCGCCGACGCAGTAACAACGGTCAGCCCTTTCTCGTTCACGCCCTCCTTGATGCCCGGCTCGGTGCCGCCCACAGCATAGAGGCCGAAGTAAGCATAGCCTTTTCCACTGCGATTCATCTTGAGCACTTGCGTATGATCAGGTTTCCAGTCTCGGTTTTTGGAGAGGATGGTACCGCCTGAGGCGTTGGTGTAGACCACACCCCAGAGTGTGCACGCTTTAAGGTTAGCAGCAGACATTCCTAACGCGAACAAACACGCTAGCCAGATTCGATCGAAATGAATAGCTTTCGAGATTCTCATGGACTTTCAACAGCTTTTTCGCGGATCATGACGAGGAGCATCTTGAAACGCTTCTCTGCACGCAACGAGTGGGGCACGCCTGCTGGCATGATCACCATCTCGCCGGTCTTGGCCACAATCGGTTTCCCTCCGATCACGAGTGTCGCCTCTCCATCCACAACCAGCACCGTGGCATCGTAGGGCGAGGTATGTTCGCTCAGCCCTTGGCCTTGATCAAACGAGAAGAGCGTCAGCGTGCCAGCCTTCTTGTCGAGCAAAGTTTTGCTCACTACGGAGCCGCCCGCATAATCCACGAACCCGGCCATGTCGATCATTTTTCCCCGCACATCATTAATAATTGCGTCCATTTTCTTCTCCGTATGTGAAACGTTCTACTTCTCAATTCCAGCCTTCGAAAAGTCGAATGCCTTGAACCCGATTTTCTTGCAGGCTTCATCCGATTTAAAGCGGAAATCACGTGCCCCTGGATTGACGAAGAGCGGATCACAAACAAAACCCTCTTTGTCTTTTCCAGTCGCCTGCCATTGTGCAAAAGTTTTACCCCTGAAGAGTGGCTCACCTGCTTCGCAGAACCAGATGTTCTTGTCCCAGATGATATTGACCTTTTCAGTATTGTAGCGTTCGAAAGCGTCCCGCGGTTTGTCCCAATAGACGATGTTGCCGGTGAATCGTACCGAGAGATGCTGTTCAACACGTGTCGCTGCAATTTGATCTTTGCGGCTAAAGGCAAAGATATTATTGCGGACTGTATTCTCCTTCCCATAGTGCTGATGGAAGCCGCCATCTTTCACATTGTAGACGAGATTGTTTTCAATGAGCAACCCTTCCGATCCTTCATCCGGGTAGATGCCCCATCCCCCGTATGTATACGAATCAATATTTCGAAAGACATTGTTGAAGATGCGTGTTCCCGTCTGTGTACCCAACGAGTAGATCCCCCCCATATCGCCTAAAGCTGCCTGACCGATATTTTCGACCAGATTATACGAGATTTCATTTCTAAAGCTCTTGCCTTGGTAACCCCAGTACCAGCCAATGGATATGCCGGTATAGTAATGGTCCTCAATGTGATTGTGTGTGAGCGTATTATCCGTGCCTTCGCCGATCCAGACGGCTGTTGACGACCCATGAAAACGTCCGCCTCGAGTTAAGGAACAGTTCTTAATGACATTAAAGGTGCTGTTCTTTTTGTTGGGGAAGTCGCAGAGCCGGACAGACCCCGAGCCTGTGTCATCAATAACGCAACGTTCAATCCGATTACTATGACAGTTGCCGCGAATCCAAATTCCATACTCGCCTGTGTTTTGAATACGGCACTTTTCAAACACGCACGATGTGATGTTGTTGGCTAAAATAAGTGCTTCCGTATTACCAGCCGCCTGGCACGGCTCAAACTGGGTAGGTCCGGGCTTCGAAATATCTTGCCCTAATAGGGTCGCTAATCCGCCATGGTTCATCTCGCTCTGACGGCGCGGGGTGTCTGAGATGCAAAACTGCACGCCATTGAAGGTAATGTTCTTGCACCCATCCATCTTGACGAGCTGCACCATCCCATTACGGGGGGCCTGAACGATTGCTTTCTTCATATCCTCGCCCATGCGAGGACGATAATACACCTTACCCTCGTTCTTTGCTAGGAACCACTCCCCTGGGTCTGTAAATGCCGTACGTACATTTTCAACATAGAAGAGCGAATTGTTCCGCCATGGATTCCACGGCTTCCATTGTCCGCCCGCCATCTTCACTGTATTGTTCGCCGCATCATAGTCCAAGATAATCCGCCGCGTGGTGTCCCAGTTATGATGCACTACAAGCGAAACGAAACGAAGTTCATCTTTAGGCACCTTCGCCAGCAGGTCAAGTTCGCCTGGTTTGGCAATAATACGTTGGTCAAAGCAAACAGACTTATTGGCATTGGTTGTTGCAACTTGTTTCACCGCCTGAGGAATCAAATAATCCTTACGTGTCTGACCAAATTTCCACTCTGTCTGGGTCTTCGGCCAGCGGGCACGAATGGCTCGTACATTATCCACAAACAATTGTTCAAAATACACTGTTCCCTCTTTGAGCCCGGGGACTTCGGCGGACCAGACACCGGCCCCTTCATCCTTCCAGTTCTGAATGCGGAATCCGCCTGTGATGGAGGCGTCGCGTGATGAAGGCTTGTAAAACGTATTCATGTCTTCTGAGCCCAGAAGGAATGTCGAGGATCGTTCATGCCTTCCTGGTTTAAGGAGAACGGCCCACACCTGCAGGTCTCCGGCTTTCCGTTTTTCACGAATCACGTCACGCGCCTTTTCAAGGGTTGCAAAGGGAGCCCCACGCGAGCCCGTATTCGTATCCGCACCGTCAGGGGCAACATAGATTTCCTGTTTAGCTGAAAAAGACAGCCATGAAAGAATCCCGACTGAAGCAAATAATAGAGTTTTCATTCTGGCATCATACACTTTGCACAGCGTTCACGTCAATCTACTTTCCCGATGACGATTTAATTGTCTTCTGATAGAATACGTGCAATGAAGTTATTGAAAAGAGGTTCACACGATGAAAACCTACCGAAAAGAAATTACCGTTGAGGTTCCACGCCGCCGCGGCTTCCTGAACATCACACCCCAGGTATCCGAATGTCTACGTGAAAGCGGGATCAAGGAAGGGTTGTTACTCTGTAACACCATGCACATCACGGCAAGTATATTCATCAATGACAACGAGTCTGGATTGCACCATGACTTTGAGACATGGCTGGAAGAATTAGCTCCCTTCAATCCAGATCCAGACCATTATTTTCACAATCGCACGGGAGAAGACAATGCAGATGCCCATTTAAAGCGGCAGATTATGGGACGTGAGGTGGTGGTTGCTGTCACCAACGGACGACTCGACTTTGGAACATGGGAACAAATATTTTACGGTGAATTCGACGGTCTACGCCGCAAGCGCATCCTTGTAAAGATTATTGGGGAGTAAAAGAAAAGGATGCGTCTTATACAGGTTTTATACCCTCATGACGCATCCTTATCGCTAGTTTTCTCAGCGGCCCTTATTTCGCAGTTTTCGTAGCACCATCGGTGTTGCCACCGCCATGTCGACCGAACCCCCCCATACTCGCCCACATCATACCACGCCCCGAAGAGGTGTTATCATAAATGGTCTGTATCTGGCCTGCAAACAATTGCGCCTGATCGCCGGTGTAGCCCAAATTCTTCCCAGCAGCTTCGAGTAGCGTCTTGCGCTCCTCCTGATACAAGTCATCCATCGAATGGCCCAGATCGTGCATTTCCTTACGCATTTCCGTGGCACCTTGCGCCTTCGGATCCATAATAGCGGCCCTCAGCTCATTCATCCGATTAACAGACGCAAGCAGTTTATCATGATTTTCGCGTTGCGCCGCATTCATATTGCGCGTATCTACCGATCCCAGAAAATCATTACGCTCAGCGACGCGTTGCTCCATCTGTTGACGGAAGGCATCACGCTGCGCCGCGATCTCTGCCTGTTGTTCAGGGGTCAGCGACGACTTGACATTGTCACGACCCTGACCAGCAACATCCTTCTTATCCGACTTGACAATCTTGGGCTGTTTGGGTTCCTGATCGGAAACTGGCATCCCTGCATCAGCCAACTGACGCTTTAAAATCTCAATTTGCCGCTTGGCCTCATACAAGGCCTGCTCATCAACCACCTTGACGATACGATCCGGCTTCGAAACTGTTGGCTCAACAGGAACTTCCTGCGGCGGCGCGGTCAAAGCAATCCACCCAAATGATCCACACGCCCCCAGCACAAGTCCTGCGACTAACCCAACTACCAACAAGCCATACTTATTTTGCATTATAAAATACTCCTTGAACTACAAAACGGATGTCCTCTAAAAAAATTGCCAAAATTAATCAGATTTTTTTGTGGCCGCCCCCTGAAACTGACTCCACTGCCATTGCCATCAAGGTCTGTGTGAGCAATGCGGCTGTGAAATCTGCATGATGCAGTCCCTTGATCGGCGCAAATTCGACTATATCGCAACCAACAATCCTATGCGCTGAAGCCACCTTGCGTAAGATCCGGATCACATCGTACCAGAAAAGACCGCCAATGACCGGCGTACCTGTCGCAGGCATGACCGACGGATCAAATCCATCCACATCAAAGGAAACAAAGACATCCTTCGGGAATCCGCGGGGTATAAAATCGTTCGGCATATGCCCGTCCGCAATGTCCAGTCCGTCATACGCCGTGATCGTCTTCTTATGCTTGGTACGATAGTCGCGTTCCTCCTGAGAAACCGCACGCGTTGCGATTTGCACTAACGGGAACCCCAGTTCATGGACTCGCCGCATTACGCAGGCATGCGACAGGCCGGTCTCTTCGTATTCATTCCGTAAATCCGCATGCGCATCAAAGTGGATAAAACCAACCTTCTTTCCAGCCGCATGGAACGCTCTTGCAGCCCCCAATGTAACAGTATGCTCGCCCCCCAACAAAACCGGGATCGCCCCGCACGTCAAGGCCTTTGCCACACCTGCTTCAATGGCATCCATCCACGCCTCAGGCTTTTTTGATGCAACCTTGATCGGCTTCTGGGTATGAATCCCCCGGTCGCCTGGACGATAGCCATAAATGTCTGCTTCCAACTGATGAGAGGCGTCAATAATGGCCGCAGGCCCTTGGCGTGTCCCACCCCCATACGAAACACTCAGCTCCATCGGCGCTGAGATGACGTGGAACCCCGCCTTTTCCGCAGCAGCCGGCTTAAACTCTGATTCTAAAAAGTGCTTCATGGATAAAACCTCATTTCAATGGGGCATACTTTAGCATACCTGCCGCGCGTATCGCAAGAAAGGACGGAGTCCTCACCAAGGTGGCGCAGACATTCCTGTCTGCGAGCGTCCCGCACCGCCCTCACCCCTCCTGCCCGAAGGCTCTTTTGGAGTGCGGTGGCAAGCCGTCCGCCACCGGACGCGCGACACCGCTTTAGAAGGACCGATTGACTGATTGATTCATCGGGCCTGCCCGCCGGAGACCTATTGGCAAAGGCGGGGCAACTCGTCCTAAAAACTCTACCGTCAAATGCGACAACCGAAATCTTTTAAGGGCTAGTAATCGTTTTCCTATTTCGCATGGACTCAATTGGATGTGTGCTAACCGGACAATCCTCCCTTTTAAGTGGACCAAGATAGTCGATGTATCGTCCGTAGGCGGTCCGGAACCAGACATTCGGTTCTTCGAGTTCAAGCATAAGCGGCTTATTTTTCTTAATGCTGATGTACTCCGTGAGCAACTCGACCGAAACGTCAACAGCTCCCTTCTTAGTGAGCTTCATCTTCTGGATGCGGTCAAAGACCTTGCGTTTCTCAGCTATGAAACGGGTGGCATTCGTGTCGGTGCCTGACGTCCAAGGCATGCGGAGAATAATAAAATTATGCCTGTAGTCAGCGACCGGGATCGGGAAAGACTTTTTCCTGATGAACACTTCAAATTGTCCACCTTCTACAAACTCATATTCATTAGATCCTCCGTACTTTGGCATCCGCTCCGAGATCGGGACAGTCAATTCGCAATTGTCGGGGGTAAGTCTAAAGCAGAGATGGTAGTAATTACCATATTTACCCGGTGCGACGTATATGCGTGCGTTATGCACGGTCTCGACTGGTGCAGTAACGACAAGGAAAACTGCGATACATGCGAGTTGTTTTATCATTTGCTTCCTCGATTCCAATTGCATACCAGCGCAACTCTGAAAGAGTTATTCTCATCTTTGCGCAGTTTGCCTATGAATTTGAGCGATAAGCAACTGGAACATAGTTGAATGAAAGAACATCCTTGAGGCATACTTTTCACCCGCATATTTCTGCACGCGATTCAATATAAAGTCCTCAATTTGCGCTATGGAACGATTGAGGTACTTAGTCGAGGGAGTTTCCTTTGGAGAAATCAGCAACTTGCAAATCATTTTGCGCGTTGGTCTTTCAGGAAAACCTGATTGCGTTGACAAAACAGCCACCACATTCTCAACCTCGTCCGGAAGAATAAGCCCCAATCGATGCACTCCCACTTTTAGATGTTTATCTTGGAACACTTTCTTTGCATTAAACATGCCTGTTTTAACTTCGCACAAGAGGCCCACATACTGCGTAAAATCACAATGCTCTTTTATGTAAACATCCCAATCCTCATCTTTACCTCCAATTTCTTCAAACACGTGTGGTGGCCTTACAGCAATGAGATCAATGTCAGAAGGATAGTCCATTTCTTCACTTTTGTGAATGACAAAATTCGTCACAGGGAAAAAGCCATTCAGCCTAAGGTACCAATAAGCAAGTTCTTCTCCATAGTTCATAAAACCTCCTTCAATAAGGTCAGTAGGTAACATCAACAATTTTCATCCGATATGTTGAAGAGAATTGTGCCACCTTTAATTTCGGGGTATTACTATCACATATCCAATTCCCTTGTCTAAGCACGTCAACAACTTCACCGACACGCCCATGAGCATTGCATCCGACAATGATTTCCTCCAGCTTCATTAACTCATTGTCGATATTTACAAAGTGTCTAAGTTTATTATTGATGATGATTTTCTTGGCTGCAACTTCTAAGTCAATATAAAGTCGATATTCATTCTCATAATCCCAATCCGTAAATTTCTGGAACAAGAATTCATTAAAAAGCTGAAATCGGCTTGCTTCATCAAGATTTTCAATGCCATCAAAGGAAACACGGTCATCAAGATAGTGAACAGGCTTAAACTGATCTAGGGCACAGTCAAATCCCAACACCATTCCAGAATGTCGATCCCCATAGTGTGACCACATGACAGGGTTGTCTGGATCAATACAGAGGCAAATAAGACCTACTTTATTACCATATTTTTTGTACCAAAATTCACGTGCGTAATCTGAAGGGACTTCCTTTGTGCAAGGAACCCACTCATACGGGTCATTCACCGAATCAAGTGTGGCCACTTTAATATGATGGTTGCGGATATCATCCAGTCCATAGTCAAAGTGTGTGTAATGATATAGGCGCATATTCTTAACTAAACGTGACAAACTAAATTTTCAAATAAACTATTGAGCTAAAATCACTAAAAAAGCAACTAATAAAAGCAATCCCAAAAAGAACCAAAAAGCATATTCTGCTTCTGCATGAGACTTCCTGTAGAATGTGCGGAAAGCTAGAACATAATTTTCTGTTCCATTAAACTTGTGGATAATATCGTTCCATGTCTCAGGAGCGGCCAACTCTCGTTCCTTTTTTTCGGTAATCAATTTATTACAGGCATCCCAAAACTCCGAACATAATTTAAGATTTTCCGTATGCTCAGTAGCGGAATAGAGCGACGGCATACACCGTAACGCCTTTTGGAATTCTTCAATTGCCTTTCCGTATGCGCAGACGAGGTTGGAATAATCCCCAACATTTCCAGTCTTGAAACTCTCAATTTCTTTAAGTTTTTCTTCACAGGCTACCAAACATTTTTTGGCCTGAGTCAGATAATCGGCCAGCATAACTTTCATGATCGTACGACACGCTTCAGACGAATAATTGTCGTTTGGTCGCCCCTCAGAGTCCATCTTGCTGATGGCCGCAATCGCAATGACCTGTTGCTCGGGGAAAAGGGTCTTAAGCATGGGAAGTTTTTGAGCATAGAGAGCATCAGGACCGCCTGCGGTCTGAAGTTCTTCGGCATATCGGTCGGCCTGCGTGAATACAAGGACGGTATGTTTGATGTTCGGCAATTTCTTGGCGTAGGTGAGGATGCCACGTGTGATCCAGACGGTTTCGAGATTTTTATGGTTCTCCCCTAAGTTGATAACATCCGAGAGGTTCAATAGGACGAGTAGCGTATCCGCATCAATCAGGTGATCCAGAAACTTCTTGACCTCATCACGCTTGGACTCCAGTTCCTCTTTGCGGACTTCCTCGGCATCGCCAAAGGCGAGGCGATAGAGTTCGCCAGGGTAGTCCAACAGTTCGACGGTCTCCAGAACTTCATCACCGCAACGATAAGTCCAACGCATCGCCCGCAAGTTGTCAATGCTGGTGGCCGCTGGCCATTGACGCTTGACCCTGAGCATATACGGCACGGTCTCCATGAATTTGAAGGCCGCTTGATTCTCAGGCATGAGATAGGGATCATCCGTTCCTGGCACCTGCTTAAAACATTCGCATAGCCCAGCCATCAAAACAGTCTTGCCACTGCCTTCTACACCCACTATTGCTACTTTGCCCATAAAAAAGATTCCTTTCGTTTCGTCTCCAAAATTCTTGATGAGGATCACAGATCGCTCCGAGGGCTAGCACCAGCTCAATATCCGCGCAAACTCTGGTGATACCTCTCCAGCATATCATTATTTTTAGCTCGCACAGCCCCAAGTACCAGTGCAAGGATCAAGCCCGCGTACCCAATAATGAGTCCTGCTATCGCTAGGCCCTTTCCTGAATAGCGCTGGGGTCTTTTTTTCATCTTATAAAGCGCCATGTGGCCACAAATAATTGCAGGGATAGTCAAGGTTGATGCATAGCCTCCCAATATTGCACAGACAAGGCTTGCAATAGCAAATCCCTTTTGCTTAGGCGTTCCAGCAGGATTCTCAGACAAGGACTGGACGGGTTCATGCACGTCCCTCTTTGTCTCGGCTGACTGTTCCGCATATGATGCGCCATTAAACCCATCAGGGCGAAGCAGCGAGGTTGCGGCGCGAGCTTTTTCTTCAAGATATCGTTCAGCCTCATTCATCATTTATCTCCTCTGGTGCAATATAGACACCCATCTCCGTCACAAAGGGAATCGTCAGGATTAACTAGCGTCCGCAAGCAAATATGAACATTCATCCATGGGTAAGTATTCGGGTTTCCCGTTTGATGCATTTCATGAAATTCCTGCTCTTCAATTCGCTTTAAAGAGCAGAGGAAGTCAGCGATTTTAACGAGACCCCCAACGACGAACACTACAACAGCAATAGCGATCAGGAGTCTCTCGTACTTGAGCCGGTGATATTTTTGGGGTTCGTCATTAAGTGCCGAAGCATCGAGAGGATCATCATGAACACGATTACCCACCTTTTCAAACAACTGCTTTTCTGGTAGATATTTCACGTCACAACTCCCAAGTGGCGACCCCCGAAAAGCTATGATACGCAAAGTACCGGAAAAAGGATGTTGAAAGGCTGCGCCCGCAACCAAGAAGTCAAGATGCAAAAGTTCAGCAGACGAAGCCATGACTGGATTCACATGGCAAGGAAGTGACTCGCAATCTTCATAATCAAAAGCATCAGGCGGATGACGCATCGGCGCGGCAAAGAATGGCAGTTCAAGAAGTCGGGCAATATGAACAGATGAAGCGATGGAACGATCAAAGTAGGTCAGCGCGAGATAGATGCAGTCACGGCCCAGAAAGTCCCCGCCCTTTTCGATCATGAAGCGGTAGACAACCACCCAGTCATCCACATTGAGTGCGCCACACGAAAGATGCTCCCCGCAATCGATATCCGGCATCTTGCCAATGGCTTTCCGGAAGCGTTCCAGCAAAGAAAAATCATGCTGACTTTGATTAAGCCAGGCATATCCTTGGCGGGCAGCATGTATGGCAAGTGGCAGACGCATGGGCATTTATTCTCCAAAGTGTACGCCTACCCATTTGGTAAGTAAAGAAGAAACCTCATCCCCTTGCCTAGCGAGTTCACAGTGTAACCGTCAGCTCACGTGAGCGGAGATAAAGCATTGAAGCATATTGGCTACGGAACTGCCGTTGAAATCGTTGAATGTCGGTACCAGCACGTGGGACGCGTGAACTGATCACATAACACGACTTGGGTTGCCGAGCGGCATCACGACTCAGTTTCTGAAGCGAGTTCCGTAACTGTTCCACTGCACGACCCACATCCGATCCCTTCAATTCAACGTAGTGCTCATGGTTAGGAATCTCTAAAGGGCAGACTAGAATACCATCACACCGAGGGCCGAAATCATCTGGTAGGTTCTCGTCATCAAGATCTATTTTTCGAACTGAGTTTTCCTGAAGATTACGAAATTCAATTCGCCTATGATTTTCTTCAAAGACAACAACCCGTTGCTGAGTGATTTGTCCTAATTGCGTCAAGGCATCACTGGGTGGCATATCATTAACCCCTGTTGTCCAATTCGATTAATTGCTCAAACGCACGCCCCACCCGATCAGATGCCTGGTCGATTACCTCTGCAAGAAGCATTCCTGTCTCGCAATCAATCGCATTTAACGCCTTGCCGTCTTCAAAGCGATAGGCACTGAACTCATCTTGCTTAAGCCACTTACTTCGAGAAATAATCGCATTGATTTGCTCTGTTTTGTCCGCATGTGCAGTCGCCAGTTGATCAGCGTAAAGAAGATTATTCAAGGATGCCGCAACGTAGGGACTGTGAGTCGTCATCAAAATTTGGCTGCGCTTCGTCTTGTTGAGGACTTGCGCAACAAGTTCAGCCACCTTTACCTGAGACTCCGGAAAAAGATGCGTCTCCGGTTCCTCTAGATAGAAAGGGGTCATCTGATCCGGTGTCGAGGAGGCCTCTAACCACATTACAAAGGCTAACATCTTGAAGACGGGAATCATTTCTTTCTGGCCTGAGGACGCGAAACTCAACGGCACAAGACGATTATCCTTTGATTTGACAAACGTTTCGCCTTCCTTTTCCTCTATCCTTCCAAGGATTATGGATTCTAACACGTCATCCCCGAATGCCTCCGTCCAATCCGGATACTGCTTTTGCAAAGATTGCCTCGCCCATGTGTATACGGTTAAAAAGTCTGCAATGAATGGATCCACCATCTCATGCACATAAGAAGCCTGCTGAAGCGCCAGCATCTTTTCATAAAACCAAAGATAATCACTCTTCCCGTCTGGTAGAAAGACTTGAGGAGAGGGCATCGGAACCTTAAAATCATCCAAAAATTCACTGGCCATAACCATAATAGGGGTCACATGGTTAGGGTGAAGTGAGACAGATTCCGTAGCGGTCCTAAAACTATCAAAAGCAGCCTGATAAGTCTGTTTCCATTGCGGGGAATCTATAACAAGTGGAATCTTCTTGCCTCCCCTGATGATGACATGATGCCCGTTCAAGGAGTAATCGATTTCAAAGCCGTTAAGGGAACGAAAGGCAGGCGGGAAATAGCGGTCAAACTTGCGCAGGCGATCATCTTGAAAAACTTCAAATGGCTTCTTTTGAGACAGCGCATTTATCGCGTCCTCGCTAAAGGAGCGGATATAGTAGAGCAGTTTAGCGACAACACTCTTTCCAGACGCTTGAGGACCGATAAACAATGTCAGTCGTTTAAGGTCAATCTCCGCATTCTGTAAGCCAGCAAAACCATTGATAATGATTTTTTCCTGCATCATACCCTCCATTTGAATGCGAAAAGCTTACCATACTTACTCTGTATAATAAAGCGGGAGTTTTAGCCCCTACCCTGCTTCCGCTGCCAGAGCAGCCAGATCGTGATGCTCTTGCCATCAATGATCGCGCCGGAATCAATGGCGGCATCGATCTCGTCAGCACTCATAATCACAGGCTCAAGATTTTCATCAAAGTCCGGACGCTGTTCCATGGGCTCTTGCGCGATCTGGGCATAATAGAGATAATGCCGCTCTTCGCTATAGCCCGGACACGGTACCGTCACGGCAATCGGCTCCAAGGCGAGCACCTGATAGCCGCTCTCCTCTTCCATTTCGCGGCGGGCACATTCCTCTGGCTTTTCGCCCTCTTCAAGGCCGCCAGCAACAAATTCTAAAAGTGTCTGTTCAATCGACTTACGATATTGGCGGACGAGTACATATTTTCCGTCCGGACGCTGCCCGAGAATCACGGCAGCGCCACGGTGACGAATAATCTCGCGCGTGGACTTCCGACCATTCGGCATGACGATGGACGCCACATCAATCGTCAGTGCGCGTCCCGTAAAGGCGCGCTTCGTCTCTGTAGTCACTTCAGTCAAATCTTTCAGGTTTTTCATTTTTTACTCCGCACGTAGGATCACGGGGCCCAATAGTCCAGAGGCCATGAGCGGCGTGCCTGGGTTGCTTAGTTTTCGTATGTTGGTGCGCGTCACGCGCTTATCCTGCGGCAAATCCTTGTCACCCACCAGACGGTTATACCAGAAGTTCGTCACATGGATTTCAATTTCATTCGCTCCCGGTTTCAGTGCCTCGGTGATATCAACACGGAAGGGCGGCGTCCACGTCATCCCGCACAGCTTCCCATTCACCTTCACCTCGGCCAACTCCCGAACATTGTTCAGATCGACAACAATTTTAGATTTGGGATTTGGGATTATAGATTTGAAATCGAAATTTTTCCGGTATACTGCCGTGCCGCTGTAGTATTTGATGGCTGGATCGGAGTGAGTGGACCAATCCATTAGTGCCGGGAAGGTCACGGGCTTTTCTGGACCTGCCCACTTCGGATCAAAGGAGACTTGCCATTCACCTGTCAGCGGCATGATCGGCGCGAGAACTTCGACTGCTGCGGCTTTGGTCTCCCCACCGCCCTTCCAGACCACAACCCATGAACCGCACGGAGTGAACTCCACCTTCAGGGAACTGCCCCCTTCACCTTGCTCGTGAGCAATCGGTCGACGTTCGCCGCTGACCGGATCCCACAGCTCTGCACTCTTTCCCTTTATGCGGAAGGAGACCTTCACGTTTAAGGCATTTAATGAACGGTTCGCAAGGAAGTAAATATCGGTATCCCCGTCGACGCGATGGATAAAGTCAAAGGATTCCGTTAACTCTGGAGGAATCTGATAACTCACGTCAGGGCCAATGCCCAGCGCCTTCAACGTTTCTACCGCGCTCTTGCCCGTCACAAGTTTGCCGCCACTCCAGAGCTCGTCTGTAAGACGCTTCAGTTCTGCATCCGATGCCTGAAAACCTTCGAGTCCGAATGTCTTCATGGGCTTTGCCTGCGCAACGACTGTCGCCCCTTCCGCGACCAGCGCGCGGACCTTCTTCATCACCTCTAAGGAGATAATTTCATGCGGGGATAGCACCAGGATGCGGTAGCGCACCCCGTCAGGCGTCACAAGCTGTCCGTCCTTTACGCTGATGCGCGTCAGGAGCGCGTCCGCATCAATCACATCAAAATCATAGCCGGGCAACACTTTGGTCGGATCCTTGCGCTTGTGCTGTGTAAAATTCGGCACGTGACTTCCATAGTAGTATAGAACATCAGCAGCAGGTTTGCCGCGTTGCATCATGGCGTGACAGCGATTGAAATAGGCGAAGATGGGCCCGGACTGTTTCCACCAGGTCACCAGCGGATTCAGGTGCGTGCCTGCAAAATATTGCTGTCCTGGAATACCTTCTGATGCGGGCGAACAGACAAAGGCATGCCAGACCAGCAAGTTAAGGCCTTCGCAGATGGCCTTGTCAAAGGAGGGCTTCAAGTTGTCCCAGAGCGTCTCCTGCCAATGGGGACCGATCGTCGTAAAGCCTTCGGCCAAGACTAACTTGCGTCCATTCACATGCGCCGCGCTCGCAGGCTGCTTCACAAAAAAGCGATTGTCATCGCCCATACGGTGGCGCCACGACGTGGCCCAAAATTCGCTCATCGGCGCATCGTTGTAACCCAGACACTGCTGTGCATCAATCGGCACGGAGTGAGGGCCGCCGCTCTCCGGATGCATCTCCATCCCATGACGATGCGCCCCCTCCTTGAAGAGGCGGTAATGGTTGTCGATCGCCAAGTCGCCCATGGTCCGGCGGAAGTCGTGCAGGAAGCGATTACTCTCGTCGCGGCTGTTCACAATCTTGCCTGCGATAACCGGCAACCAGGAAAGCAGATCATAGCCGCGACGCTTCAAGAATGCTTCGCGCAAGGTCGGCGTCCAGTTGGCTACTTCAACTTCCCAACTGTCCGTATGCAAGTAGCGCAGGCTCTTGTATGGCTTTGCATCCGCCATCAACGGTTCAACCACCGCATTCCAGTAGCGCGTGAATGCCCCTGAATCAAAGGGATCCAGCGCATAGCCTTCCCACCCCTGACTGCAGGTCGAAACATGGCAACTGTCATTGAGCGTACACCCCATGCGCAGGATTACCCAGTCACCCGCAGGCGCATCCCATGTCAAAAGGCCATCCTTCATCTTTGACGTAACATCCACGACATCCGAGGCCATGCACTGCTGTTCACCGACACTCCCGGCATCCTCATCAAAGAGCGGAGAAGAATCTGGTGCTGAAAAGGGGCGAAGCCCACTCAGCAATGCCTTCTGCTTCAGGTTCTTGAGTTGGCCTGCTGGCTGTCCTTTATTACCAGAAGGATACGACCATCCTGCTCCCGCAACTGTAAAGCTCATGACCTGAACCGTGCGAGGTGTCTCCGGATATTTACTATCATACGCACCCGTGATCATCAGACGGACCGCCTTTGCGCGGACAGGATCAAAGGATAGCTTGATATCATCCCCGTCCTTTGCACTAAAAGGCTTCACGGAACGGAAGGTCACGCCATCTTCAGAGACGCTGACGTCGCCTTTTTTGGGGGCATATCCTTTACGTCCTTTAAACGTGAGTGATGAAACCATCTCCGCCTTTTCAAAGGTCACGCCAATCCACTGGGGTTTCTTCTCGGTCGGGCCATCGCCTGGATTCTGGCCATCGGAGACCCAAAAATTATCACCCGCGCTATCCGTGGCATGCTCCACGGGATGGGCTTCTTGAGCAGATGAGGCAGCTAGCTTGCCGCTCACACTTGGAGCAGGCTTTCCTGCACGCTCCCGATAGGCCAACACAAAAAGATCGCGATAGAATCCTTCTTTCGCCTTGGGTTGCTCCAGTTTACAGGAGATGGGCTTGCCGCCTTGCATCCTAACTTCCGTCCAAACCAATTTCTTAGGGGCATCTTCAGCTTTCACACAGGGGCCGCCCACATTCCATCCACTCTGGATATTCAGGCTCATTTCGAGTCCAAGCCGTTCCGCCTCCTTCAAGGTGTGCCGAAAGAGTTCACGCCACGCGTCCGACATAAAGACCGGACCCTGAGGAGCGCGCGCATTGCCCTCCTGCGAGGAACCGTCCGCATCGCAAATCAGCGCTCCGCCAAAACCTTTCGCTTTCATCTCCTCAAGGTCACGGGTGATTGCTGCCTTGTCCACATTGCCATTGATCCACCACCAATAGGCGCGCAACCGAGCATCCCTCGGCGGATTCGCCCAGTCTTCTTCAATCGTCGTATTCGCGGAACAAACCGACGCCAACAACAACCCTGCAAGTAACCATTTCATATTCATGCTCATTCACCTCTCTTAAATAGTTGTTCATTGTATTCTATTTTCTCATCTCAAAAAAGCCCAAAAACAGAGCAGTGAGGACATAGGGTGCAGTTCCGTTTTGTTTGTAAGTGGCTTATCTTCTGTGGGCGCTCCGGCGGGTACGCATCTGTCGTCGCTCATAAACGGTGCGTATTCGCGTCTGAGTCGCGGCAGGGGCGGATACCTATCCAGCCCCTGCCGCGCATCCGCAAATCCGCATCCGTTGAATGAGCGGCGGATGCTTGGATACCCCCTCCGGACCGCCCGAGTACCTGGGCGGCCTCCGGTGTCGCGACGGCCTCGCTCCGCGTTCGGGCGTGTCCTGCGGTGCCATCGGGCTTCGGACGCGGATGACGCGCCTCTGAGCGGGTGACGGATACGTCAGCCCCGCCCATAGGCGCATCCCCGCATTCCTCGCCTGCGATGTCACGCGAGCCACGCCTGTCACGCGCCCGCTCCCCCGTCTTGACACCCTTCGTCCGCTGGCCGGCTCCTTCCCAGGGAGCCGGGCTGTTCTGCTGTAAGTCTCTGGCAAACTATTCGAGGCAATGGCCGCCACCCGAAGAGGGGTGGCGCTAACGGCGGTGCAGCAGAGAGGGGCCGTGACGGTGCGCGGAGTCCGGGTCCGGGGGCTGGAGCGATGCCGGGGAGGAGCAGGCGTGGCCATGGCAGGGATGCGGTATTCTGCGACCGCACCAGGGCCGCGCATCCGCCTCCTCCGGCGCGCTCCGGCCAACGGAACGGACGGCAGCGGAGCAACGGGCTCTCTCGGTTGCGCCGACGCCATGTCACCGCGGACGTTTACGGGGGATCGAGTCCGGTGGGATGCCGGGGCCGTGTCATGACGAAGGACGGGCGAGGGAGGCCAGATAGATATCTGCCTCCCCTCGCCGCGGACGCAGTCAGGGCGCGGCGCTGGCATCCTGTTCCGGACTCCCCGTAAACGCCCGCAACACACATCAGAGAGAAATAAATCCAATAACTCCGAGCTGCGCCCGTGGACTTGGGACCTGAGACGTGGGACTTGCAGTGCCAACATCTACTGATTACGGGTTCGACACAGGCGTCTGGCCCGTGTTATTATAATGCCCATTAAACGCCATGATTATTCCTCCCCTTGTACAACAAAAACTCGCAGCTCTTCCGGACAAGCCTGGTTGCTACATGATGCGTGACCGCAAGGGCACCATCATCTATGTCGGCAAGGCCATCTCGTTGCGCAAGCGTGTCGCGAGTTACTTCCGGGAATCCACCCTGCGCAAGGCACCCCCCAAGTTACGCAGCATGGTGAACAGCATCGCGGATATTGAAACCGTCACGGTCAAGGGCGATGCAGAGGCGTTACTCACCGAGAGCAATCTCATCAAGACCTATCGTCCGCGCTATAATGTGCTCATGCGTGACGACAAACAATATGCCTCGCTTCGGGCAGATCCAGGCGAGCCCTTCCCCCGTATCGCGACTTGCCGGATCATCCGCAATGATCAGGCGATCTATTTTGGCCCGTTCCCTTCAGACTCTGTTCTCCGTACGGTTCTCGATTTTACGGAGAAGCGGTTCGGCTTACGCAAGTGCACCCCGATCCATCCAGATGCCGACACCTATCAGCACTGCATCAATGACATCGTGCGTTTTTGCTCCGCACCCTGCGTCAATCGCATCTCACCCGAAGACTACCGGACCCGTTTTGATGACGCCTGCGCCTTCCTGCGGGGCGAGCGCATGGGCATCATCAAGGAACTCAAGGAGCAGATGCAAGAGGCTGCGCAAGGACAAGACTTTGAGAAGGCTGCTATCCTTCGAGACACCTGGCTTGCCCTGGAAGAGATCATGAAGCGCAGAAGAGGCATTATCACAAGGGCTCCTGATCTCCGCGCCGCAGATGCGCGCAAAGGTATCAAAGAACTTCAAGAGATGATTGGGTTGCCCAACGTGCCTAAACTCATTGAGGGCTACGACATTTCAAATCTCTTCGGTACCCACTCCGTCGCAAGCATGGTAGTCGCCTGCGAGGGCATTCCTGATCCGCGCTTCTACCGTCACTTCAAAATTAAAACCGTTGTGGGCGCGGATGATCCGCGCTCGATCGCCGAAGTGGTGAAGCGCCGCTATACCCGCGTGAGGGATGAGGGCAAGCCCCTGCCCGGCCTGATCATGATCGACGGCGGCATTACGCAACTGCGCGCCGCGCGCGAAGCCCTCGCAGAGATCGGAATGGAAACGATTCCCAGTGTGGGCATCGCCAAGCAATTTGAGGAGATTGTAGTGGATGACGGACGAGAGCCCATTCGTCTGCCCCTGGACTCTCAAGCCTTGCGCGTCCTGACGCGGCTGCGCGACGAGGCCCACCGGTTTGCACTGACGTATCATCGCTGGCTCCGCAACCGTACCATCCGCGAATCCGCGCTGGATGCCATCCCCGGAATTGGGCCCGCTAAAAAGACCGCGCTCCTCAAGCACTTCAAATCCATCTACCGCCTCTCCCGCGCCACTCGCGAAGAGATCGAGTCCGTTCCGGGCATTGACAACACTCTCGCAGAAGAAATCCACAGGACATTGCAACAATGAATAAATTCCAAACTAGAGATTATACGGTTACAGAAGAGATTTCCCATAGCGCCATCCACGCCATTGGTAGCCACTTGGGAGCAGCCATGCTCGCGTTGATGGTCGTCTTCGCCGTTCAAAGCGGCACGCATGTGGCGTGGAAAGTGGCCAGCGGTACAGTCTTCGGCTTATCCATCATCCTGCTCTACACGGTTTCTTCCGTCTATCACGCCCTGACGAATGAGCGCGCCAAGCAGATCATGGAGATCTTCGACCATATCGCCATCTATCTCCTCATCGCGGGGACCTATACCCCCTTCACACTGGTCACGTTGCGTGAATCCAGCCCAATCATCGCCTGGACAATCTTCGGAATTGTCTGGAGTGTGGCACTCGTCGGAAGTATCAACAAAATTTCTAACACCGGCAAATGGCGCAAGCTCTCCACGCTCGCCTACATCCTCATGGGATGGATCGTCTTGATTGCCGTTAAGCCGCTCATCGCCGCAATGCCGCTCGGCGGACTCCTCTTGCTATTGGCCGGCGGTTTACTCTACACCCTCGGCACCGTCTTCTATCTCTGGCGGATTATGCCCTTCCACCATGCAGTCTGGCATCTATTCGTCTTAGGTGGCACGATCTGCCACTTCCTCTGCATCCAACTCTATGTGATGATGAGATAAGCGAGGTCTTTAGCGACCGTGTTGGAGTTCCGGCAACCTGCTGCTGTTGGGCGGCGACGGGACGACGAAGGGTTTCCCCTCCCATTCCGCAAGGATCTTCAGGTATTGGTAAGGATCGGCCCAGGAAGACGATGGTTCGACGACGGTTGTCTCCGGCCATTCGTTGAAGCTGGTCAGCATGATCGCGTCCGCACCGACAGTGGTCGCCAAGCGTAAGTAGCCTCTCAGCGTCTCGCCGTTATCACGCGGTATAACGAAGTTGTCGTCCGGGCGGAACCCGCTGTTGTCATGTCCCGGATGTGCGGGAACGCAGATCTTTTTGCCTGCAGCATGTGCCGCGTTGACAACCCGCGTGTAATCGGTCAGCAACCGGTCATACGTCCACTCGCGTTTGATGCTGAACGTCCCATAGAATCCGAACATCTGAATTTCCGGGACGGCCAACCACGCCTTCGGAATGTCCATCTTGTTACCCGCATTCGTCACTTTGTCGAACAGCCAGTAGATCGGCCCCGTCTCTGCCTCAATACCTTGCTGCAGGCTGCCGAAGCGTTCAATCGTCAGCGTGGGATTAAACGGAACCTGATACAGATATACGACCGGCTTGCCCTCCACACGCAGATAGAAGGGATTCGCGGTCATGCGCTTCAAGGCTGCCCCCATATCCCTTGCAAGTTTCTTTGTGTCCCCATGAAACTGCGCCAGTTCGCTGCACATCGCCACCTTGAACTGCTCGGCTTCCGCAAGCGGCAGGATCACCT
>JBAXCC010000021.1:0-21699 GCA_037141675.1 bacterium | reverse complement strand
AGACCTTGAACAACTCATCCCCGATATGATCGCAGCCGGTCTCATGGGGTATACATTTGTCTGTCCCGATCTAATCGGCGGCGGCGAGTTTACCTCCTTCCTCGATGCGGCGACTATTGACCAGGATCTGATCGTGCGCTCCGCGCAAGTCCACGCCCTCGCACCGATGATGCAATTCTCTGTCGCACCCTGGCGTGTGCTGGACGCCACTCATCTGGCCGCGGTCAAAGAGGCTGTAGCGCTACGGATGCGCTTCACACCGCGCATCCTTGAGCTTGCCGCAGCCGGTGCCGCCACTGGCGAACCGATCCTGCGTCCGCTGGCTTACGATTTCCCCGACGGCGGCTACGAGCATGTCAAAGATCAGTTCATGATGGGCGACAGTCTGCTGGTGGCTCCGATGGTCACCAAGGGCACCACACGAATCGTACAGATCCCTTCCGGACAATGGAAGGCCGACGACAACACCCTGATTACCGGCCCTGTAAAAAAGACCTTCACAGTCCCCCTTAATCGTCTGCTATACTTCGAACGCCAGGAACGCAAATGAACGGACTCACAACCTTCACGCTTGCCGTCCTGCTGCTCGCCCCGCTGGGCGCGCTGCACGCCGCGGAGCCAGTCTCCCGCGTGTATCAAGTCGGACCCACACGTTCGCACCACACGCTCCAGGAGATCGCGGGATCGCTCGCCCCCGGCGATCTGGTCGAGGTCGATGGCGGCAATCGCTTCCCAGGCGGGATCGCCTTCAACCGGTCTGGCACTGCTGATCGCCCGATCACCATCCGCGGGGTGAAGGTCAAAGGGCAACGTCCGCAGATCGCTGGCGGGCGCGACGTCGTTGACTTCACCGGAAGCAACTATGTCTTCGAGGGATTTGAGATCGCCGACGCGGAACGGCGCGGACTGAATCATCGCGCTGACAATATCACCATCCGTGACTGCATCGTCCGCGATTGCCCGAACGGCATCATGTCCTCCGACCATGCTTCCGGCAACCTGACCGTGGAATACTGCGAGGTATTCCATTGTGGCCGTGGCCAGGTCGAACACCAGTTCTACATCGCCACCGACGAAGAGATGCATCCTGGATCGGTGTTCCGGTTACGCTTTTGCTACATCCACGACGGAACGGGCGGCAACAACGTCAAATCCCGTGCTGAACGCACCCTTGTTTACGGCAACTGGATCAGCAGTGCCTTCTATCACAACCTCGAGTTGATTGGCGCGGATCCGGCGGGTGGCGTGCGAGCTGATCGTACCCGCGAAGACGGTGACGTGGTCGGCAATGTTCTGATCGCCTCTCGATTCGGGCGGAATGTCCGGGTCGGTGGCGACGGCACCGGCCAAAGCAACGGTCGCTATCGCTTTTTGAACAACACGTTCATCCATCGTGCCCCCAAACCCGAGTCGCATCTCCACGCCCGTTTCGGTGTCGAGAGTGTGGAGATGCACAACAACGTCTTCTTCCTGCTTTCCGGTGCGGTGTTCGACGATGCCAGGGCGGAATGGGTCGGCGGCGTCCGGCGGGTAAGTGGCACCGCCAATTGGGTCCATCGATCAGCTCGCTCCCTTCCTGCCGAATGGACTCGGACGATCACAAGCATGGACCCCGGCCTGGCCGGACTTGAAAACAACCAATTGCGCCCGGTGCAGGGCTCTCCGCTTATCGGCGCAGGTGTCAGCGATCCTGCGAGTCCACCCGGCGCGCCGTTTCCAGATCCCACGCCTTCTGCAGCTCACCATCCACCGGAAGCGAGGCTACTGCCGATTGGCGGTGCCGAGTTTCGCGATGATCGCCCCCCGGACATCGGAGCCTTTGCCGGGAGTTTCCGGCCCAGAGGGATTGGACGGGAGACGTTCTCCAAGAATGCGCCTCAAACTGCCCCATATGGGACCGGCCAAACGCGATGAACTCAAATAAGTGATTCAAAAAGGATACAGCCAACATGAATAATCTTCCACCTATGACCAGCATGACTTCTTCCAGCCTTCCTCGCCGACACTTCCTCTCCACCCTCACAGGCGCCGGCGCGCTCGCCGCGCTGACAACGCCCGCCCGTGCCGAAGCACCAACACCCCGCCCAGGCCGCTTGAAACAGGCTGTCTGCCGCGGCGTGTTCAAGGATGCCAAACTGGACCTCGACGGGATGTGCCGCGAAGCCGCACGCTTGGGCATCGTCGGGATTGACTTTGTGGGGCCGGCGGACTTCCCGACGCTCCGGAAATACGGGCTGATACCCACCATGGTGTCTGGCGGCAGCGGCATCAAGAAAGGCATCAACGACCTCAAGAACCACGCGGAGATTGACTCGAAGATTCGCGAGGCGATCAAAACCGCTGGTGCCGCAGGCGTACCGAACGTCATCGTAATGGCCGGCGACCGCGCGGGAATTTCCGACGAGCAGGGTTTTGAAAACTGCATTGTTTTTCTCAATAAGATCAAAGCCTTGGCAGAGGATTCCAACGTCACGCTCTGCATGGAGCTGCTGAACAGCAAGGTCGACCACCCTGGCTACATGTGCGACCATACGGCGTGGGGCGTCAAACTCTGCAAGGCAGTCGATTCGCCGCGCTTCAAGCTCCTCTACGACATCTACCACATGCAGATCATGGAGGGCGACATCATCCGCACGATCCGCGACAACATTCAATACATCGGCCACTTCCACACCGCCGGCAACCCGGGCCGCCACGCGTTCGACGAGACACAGGAACTTTACTACCCACCCATCTGCAAAGCGATTGCCGACCTTGGATATAAAGGCTACTTCGCGCACGAATACTCTCCCACGAAGGACGCGCTTTTGACGCTGGAGAAGATGGTGAAGACGTGCGAGGTTTGAAGCTGCAGCGGCGAACGGGCGTGTCTGTAACTCCAACTGGAATATTGGAATATGGGAATGTTGGAATGGTGGGGAATATCGGTTCTGGAGGGCCACGCTTCGTCGTGGCCGGACGCGACAAAGCGCGTCCCTCCAGATTGCCGGCCATTTTCGCTCCCACTATTGCAGTATTCCAACATTCCATTATTCCTCTTCAAAGTTACTTCTTCGTTTATTCCAGCTGCGCTGGCGGGGGGGCTTGCCTTCAACTTCAAACTTCAGAACATTGAATGTTGGCCGTTGAGCGTTGCATGTCCGATTTTCATTTTTCCCCCTTGAGCTTTTCCTGCAAAGGGCGTAATCTTTAAACAAATTCTGTTCTGGAGGACGCTCTGGCATGCTTGCGAAACCTGTAAAAAAAGTAATAGTCCCACTCCATGGTTATCCCTGCTATCGGTCTATTGTTCTCGTCTTTCTGTTGTTCGCGGCCTCGGCGCATGCGAATTCCAGTCCATTGCCGACCGACCGTGGGCGTGTCATCGTGGCGAGTATCCCAGACCCTTACGGTGGCCCGAATTTGAAAGTACTTCGCACGGATTCCAATACGCCGCTGAGGGCTGGCACGGCTTGGATTTGGGAAAAGCAGCGAAAGGAAGAACCTGCATCCTATTACGTCTCTATGCGGGCCAAGGGCTTGAATGCCGTGCGCATGATTCTCTTCGATGCCTGGGAGGTGGAGGCCTACACGCCTTCCACTACGTTCACGCCGACGGATTGGAACGATCCTATTTATCGTGCCCGGCAACTGGCCCGCATGGAGCGTGCTGTGAACTATGCCTCGGCGAATGGGATGTATGTCATTATCAATGCCCATAACAAAATTCCCAACTATAACGAAAAATATGTCAACGCACTCTGGACATATGTGGCACCCTTTTTTGCAAACCGGACGCATGTCCTTTATGAGGCATCGAATGAACCGATGAGCGGCATCGGCAACAACGGCAGCATGACGCCTAAGGCTTCTGACAGTGCAGCCAAGCATCCAAGGATTCAAGCCCTCAGGCGCACCTTCGACATCATCCGAAAAGCGGCTCCGCTCACGCATGTCATGATCCTGACGCCGTCTGGCATCAACGATTACGCCACTGGGACAGGTCTTGGCAACCTTGCCATCACTTTCGCCTCCATGCCCGGCGTCGCGGTGGATTGGACGAAAACCTCCGTCGCCTATCATTTGTATAATAACGATGCCGCTTACGGAGCAGCCAACAATGCCGCAAACCTCCGCAACCTTCACTCTCGATATCCTGGATGGCCTTCGGAAAACGCCTTCCCGCCCGGCAATATCCCCGGTGCGATTGGCTTGGATCAATGGCGCTCACAGCCCTTCCCAGGCGATAATTATGTGAACCAAACCTGCGAGCGCCTCGGGCTGGGATGGTCCATGTGGTTCATCAACGGTCAGGAGCAGCTCGACACAAATTTCCCCATCATGTGGGCCGATGCCGTCGCCAAGGGCTGGACTTGGACGGCGGATGGGAGTGCCACGCTGAAGCAAAACGATGTGCTCTCGCTGCCTGCGGTCCACCTCAATCGTCTGCTGCACTTTAAACAATAGGAGACTACCATGATGACACCCGCAAACACCGTCACTCGCCGCAACATCATCCGTCTCGCGGCGCTGACGCCACTCGCAGCCGCCACGACTTCTGCTTTCGCGCAGATACCGATCCAACGCACGGGCGGACCGTTGCTCAAGCCAACGCTTAACGCCTATTCCTTCCTTGAACTGCTCAACGAAAACATGAAAGACGCCACTAAAGGCATTGACCTCTTCGGCGTGTGCGATTTCTGTGCGAAGCACAATATCGAAGCCGTGGACCTCACCGGCTATTTCTTCCCCGGTTACCCGAAGGCGCCAGCCGATAGTTATCTGAACCGGATGAAGCGCTACACGCATGATCGCGGCATCGTCATCAGCGGCACCGGTGTGCGAAATGACTTCACCGTCGCAGACAAGACGGTGCGTGCCGAGGGCGTGCGGTTGACGAAAGAATGGATCGAGGTTGCCGCGCGTCTCGGAGCGCCGGTCATCCGCGTCTTCGCAGGCCCGCAAGCGCCTCTCAAGGATTGGCAGACGGCTTCCGGCAACACGAATCGCGAGGAGGTGGAGAAATGGATGGCCGACGACCTGCGGGCCTGCGCCGAGCATGGCGAAAAGTTCGGCGTAATCGTCGCCGTGCAAAATCACGGCGACTTTCTCAACACGGGCCCGGAGCATCTCAGTCTGCTTAAGCGCGTTGCTCACCCGTGGTGCGGTCCTCTCGTGGATACGGGTAAATACCTTACGGATGACCCGTATGCTGACATTGCGCTGATGGTGCCGCATGCCGTGAACTGGCAAATCAAGGAAACCTTGGGCAGTAGCCTGAAGTCGCCGCCCGCCGACTTCACGAAACTTGCCAAGATCATCCACGACGGCGGCTATCGCGGTTTCCTGCCTATCGAGACGCTTGCAATGGGTCGCAAAGACTACGATCCGTTTGTCGAGGTGGAGAAAGTCCTCGTGGCGATGCGCGAGGCGATTGGAGGTTTGAAATGAAGTGCCCCATGAAACATATCCTATCGCTCCTGTTCGCTGTGTGCGTGGCTAGCGTAGCGGAAGAGAGCCCAAACATCCAGAGGAACATGTCCGAGGATAAGAGTGCCACGCTGAAGAAGAGCGATGTGCTCTCAATGCGTGAGGGGCGCTTCTATCTCGACGGCCAGCCGTTCGCCGAGATTAGCTTCAATAAATTCGACCTACTCTGGCAGCTCTATGAACAGCGCATGGCTGGCAAAGCACTGGACGATGCAAACCCGCTGGTGCAGGCTCAGGACAAGGCACTGCGGGAGTTGAACGAAATGGGGTTCCAGACCATTCGCTTCTTCGCCCTGCCTTGGGGGCCGGCTGGAGCGGAGTCGTACGCAGATCCAAAGAAGCGCGAACTGCTCTACGAGTCCCTCGACAAGGCGCTCGCGCTCTGCGACAAGCACAAGATCCGCGTGGTCTGGAGTCTGGCCTCAGGCGGGTTTACCGACACGAAGCTTGTCCCGGGCAAGGGCTGGGTCCACGGCGAGGAACAGGTGCGCGAACTGATGTCGAACCCGGAATCGCGCGGGCGACAATTACTCTATCGATACATTGATGAGACCGTGGCGCGTTACAAGCATCGCAAAACCGTGCTGATGTGGGAGATCGGAAATGAGATCACGCTCTCGGCAGACATCGGCAGCAAGGACCGGATCTTTAACGGAGAGCGCATGCCCACACTGAAGGAGGTGGCAGGCTTTTTCCAAGATGTGACGAAGCGCATCAAGGCTGCTGATCCGCTACGGCTCGTCAGCAGCGGTGGCTCGAACATGCGCGAGAGTCAATGGAACCTCTACCAGCGCCGCAGCTGGGTCAAGGATACGTTTGAGGAGCAAGCCAAGTGTTTCGAAATGCTCTACGCCACTACCGGCGTGGACGTGATCGATGTTCATTCGTACATGAACAACAAGCCGGGGTATGTCATCTCGGACGGCGCGGGCGGCGAGGCGTTGCTCGGAAACAAGGAGTGGATGCGAATCGCTCAGCGCCTCGGTAAACCGCTGATGATCGGCGAACTCGGACTCCATGCCACTGCCAAAGGAGAGTCGAAGATCTGGAAGGAAAACCCCGACTATTTCGAAAGCTACACGGACACCGCAGCCTCCAGGCCTTGGGTCGAAAAGGCGCTCAACAGCGTTGTCGAGGCCGGAGTCCCTCTCTCTTACTGGTGGTGCTACCAGTCGGATCGCCCGATGGATCAGAAAGATGCCCAGCGCTTCGACCTCACCCGCGAGCGAAACCCCGAGTTGCTCACCTGCATCATCGAAGCCAACAAGCGGCTCAAGGCAAAACTGACGGACAAACCGGTCAAGGGCGCATCTGCGTTGCATTGACTTGGGCAAAAAAACGTACTTATAACTTCATTGGGTGGAACCACAAAACCCACGAAATGGCACAAAAAATGCCTTCTTTTCTTCTTTTTATCAACGAATTAAGCGAATGGACTCGATGCGCTTTACCGAGTTGTGCAAAGGAGTGACTCAACGACGGGCTGAATCGCCTCGGCAAAAATCTCATACCCCTTGGCGGTCAGATGGCAGAAATCCTTTGTCACTTCCTTCGTAAGACTGCCGTCGGGCTGAAGCAGTTTGTCGCCGAAATCGCGATAGGTGACATGATCGCCGTCGTGCAAACGAGAGATCAGACTATTGATTGCGCGGATGGTCTCGCGGTCGCGATGGCTTGCGAGTTCGCGCCGGGGCAGGATACCCAGCAGAAGAATGCGCGTGCCGGGGGAACGATTCCGAATTTCCTGAAGGATGGCGCGGATAGCCTGCGCGACATCCTCCGGTGAATCGCCCTCGGTGATGTTGTTGGTGCCGATGAGCAGGACAAGCGCCTTTGGCTGAACAGGGTCCAGCTCTCCGTTCTGAAGCCGCCACAGCACATGCTGGGTGCAGTCTCCGGAGATACCGAAATTCGCCGCATGCAGTTTTCCAAAATGGGCCGTCCACACCTCGCGGCCTTCTCTGCTCCAGCACTTGGTCAGCGAGTCTCCGACAAAGAGCAGATCGATTTTGCCCTTGCGTGCCTGGGCCACTAGTTGATCGTGTTGTTCCTTCCAGCCCTCTTTCCCTGTCTTCGGTATCGGCGTTGCGGCGCGGGGCGCGGTGGCCTTGACTGCGCCAGAGGCGGTGGCGGAATTTGTCTGCTCCGCACGGGTCACACCCGGCAAGAGCGCGGAAAGAAATAGGATTGCCAGAACGTTAACGGTTGTTTTCATGGTTGTGAGATTCTCTCTGATCGAATGGTTTTCGTTTCGCCGTTGACGCGGACGCTGACTTCGCGCGGTTCGGGCGAGACGATTCGGTAGTGGGTGACTTTGCCGTCCTTCCATGTGAGGTC
Organism: bacterium; assembly: GCA_037141675.1. Classification (GTDB taxonomy): domain Bacteria; phylum Verrucomicrobiota; class Kiritimatiellia; order RFP12; family UBA1067; genus CAIZQW01. The sequence continues at coordinate 13,893 of JBAXCC010000021.1, read as the reverse complement.
CACGGTGAAATTGCCGCGCGCGCGCAGGCCGGTGACGTTGCCAGTGGGCCACGACGGCGGCAAGGCGGGGAGCATGCTGATGAGGCCCCCGTGACTTTGCAGCAACATCTCGGCGATACCGGCGGTGACGCCGAGGTTTCCGTCAATCTGAAAGCCATATTTGTCGCCGAACTTTGACAGCAGGCTCGGGAAGACGTGACCTCGCATGTGTTGATCAAGCATCTGCTCCGCAAGTGCGCCGTCGCCCAAGCGGGCCGCCTGGTTCAAGCTAAAGGCACTGCACCAACTGCCAAACATGGGCTCGCGCCGTAACAGTCTCTTCTTGACCGCAGCGGCCAACGCCGGTGTTTCCCATGGCGTGATTTCATCTCCGGGATAAAGTCCCCAGAGCGGCGCAGTCTGCGGAGTCTTGCCAACTTCCCAATCTTCACGCCATTCCTGAATCTCGCCGTTGCGTGGACTGATTTGTGTCGGAACCAGCTTAGCACGGACTTCCGCGAGTTTACCGCGAAACTCGGCATCCACGCCGAGAATTTCCGCGGCCGCGATGCAATGCGTGAACAGGTCCCGGAGAATCTGCATATCCATCGTCGGACCGGCGCACACGTTGCCACGCTTGCCGTCGCTCGTGCGGAAGCCTTGCTCGAAGGAAATGGATGGCGACGTAACCAAATGACCCTTCTCGTCCGGGATCAGAAAGTCCACGTAGAATTCCGCGGCCTCTTTCATCGTTGGGTACGCGCGGACGAGAAATTGTTTGTCGCCGGTAAAATCGTAATGCTCCCACAAATGCCGGCACAGCCACGCGCCGGCGGGAGTGAAGGCACCAAACCCGAAGCTGTCCACCACCGCTGTGCCATGCCAGAGGTCGGTGTTGTGGTGCACGACCCAACCGCGGCAGTTGTAATTATTTTTCGCCGTCACGCGCCCCGGCGCGCGCAACTCCTCGATCAACCGCAACAACGGCTCGTGGCACTCGCTCAAGTTGCACGTTTCCACAGGCCAGTAATTAATTTCGGCGTTGCAGTTCAGCGTCCACTTGCCGCCCCATTTGGGGTGCGTCGTGCCACTCCAGATGCCCACCAAATTCAGCGGCTGCGTCCCGGGCCGTGATCCGGCAATCAGCAGATAGCGACCGAACTGAAACGATTGTGCCACCAGCAATGGATCGCGCGCGCCTTGCCGGACGGCGGCCACGCGCTCGTCGGTCGGCCGTTGCGCCGCGTCCGAGCCACCGAGATCGAGCGTCACGCGGTTGAACAACGCGCGTACATCCGCGAGATGCGCTGTGCGCAATTCCATCAACGATTTACCGGCCGCTGCGTCGAGATGTTTCTGGCAAATCGAATGCGGATCACCGCTGATGTCTTTGTCATTTCGATAACTTGTCGCCGCTGTGTAAAGTAATGTCACCGCGTTAGCTTCGCGAACAACAAGTTTACCGTTTTCCGCAACGAGCTGGCCACCGTCAACCGCCACACGCGCTTGGGCGACAAAGCGCGTGCCGTTCGTCGCGCCGTCGAAATGTCCGAGCCTCACTTCGCCGCTCATCGTCAGTCGTCCTTCCGGCGTCGCAGCGACGTGATTCGTGTGGGGACTGGTGAAGCTGAGCGCAAACGATAATTGCTTCGGCTGGTCACACGTCAACCGTACCACCATGACTTGGTCCGGTTGTGAGATGAAGACTTCCCGCGTGAACCGCGCCGCGCCGATCCGGTAGCTGACGCGCATTGTCGAGTCCGCCATGTCCAGTTCGCGTCGGTAGTCCTGCGGTTCCGTGCGATTGGCGAACCGCAAGAACAAATCACCAACCGGTTGGTACGATGCCTGACCCGCCGGAATGCCGAGCATGGTCGCGTCGGCAAGTTTCTTGGCCTCATCGAATTTCTGCTCCGCGATCAGCTTGCGGACATCGGCGAGGTGCGCGAACGCGCCCGGATGATTGTAGTCGTGCGGCGCGCCTGACCAGAGCGTGTCCTCGTTGAGTTGAATGCGCTCTTCTCCCGCACCGCCGAAAATCATCGCCCCGAGTCGTCCATTCCCAAGCGGCAGCGCCTCGTTCCAATTCGTTGCTGCCTGCCGATACCACAGGCTCCATGTGTATTCCGGCGGCGGCGACCCTTGCGCCAGGCCGGCGCCCGTCACCAGCAATGCGGTGAGGAGTGTGAGGGTGTATTTCATGGTTATTCCTTCGTTATTTTCTGGCGGCTTTCAGGCAGCACTGTATCAAAGGTTGATGTTTTTTAAAGTCAACCCTTTGATATGTCGCGCATAGAGGCCCCAACTTGGCAAATCGCCAAACAAAAACGGCTCCATCATAGGGTTTTTGACACCCGCCGTCAACGCCCGTTTGCAAAAGGCAAAAGTACAAAAAAACAACGTTGAATGACGCGAAACACAAGAACTTGAGGGTGGACAAAAGGGCAGGCTGTATGGGATACTTACACAATGAATAAAAAAAATGCACCTGGCCTTCCGCTGTTCTGGGGGGTCTTGTTTTCTGCGCTTTCTCTTTCTGCGCTGGCCGCAAGCATTGATTTAACAAACGATCCAGCAACAGGCGGTCCGGGAAAGTTTGCCGTGGAAGAGATCCGTCGTGAGGCCATGGCGCACGGCATGATCCTGGGTGCTGACGCTGATGCGACACGCATTGCGCTTGTCGTAGAAAAGCCGGGGGCTGCTGTTGCGCAGAGCTATCGCATCCGCGTGCAGAGCGAGGGAGGCCACCGCTCCATCACGGTGCGCGGGGCTGATGCTGCTGGCGCGATGTATGGCGGACTGGACATCGCGGAGGCGATCCGTACGGGCACGCTCAACGCACTGAAGGACTCTGACCACACGCCACACATCGCGCGGCGCGGCATCAAGTTCAACATCCCGCTCGACCTCCGTACGCCGAGCTATTCGGACTGCTCCGATGCCGCGCAGGCGAACATCCCTGAGATGTGGGAGCGCGCGTTCTGGACGGAGTTCCTTGATACGATGGCGCGTCAACGCTACAACGTGCTCTCGCTCTGGAGCCTCCATCCTTTCCCCTCCATGGTCAAGGTGCCGGAGTTTCCCGAGGTCGCGCTGGCTGATGTCTGGCGCACGCGCGCCAAGCTGGATGACAACTTCGGTTTTTCTGGTGTCGGCTATGTTCGGCCGGCCATGCTCGCTGACCACGAGGTGGTGAAGCGGATGACCATGGAGGAGAAGATCGCATTCTGGCGCTGGGTCATGCAGCAGGCTGCCGACCGCGGCATTCAACTCTATGTCTTCACCTGGAATGTCTTTACCTTCGGCGCTGAGGGCAAGCATGGTATCACAGATGACCTGGGTAATGAGACCACCAAGAAATATTTCCGCGCCAGTGTTCGAGAGATGGTGAAGACCTATCCCCTGCTCGCGGGCATGGGTATCACAGCCGGCGAAGGCATGCCGCATAAAATGGATTCCAAAGTCAAGGAGGCCTGGCTGTGGGAGACCTACGGCGAGGGCGTGCGCGATGCGTTGAAGGATGACCCTAAGCGTGTGTTCGGCATGATCCATCGCTTCCACTGGACTGCGCAGAGCGAGATTCTGGACGCCTTCAAAGATTATCCGGGACCTTTCGAGTTCAGCTTCAAATATTCGGTGGCGCACATGTATTCGATCACGAACCCGCCCTTCATCCAGCCCCTGCTGGAAAACCTCGCGCCTGGCAGGAAGACCTGGCTTACGGTGCGGAATGACGACATCTACACCTTCCGCTTCGGCGATCCTGTTTACGCCCGCGACTACATTCGCAACATGCCTCCGGCTGACAAGATGGCCGGCTTCTACATGGGGCCGGACGGCTATGTCTGGGGTCGCGATTTTCTTGAGCGCAACCCCTGCCCCGGCCCGCGTCCCCTGGTGATGGAGAAGCAGTGGTATTCGTTCATGCTCTGGGGCCGGCTGGCCTACGAACCCTCGCTACCTGACGCATGCTTCGAACGGATGCTCGCTGCCCGCCATCCCCAGGCTTCGTCGCAGCAACTCTTCCGCGCGCTGCAAGAAGCCTCCCAAGTCATGCCGCTCATCACGCGCTTCTTCTGGGGGGACATTGATCTCAAGTGGTATCCCGAGGCCTGCCTGAGCCATCCGAAGAGCAAGGGTTTTTACACCGTGCGCCATTTCATGGACGGCATCTCCATGCCAGGCGCAAAGGTGCTCTGCATCCGCGACTGGCGCGCGCGGATCGCCGCCAACCAGCCTATGGAGGAAACCACGCCGCTCCAGATCGCCGAAGCTCTTGAGCGTGCGGCAGCGGAGAGCATGGCCTCATGCGTCGCGCTTAGCGAGGCTGCGAAGCAGGACTCCGAACTCCGCAAGACCGTCATGGACTGCGAAGCTCTGCAACATCTGGGCCGCTACTATGCTACCAAGATCCGCGGAGCGTGTGCGCTGGCCCTATTCGACATGAACAGCGACAAATCCGAACATGAGGCGGCGTTGCGCCACCTTGGCGATGCCCTGACGCATTGGAAACAGTATGCACGGGTGCGTGACGCCCAGTATCTCCCGGCTCTCTACAACCGCGTGGGCACTGTGAATATCACCGCGTTGACGGAAAAGGTTGCCGCCGACATTGAGATCGCACGCGCCTGGAAACCGGGCACCCTGAAAGACGACAAAAAGCGCGGAGGCACGGAGAAAGGATTCAATAAATGAAGACCCAAATGAGAAGTGCACTCGCCTGTATCGCATTCGTTTGCACGAGTGTCCACATGGCGGACGCGCAGTCTGCAATCGCCACGCGCCAGCCCGATGGTAAGGGTGCCGTGGAGATTACTGGGGAGCTGAAGCAGTGGCATAAAATCACGCTGACGCTCGACGGTCCTTATGCGCATGAGTTGGACAACGAACCGAATCCGTTCACCGATTACAATCTGACAGTGACCTTCACGCATGAGTCGGGTTCGCCGTGCTATCACGTGCCGGGCTACTTTGCCGGAGACGGCAATGCGGGCAACAGTTCCGCAGAATCAGGCACGAAGTGGCGCGCGCACCTCGCGCCGGACAAGGCAGGTGTTTGGACGTATGCTGTGTCTTTCACGCGTGGCAAACTCGCGGCGCTCGACAACAATGGCGTGGCGGTAATGCCCTTCGACGGCGCGAGCGGGCAATTTACGATTGCGAAAACGGATAAGACGGGCCGCGATTTCCGCGCGCACGGTCGCCTGCAATACGTCGACAAGCACTACCTCCAGTTCGCCGGATCAAAAGAGTATTTTCTGAAAGCCGGGGCTGATGCGCCGGAGACGTTTCTCGCCTATGTGGACTTTGATAGCACCTCTGCCCACAAGCCAAAGGCGCCACTCAAGACATGGGAGCCGCATGTGAAGGACTGGACACCCGACAGCCCAACGTGGAAAAACGGAAAAGGCAAAGGGATTATCGGTGCGCTGAATTATCTCGCAAGCAAGGGCGTCAATGCGTTTTCATTCATTCCCTACAACGCCGGCGGCGATGGTGACAATGTGTGGCCGTTTGTCCAGCGCGACGATAAGCTGCATTACGACTGTTCGAAGCTGGATCAGTGGCAGATTGTTTTTGATCACAGCCAGAAGCTGGGACTGTATCTGCACTTCAAGACGCAGGAGACGGAGAACGACGACCTGAAAGGCCCGGGTGCGGCGCAGTCGCTCGATGGCGGCGATCTCGGACCGCAACGGAAATTGTATTATCGCGAGCTGGTGGCGCGCTTCGCCTACGAGCTTGCACTGAACTGGAACTTCGGCGAGGAAAATACGCAGACACCGGAACAGCAACGGGCCGAGATCGCTTACCTGGCTGGCCTTGATCCCTATCAGCATAATCGTGTCATCCACACCTATCCCAACGAGCAGGACAAGGTGTATGCGAAATTGCTGGGCGAGCAGTCATTGCTCACAGGGGCCTCGTTGCAGAATGGATGGAACCAGGTTCATCAGCGCACGCTCAAATGGATTACGGAGTCCGACAATGCGGGCAAACCGTGGGTGGTGGCCAATGATGAGCAGGGTCCGGCTGGCACCGGCATTCCCGCAGACCCTGGCTATGAAGGATTTGATGGCATTGCGAAAGATAAGAAGGGCGGCAAAGGCTACACCCTGCATGATATACGTAAGCTTACCCTCTGGGGCAACCTCATGGCTGGCGGTGCGGGCGTGGAATACTACTTCGGTTACAGCCTGCCGCAGAATGACCTTCTGTGTCAGGACTATCGCAGCCGCGACCAGTCATGGAATTTCGCCCGCATCGCGCTTGATTTTTTCAAGGAACACAAAATTCCATTCTGGGACATGAAGAGTGCCGATGGGCTCATCGGTAACACCAAGGACGACAACTCCAAGTTCTGCATCGCCAAACAGGGTGAGGTTTATCTCGTCTATCTCCCCAATGGTGGCCTCTCTGACCTCGATCTCTCTGCAACCAAGGGCACCTTTACTGTGAAATGGTTCAATCCTCGTGCCGGAGGAGACCTTCTGAACGGTTCCGTGAACAGTGTCAAGGGCGGCAAGGCTGCCGCACTCGGTAATCCTCCGGCTGATGCGACTGAAGATTGGCTGGCTGTCATACGCCGGTAAAGCACCTTCAATATCTGGCACACGTGGTTTAAAATGAAATATAAAGGAACAAGATAGATGAAAAGTAATGGGAGTGTCATCTTGGGTTGCCTGTTGTACGTGCAGGTTGCTGCAACTGCGCAGGAGACAACTTCGCATGATGTCGTGGTGTATGGCGACTCGTCTGGCGCAGTGATTGCAGCGATTGAAGCCAAGCGCGAAGGACGTTCGGTCATCTGGGTGAACCCCACGAGTTTCCCCGGCGGCATGAGCGCCAGCGGTCTCGGAGCCACGGATTTTCTTGGACGGCAGAACACTTTTGGCGGCATCGCCTCCGAGTTCTACGCAGGCGTGGCGAAAGCTTACGGCGCAGATTTCGTTCGCAGTTTCGAGCCGCACGTGGGCAAGCAGGTGTTCGAGAAGATGATCGCGGACGCCGGCGTCACGGTGGTTTACAATGAGAAGCTTGACCGCACCTCAGGCAAGGGCGTGAATATAGAGGGCAAGCGTATTAAATCCATCACGATGCTCAGCGGCAAGACCTACTCCGGCAAGATGTTCATTGATGCGACGTATGTCGGCGATCTGATGGCAGCGGCAGGTGTGACTTACACGGTCGGTCGCGAATCGGAGAGCCAGTATGGCGAAGACATGGCCGGCGTGCGGCGGGGAGACACAAACCCGCGTGTTCACTACAGACAGAAGGACAAGGATCATTTCATCAAGGATGTTGATCCATACGTGAAGCCTGGCGATCCGAGCAGCGGCCTGCTGCCACATATTCACAAGATCGAGGGTCTCAAGAATGGCCAAGGGGACAAGAAGATTCAGGCCTTCAACTATCGCGTCTGTCTCACGACGGATCCGAAAAACCGCATCCCCATCGAAAAGCCGGCGGGCTATCGCGAAATCGATCACGAACTGCTGCTGCGCAACTTCGATGCAGGCGACATACGCTTGCCCGCGCTCATCGAGCCTTTGGCCGGCGGTCAAAAGGTCGATTGGAACAATATGCATGCTGTTGGCTCGGATTATCCTGGCGCGAATTGGGAGTATCCCGACGCCAGTTACGAGCGCCGCCGCGAGATTGAGCTGGCGCATGAAACCTACATCCGCGGCTTTCTCTGGACCATGGCGAACCATCCGCGCGTGCCAGCGGAGATCCGCAAGAGGACCGCGACCTACGGCTTGCCCAAAGATGAGTTCACTGATAATGGCGGCTGGCCGTGGATGATCTACATCCGCGAGGCGCGACGCATGGTGGGCGACTACGTGATGACGCAGCTTGACTGCGAAGGCAAACGCGTTGCACCGGACCCTGTGGGACTGGGCTCCTTTGGCATGGACTCGCATATTGTCCAGCACTTCGTCACGGAGAACGGCAAGGCGCTGAATGACGGTGTCATCTGGCGTGTCCCACCCAAACCGTATGGCATCTCCTATCGCTCGATCATCCCCCCCAAGGGCCAGTGCGAAAATCTCTTCTCATCCATCTGCCTCTCTGCGTCACATGTGGCGCACGGTTCGATCCGAATGGAGCCGGTCTTCATGGCGTTGAGCCAGAGCGCGGCCATAGCGGCCGGGCTCGCCATCGATAAAAACGTGAGTGTGCAGGAGGTGCCTTATCCAGCGTTGCTGGAGAAGCTCGAAGCAGCCAAACAAATAGTGAGACTGGAAACCCGGACGAAATCGAGGACACTTAAAAAATAATGAAACAGACACTCGCGATCATTGCCCCCCTACTGTTGGCTTGGCAATCCGTGGCGCGCGCCGCAGACGGACTAGTTGTGTATCCGCCGGTACCGGGACTCGCCGCCTCAGAGCATTACAACGTGCGTGTGCGCTCTGCCGGCGACGCCAGCGCGTGGCAGAGCGCCTTCGCATGGGAGACCGTCTGCAAGACCGTCGAAAAGAAGACGGATGGCTACTTCGACACTCTCGCGGGCTGGACGCACACCTATGTGAACTTCGAAACCGCTGGTGCCGTAGAGATCGAAATAGCTCGCGTCAACAACCAGCCGATTCGTACTGCGGCGGTGCATCCGCAACGCAAAGCCTCGACGTGTTCCGTCAAAGACGGCAAGGTGCTTGTCAGGCTCGATAAGCCGTGTCTCGTCGCTGTCGACATCGATGGTCAGATGGACGCGCAGGATACCGGCAAGGGCTACAAAGGACCGCCGATTCACACAATTTCAATTTTTGCCAACCCGTTGTTGGCGGGCAAGCCTAAGCCCAATGATCCCGGCGTGTTGACCGTGAAGCCCGGCGAGAAACCGCCCTCTGACGGATCGTGGACCACGCTCTATTTCCTTCCGGGCGTTCACGATGTCGGGCTGGCTTTCCCGCTGCGCGCGAACCGCCAGTATTACATCCCTGGCGACGCCATGGTCTACGGCACACTCTCCAACCGGAAATGGGGCGACGGACATCACATCCGCCTCTTCGGCCTTGGCACCTTGTCGGGCGCACGGACGAAACATCCAAAGTACGTGGAGCCAGCGATCTCAGAAAAGGAACATGGACTTTACCGTCCGATCGAGTTAATCGGCACGACCGATACGCGTGTGGAAGGCATTACCATCGCGGACTCTGCGACGCACTCGCTCATGCTGGTGAGCCCTTACAAAGAAGGACATCCCAACGAGGTGAAGTGGACCAAGATCTTCACCTGGCGCGCGAATGGCGACGGGATCAATCCCTTCGGAAATACGCTGATCGAGGACTGTTTTATCCGCACCCAGGATGATTCGCTTTATGTGAATGGCCTGGGCATTCGGCGTACCGTGCTCTGGAACGACGCCAACGGCTCGTCGTTCGTCCTGAGCAGCCTGCCGCATCTGTCAAACCGTACATTGGTGGTGGAGGATTGCGATGTGATCTATGCGCGAGCTAAATGGCACCGCTGGAGCGGCGGACGGGTCTTCAACATGCGCGGTGAAGGCGGCGGAGCGGCAGGTGCCGGGGTGATCTTCCGCAACATCAATATCGAGGACCCCCGGCCGACGCTTCAGCAGTTCTTCATCTGCATGACCATGCCGGAACCCTATTCGAAAAACGGAGACAAGCGCAAAGCCGGAGATGTGTCAGGCATCCGCTTCCAGAACATCTCCATCGCTTCGCCCAGCGTGCTCAAGGAACCGCAGATCCTCTGGGGTCAGGCCGACGCACGCATCAGCAACCTCATTTTCGAAAACCTCACACTCGCAGGAAAACCAGTGCTCGATTCGTCATTCTTCAAAACGAACGCGTTCGTTGACAAGCTAATCTTCACGCCCAGCGCCATTTACCATAAACCGCAACAGCGGTCTGCAGAATAGTTGCCGGAGGTTCCCTTGTGAAAAAATAATCCACAGTTGATGTGTCTCACGGCAATTAGTTTCCTGCTGCCCCTCTCGCGGCAGGTTGGACTTCAGGAGGTCAAGTAAGATGAATGCGAACGTGTTCAAACGAGCCACAGCCATGAGACTGCACATGCCGCTCACGCTCGCGACTGCTCTTCTCGTGGCTGGTTTGTTGTGCCGCGCCGTTCAGGCCGGACTGCCGAAGGACGGAGTGCCGGTTCTGGACACGGCAAGAGCGCCAGCCACGGCACAGGAAATCGTGATCAATCACCCGGCGTTCAGGCAAGCGTGGCAGTTGACCTCCAGAACGCGAGGCCAGGAGAACAAATGGTCCGCCCAGTTGCGCTGGCTGACGGCCAAGCCCGTTAAGAGCGGCGACGTGCTGCTGATCGTCTTCCACATGCGCTGCGTGAAGTCGGCGGCTGCGGATGGCAAGGCGACGGCAATTGTCGCGTTCGGCAACGCCGACGCGCCGTTTAAGAATTCCTATGCCACCCAAGTCCGGACCGATCAGGAGTGGAAGAAATTCCAGTTCGCGTTCGCGTCCAAGCTCGACCACGCGCCCGGTCAGGGAAAGATCTCATTCGGCTGTGGCATGGAAAACCAGACGCTGGAAATCGCCGGCGTCGAAGTCTCTAACTTCGGTGCCGCCAAACGCGTCGAGGATTTCCAGGCTTCAGCCGGCTACAACGGTATGGAGGAGGACGCGGCATGGCGCAAGGCTTGCCTGACGCGAATCGAGCAGATCAGGAAGAGCAATCTGGAGATTGTGGTCACGGACAAGCAGGGCAAGCCAGTGGCAGGCGCGGAAGTCCACGTGGCAATGCAGCGCCACGCATTCCGGTTCGGCTGCACGTTCAATCCGGACATCTACAAGGTCGAACAACAGATGCCGCGCGACGTGGAGATGTATCGGCAGCGCTTTCTCGAGTACTTCAACCTTGCCACCCCGGAAGCCGTGATGAACTGGCGAAGCTGGGAAACCGCCGGACAGCGTGACAATCTCATAAAGGCGCTCGACTGGTTGAAAGCGCATGACATTCCCGTCATTGGACATCCGATGGTCTGGCAGGCGCCCAAGACGCTCCCCGATCGTATCCAACAACTGATCAAGGACCGGAACTACTCCGCTTATATCCACGCCTGGGACGAGCATCTTACGGAAAAACTCGGCACCGTCAAAGGCCGACTGTGCCAGCACTATGTCATCAACGAATTCGTGGACACCAACTTCCTGCCCGAAGCGCTCACGGACGACGCTATCGTGAACTGGTATCGCATCGTGCAGGCAGCCGACCCCGGTGCGCGGCTCGGCATCCAGGATCACCGGATGATCGGTTACGGCGCGGTGGATGCGGAGCAAAACCTGCCGTGGTATGAGAAAAAGGTGGAGATGCTGCTGCGGAAAAAAATTCCTCTGGAGATCATCGCGTTTCAGGGTCACTTCGCCGATCTCCTCACCGACCCAGAGCGCGTGCTGGAGATTCTTGACCGCTTCGCTAAGTTCGGACTCGAATTGCAGGTCGCCGAGTTCGACGTGGACACCGACAACGAAGAGCTCCAGGCGAAATATCTGCGGGACTTTTTCATCGCCGTGTTCAGCCATCCGTCGGTGGGGGTGCTGCAACAATGGGGCTTCTACGAGCCGGTCCACTGGCGTCCGCGAGCAGCGTTGTTCCGCAAGGACTGGTCGCCCAAACCGAACGGCCGCGCATTTCTGGATCTGGTGTTCAAGCAATGGTGGACCGATCAGAAAGGCATCACCGACAGCGAGGGCAGTTACAAGCTGCGAGCGTTCCATGGAGACTACGAAGTCACCGTGAAGACCGGCGATACGCTCCGGCGCGAGACGTTCACGCTGCCCAAAGGCGGACGCACGCTCGCCCTTGTTCTGGAGTGAGACTCATTTCGCCGGAGCGGGGCTGGGTCTGACGTGGATGTCAATTTTCGCATGGACGGCGGCCAGTTCGCGCACCAACTCTTCCCACGGCTGGCCGTCGCTTCGGACCAGGCCGCGGTTTGCCTCTCGCTGCGGGCTGTCGAAATCACTGTAGATGAACCAGTGGGCACCGACGATGTAGGGCTCGTTGAAGAAGTCTGCCGTAATGCGCGCCGCTTGCCGGGCACGAATGGTTTGGGTGGGCACCGCCTGTGGAAAGGACCAGTCGAGCGCCGCCTTGCGCTGCTCATACAAATGGCTGTCCATCGCCGGCACGCTCCATTCGCCGATGATGACCGGCCGACCCGAACGCCGCGCCACCTCCCTCAGGACAGCCAAACCGTTTGCACCCACCCCGGGGCTCTGGTTGTCCGGGTAGAAATTCACCGCTACCAGGTCGTAGGAAGCGCAGAGGTCCATGTGTGGCAGCCAGTGGTCCACCCCGCCGAGATTGTGACGGTTTGACGCGATCAGGTGCTGTGGATCGGCTTGGCGAGTCACTTTCAACGTGATGTCGGCATACTGCTTAAAGAGCCGGCGTTCGAAGGCGATGAAATCCTCATACATCGGCCCGCAATCCAGAGGCGGCACGGGGCGGGAAGCTACAAGTGCCTCATAGCTTGCGAACGTAGTGCCCCAGCGCTGGTTGAGCCCGGCAATCTCCGGATGTCGCTCCCGCAGGAAGGCGACAAACGCCATCCCGCAATGCTCGCTCCAGAAAAACCGGTGCAGGTCATCGAACCCGATCTCGTTGTCGACGAACCAGGCGACAAAGTCCGGGTCGTTCCGCACCAGCGCAGCCTGGGCCTCGGCACACTTGCGGGCGGCAACTTCGAAGCGCGGATCGAACGGGTCCGGAAAGCCGTGCTCGCCATCTTTCCGCCGACCGCGGCGATCAGCGAGCAGGTCATACGCGCCATGGCGCAGGCAGTCGTGATAATTAAGCACCGCAAACTGGGGAATGGCCGGGCGGCCCTGCTTCCTCAGTTCCGCATTGTAGCGGCTCCAGAGCCGCAGGGAATGCCAGCCGGCGAGACCATCGAAGCCCCAGTCACGAAGCTGTTCCACATAGTGATCGGCAGCAGCCATCCCCTCCTCAAGCGTGGATGGCGGGTTCGGCGCGTCTGTGGCACGACTGTAACCCGGCCGGCCCTGTGGATCGAGCAGCCACCAGATATCGCCGAAACGCTCCACGCGCCAGAACCCCGTGCCCTTTTGCGGCGGCGGTGGCACAGGGCGCGTGAGTGCGGGTGCCGGCATGTCGCTTAGAGGATGCGGGCCGGCCGGTCTTGTCTCCAGCCGGGCGAACCAGGCCTCGCCTTGCGTGTGAAGCCACACTCCGAAGCTGAACTCCATGCTCGCCGTATTGGCGGGGAACTTGTCGAAGCGGATGGTGAACGGCGCCCAGTCCTTCGCCGGCATCAGCGGATAAGTGGCGGTCGTCAAACGCTTGTTCCGGGAGTCGAAGAAATCCGCGCGCACCATCGCACCGAACGGCAGGTTTACGGTTCGGAAAAGTCCGCGGACCTCCGTGGGTTTCGGAAGGAACGTTGTCTTGTTTTGTGCGCGTGCGGACCACGCTCCAGACAGCCACGGGCCGACCACCAGCGCCCGGCCAACCTCCGCATCGTCAGCGAACCGGCATCGCGCGGCTTCCTCGGGCGCGACTTGGGCATCAGTCAGCGAGAGCATTGGAACCCACGGCGGCGCGAGTGTCCCGCCTTGCGACAACGGCAACAACATAGAGCCGTCCCGCTTCTCCTTGGCGACTTCGGGTGCCAAAAGACACGCGATTCCACGCATCGCGGCGAGAAAGGTGAGGATTGCTAATGTCTTCATCGTCAGCCTTTTTGTTTTGGAGCACAGTCAAATAAAGAGCACGGCGGGCATCCATCCGTAACAACCTGCTCTCGACTCCGAGAATAATTTGAGGCTCTTCACGGTTTGTCGGGCGATGATTTAGAGTTTACACAGGGCACCTATGGGTTTCAAGCGGAAAGAAGAAGCATGCGATGTGCATAATGAAATGCACGCTTTTGGAAAATCATGCCATTTTCCAGAA